>JAATGF010000004.1 GCA_015654795.1 Bacteroidales bacterium
AAACCCTCCTTTTTATTTTTTGAAATTTTTGATTCAAATTTATATCGAACTCAGGTTAACTAAGTAATCGGAATAAATAAATGTCGTCTTTTGCCAGTATGGGATTTACATACGTTCAAAACATAGGGCTGTACTTTTAATACACATTTATCATGGTTCAAACAAACAGCCCGGATGGGTTTGCTCCATATTTCCCTCGTACTTGCTCTATGTCTGCTCTATGTTTGGGTCCATATCGCGTCTGTATCAGCGTCGGATCCTCACACGAAGATTTTTAATGACCTTTTCAATGACTGCGAAGCCAATGAACTTTTTTAATGACCTTTTCAATGACGTCTTTATGACCAATGACGTGAAACAATGACGGTGAAGCCAATGAATCTTTCAACGACTATTTTAATGACCCTTTCTCCCATCTCCCTTTCCCGCTTTTGCAAATACGACTTCTATTCATTCTTATTACTTAAGTAATACCAGTTAAGAGTTGAATTATATAAAATTGAGTGATTTTTATTAGGAACAGATTTATTATATTTGCAAATCCACTTAACCACTAATGTGGTGAACTTCTGATGCTGAAAGGAAATTACAATTTATAAAGTGAACTATGAAAATCTTGCTATCTGCTTTTTTCTGTGCCTTTTTACTAATTATTTCAATGCACCAGGCCTGGCCCAAAAAGTGTATCAATGGCGTGGCAATAACCGCGACGGTATCTACAACGAAAACAAATTAATGAAGACATGGCCTGAAAACGGACCTTCGCTTTTATGGTCTTACGAAGAGATCGGCTCCGGTTTTGCAGCTCCCGTTATTACCGCCGATAAAGTGCTTATTAACGGTGAGTCAAATAATGCCGATAGTACGAGTTATCTGTTTGCATTCGATCTGAAAGGCAAATTACTTTGGAAAGCGCCAAATGGGAAAGAGTATTACGGCAAAGGATTTTCGGCCAATTATCCCGGATCGCGTTCAACACCCACTGTTGCAGGCGATTTGGTTTATACCACTTCAGGAAAAGGTCGGTTAGCCTGTTATGGACTCGCCACAGGTAAAGAGAAATGGGCCGTTGATATGGTTGCTGATTTAGGCGGATATGAAAATGAATTTAGCTATTCCGAATCACCATTGATTGACGGCGACAACCTCTTTTGCATGCCCGGCGGAGTAATCAAAAATGTAGCCGCCCTCGACAGATTCTCAGGTAAAACAATCTGGACCTCAGCAGCCCTCGGCGATACAACTGCCTTTTGCTCTCCAATCATGATCACTTTACCTTCGCGCAAGGTTTTTGTTACCATCTCACGACACAATATATTTGGTCTTGATGCAAAGAGCGGAGAACTGCTTTGGTTGCAGAAAGTTGAAAACTTCAAATATGAGGGCGAACATTGCACCACCCCCATTTTTGCCGATGGTTTTCTTTATTACCTCGTCGAAGATGAAAATGGGAATGGAGCAGTAAAACTCGAAATAGCCCCCGACGGGAAAAACATTAAGGAAGTCTGGAGAAACAGGAATGCAACAAATGCAATGGGTGGCTATGTTAAACTCGGCAACCATTTGTTTACAACGACAAAGAAAAAGAAGCTGATTTGTATTGACACAAATACCGGAAGCATTGCAGATTCTTTATCCGGGAATAAAGGAGGCCTTATTTATGCCGACAACCGGTTTTATTGTTACAACGAAACCGGCAATATGAAGCTCTTCAAATTCGAAAACAATAAATTAGCGGAGGTCAGCAAGTTTAAGATCGACAAAGGAACCAAAGAACATTTTTCGCATCCCGTTATCGGCAATGGAACATTGTATGTCCGGCATGGTAATGCCTTAATGGCCTACGATATTAAAGAGAAATAAAAAGTAACCCCTTGATTAAGAGTGACCGGGTGATTGTTTGAAATTTGAGCAATCATCCGGGTACTATTTCTATAATTAATAATTTACAACTAATAATTCTCTGCCATCTCTTCAAAATATCCAATCGGATGCTGACAAGCCGGACAACTCAGCGGTGGCTGTTCTCCTTCGTGAACATATCCACATTTGCGGCATTCCCATCTTATTGGTTTATCGCGATGAAAAACGGTTCCATCTTCAATTCTTTCAAGGAGCTTCTGAAATCTTTTCCCGTGTTCCGCTTCTACTTTGGCAATCATTTTAAAGATAGCCGCAATAGCTGGAAATCCTTCTTCTTTGGCAATCGCTGAAAACTTTGGGTAGAGCTCCTCCCATCCATTCCTTTCCTCATTAATAGCTGTTTTCAGATTATCAGTTGTTTGATCGGTTATTCCGGTTGTGAAGACAGTTTTTATTTCAACTGGTCCGCCCTCCATAAATTTGAAGAACTGCTTGGCATGCGACTGTTCCTGTAAAGCCGTCTTCTCAAAGATGGCAGCAATCTGTTCGTACCCTTCCGCTTTGGCCTTTTCCGCAAAGAATTCATAGCGATTTTTTTGCTGGCATTCGTCAGCAAAAGCTTTCAGCAAATTCTGTTCTGTAAGTGTTCCTTTTATACTTTTCCCCATATCGTTGGATTTTTATTTGTCGATAAGATTGAATTATTACCTAAGTTTCTGATAAGTTGCAACAGACCAAATATACGATGATTCGAGGTAAATAAATTAATAATGACTTACGATTTACTGCGACTTTCAACAAAAACACCGATTATTTTGCAATTAAGGAATGAATAAACCGATGTCACATTCCCAAACACAAAATCAAACAGTAAGTTGTAATAACAGGCTGCCAAATTTAGAGCTCGTCCCGCGAAATGCGGGATTCAACCAGTGTTTAAAATATATTTTCAATATGCCAAAGAGGGAATTTGTGTAATCTTACTGTAACAAATGATACAAAAACCTTATTCAAATATTACTTAAACTACGAAGAAGCAAAAGTGAAGGTAAGTTTAAATGCAATATTTTATCATAGTAAGTACTTAAATCATTATTTATTGGCTAATTTTGAGAAACTTAAAGCAAACCCTGTTATGAGAATATTCAGTGGTCTCCTGATATTCAGCATTCTATTTGTTTGCAGCTGCACTAAAACCCAAAGCCAAATGATTGATCAAACGACCGTAAAGGAACTCGACCTGAATCGTTACCTCGGAACCTGGTATGAGATTGCCCGGTTTCCGCACTCCTTCGAAAAGAATCTTGTGGGGGTAACCGCAACCTATTCTTTAAAGGAAGATGGGATGATTAAAGTTCTGAATGAAGGATTTAAAAACACGCTTGACGGAGAAAAGTCGAAGGCGATCGGAAAGGCAAAGATTCCGAACAAACTGGAGCCCGGCAAGTTAAAGGTCTCCTTTTTCTGGATCTTTTATGCTGATTACTATGTCCTTGAACTGGATGCTGAGAATTATCAATATGCGATGATCGGTAGTTCTTCCGACAAATATTTCTGGATTCTGAGCCGCACTCCGCAAATGGATCCTGCGATTTACAATATGTTGCTCGACAAAGCCCGTGAAAGGGGTTATAACCTGGAGAAACTATATAGGGTGCCGCAAACGGTGAAATAGTTTTTATGGATTATGCTTTTAAAATTCCTGTTTTGTAAATTAGTAAAGTTATTCTACCGGCATTCTTAATCATAAACCATATCAATATAATTATTAATCAATTTTTTATTAATTTTATCTCACTTATCAATTCTATTAAAGACACGATTGTTTTATGTTTGTTATTCATTTCCCCTTTATAATATCCATTGACTTTGCCCCTCTGGCATTTATTAATGATTAAGAAAGACCAGACGCGTTTTATAAACGAAAAATAAATTTTCATGAAAGATTTTGCAGTTTCCTTAAAATCTGTTTTATTGATTGGAGTTTGCTTTATGTTTTTATCAGCTGTAAATGCCCAAAATGATCGGTTGCCTGATCCCAAAATTAAGGCAGGAATTGCCAAAGTGACTGGTACAGTTACTAATTTCAAACCGAAAATAGGTGAAACATTTCCAACGCTGATTTTGTATGTACCAAATCCGGTTACCGCAGAAATGAGTCAATTCAAAATGAAATTGAGTGAAGAAGGCAGTTTTCATTTCGAAGTTCCGGTTGAGTGTACTACAACGATTGGCATCATTGGTTCAGATATATTCAATTCTAATGTATTCTGCGTCGGTTTGATACCCGGTGAAATAACGAAATTAGAAATCTCTTTTGATGAAACCGGTAAGATAAAGGCAAATATGGAAAGCAGTCTTGACTTAACTTCCAGTGATATAATAAATTACAGAAAGATGTTCTTTAAGTTCATGGGTGTCCATGATACCACGCGCACTTATAACATGACGCCCGAAGATTTCAGTCATTTTGCCATCGAAAAGTTGTTGGTAGAACGATTGAAAAGATCAATAAATGATTCAATACTATCAGAAAAAGCAAAGAACTACATCACAAATGAATGCAGATTAACTTATCTTAATTATAACCTTCTTGCCTATCAAGACATTATATCTCTGAACTATCGGAATTTTAAACCTAAAGCAGCACCCGATAATTTTACGCCCCAGGAACCAAACAGGTCATATTATGCGTTTCTTAAAGATTTTAAACTGAGCGATCCTCAGAATTTATACAATTACACTTACTACGAGGTTTTACAAACGATACTTTCTAATAAAACACTCAATATTCCCGCGATCAAAGATATCCCGGTAAATGACTGACTTAAAGAAGTAAAAACAACGATGGCTGATTTGATAGGTTCGGATACCGGTTTGTTCTATGATATGCTAACTGCCAATGCCTATGCCCGGCAGTTTAACGAAGAGCTAAAACCTTTGTCAGATAAACAGAAAGAAAATATCGGAAGCTATTTTAAGAATGAAGAATTCACAAAGATTCTTTTAAAAAGGAATGAAGCGGTCATAAAGTTGGAAAAAGAAAAAAACTATTTCAAAACAGTCGTTAATAAAACACCAGCAGTTCCCAAAGAAGCAGTAATGAATGCCATTATCGCCAAATATAAAGGGAAAGCAGTTTTAGTCGATTTTTGGGCGACCTGGTGCGGTCCTTGTATGGCTGCGATGAAAGAGACCCGGGAAGTCAAAAATGAAATGCATGGTAAAGACATCGCATTTGTATATATCACCAATGGTTCTTCTCCCCAAAAACTATGGGAGGAGAACATCAAAATAATCGGTGGAGAGCATTATTATCTCACAAAGGAGGAATGGAGATATGTAATGGATAGTTTTGGTTTTGAAGGTATACCAAGTTATCTGTTTTATAACACAAAAGGTGAACTGAAAAATAAAGTTACCGCTTACCCAGGATCGGAAAAGATGCTGAAGATGATCAAAGAATTGTTGCCATAACGATTCGAATCTTGGTATGCTCTTCGTTTGCAGCGAGGTGCATAAGAAGGTTTGAATCGATAAAATTAATACTTCGAAACGGATCAGCGACAATTCCGAAAGCTGATTATGTAAAGTATCTTGGTTTATTTTATCAATATAATCCAGCTTATCGATCTGCTTATAGTACAAATCTTAATTCACCAAAGGCCCTAAATTCAATAATCACATCGTCTGGCTGTTATCAAAAATAGTAATTACAAAATTTATGTTTTAAGAGAACGTTCAAATGGAAACAAATTTTAAATTCAATTCAATCTTAATTTTAAAATATTTAAATATGAAAAAAGTATATGTATTTTTCACAGTGATCTTTGTGGTTGTCGCAATTAATGCGTTCGCTCAGGATTCTCAGGAAAACTTTTTTTTAATAAAGAAAGAGAAGAATAGTATTTATGGCAATACTGACGTATATTATCTTGATCCCGCAAGTAAGGAACAATATCCTTCACCTAAAGGCGGAAAAGGGCAATATGTTGAAGTAACTGGGATGGAAGTTAATTCAATCGAAAAACTTAAACAGATTGAATTAAAAATATTTAAGCCCGAAGAAATTAAATATCTTGGAACGAATAGTTGTATCGCTAATTTTATAGTTACGACTTCGGGTAAAATAATTAGTGTCTCTTTTAGCTTTCGTGGATGGGAGCCTGCTGAAGTTCCTGTTGCAAAACTCAAGGAATATGCGTCTCAGATTAAAGAAAACATAACATTCGAATATTCATTTCGTCCTGAGCCAGTGCAAGAAGGCTATTTACAGCAATCAGTATTTGTTTTTAGGTCATTGAATCCTCCCCAAAATATAAAATCAAAGGCTGGGAATTAATATTTTTGCCCCCTCTATTGGGAATTCCGGTGGAGGGGGCAGCATTCCCGTGAGGGATCATTATTTTTTAAATATTAAAATATGAAAAAAGTATATGTATTTTTCACAGCGATCTTTGTGGTTGTCGCAATTTGTGCATTCGCTCAGGATTCTCAGGAAAGCTTTATATTAAAAATATGAAGATCAACAACTAAGTAGGATGAATAATATAATGTTGTGTTTCACATATCTTACAAATCCCCCTTGGTCCCCTTTTTTCAAAATAAATCCCCCTTGTGTTCCCCCTTTTTCAAAGGGGGATGGGAAGTCCTCCCAAAAAAAGACTTATTTTCTAAAATAAAACGTTGTAATATAGTCCGGTTTAATAAAATTCATCTAAATCCATCCCAAAAGGAAGGGATTAGTCCAGGTGAGACGAAGAACATTTTACGACATTATTTCTTATTACTTAGTGTTCAAAAGCTTATTATTAATTCTCAATTTTTCATTACTAATAATTTTGGATTTTATGGAAACGAAAATGATCTTTTGCATAAAACGGACAAGTACAAGATTTATATTATTAAGAATCAAAAGGAATTCACCTTTATCCTGCCAGTGAAAGAAGTTCATTTCATTGTTTCAGGTGGTGGTTCTGAATAAAATAGGCTTTTAGTCGTTTGCCTCGATCCAATCAATATTCTGAATCAAATATCAGATTGTTTTGCCGCCGATCTTTTTCCGAAGTTGCTCTCTTAAATCAAGCAGTGCCTTAGAACTCCCAACCTTGTAAATGTGCGGCATTATAAAACGTTTATGCTCGGCAGGTAATAAGGCGGCCCTTGACATTAAATAATCGTGACTCTGCTGCGGAGAAGGGAGCGGACTGGTGATTGTCTGATTTTCATAAACCTTTGTATGAAGGTTTTCTCTGATCAGGCCGCTTACGGTGGTACACTTGTCCGGCAGAATCGGATTATAAATACAATCGCAAATATCAGGGTCTTCGTTTTCGAGCAGGATGCCGTCACGGAAGAAGTTTCCTTCACTGTCGTAATAGCGGTAAAGCGATTTCCTTCCGGGATAAGTCATCTTTTCGACATTCTCCGAAATCTTCATACGCGGACTATCATTACAAAGCGCCAGTTTATAAACACCGTCGAGCGCTGCATCTGGTTTACCTGTTACAAGCTCTGTACCAACACCATACCCATCAATTGGGGCGTGCTGTTCATTCAGACTGTTTATCACATATTCATTAAGCTGATTGGATATGAAAATCTTAACGTAATCGAATCCAGCATTATTCAGCATTTTACGCGCTTTTTTACTCAGGTAAGCCAAATCGCCGCTGTCGAGCCTGATTCCAATCAGTTTATTCCCTTCGGATTCCATCTCCCTGGCCACAATAATTGTATTGGGGATGCCGCTGCGCAAAGTATCGTATGTGTCGACAAGAAGGACCGTATTAGCGGGATTAAACTTCGCATACTCGCGAAAAGAAGTCAGCTCATCGTCAAAACTCTGTATCCAACTATGCGCCATCGTTCCCGAAACAGGGATATCGTATATAAATCCGGCCTGTACATTTGAAGTCGAAGAGGCGCCGCCTATAATTGCAGCGCGGCTGGCCATAATACCACCAAACCCATGAGCACGCCGAAGACCAAAATCGGCATAGTCTTTCTCTCCGCAAACCAATTTCACCCTGAAGGCTTTGGTCGCAATCAGAGACTGAAAATTAAGGACATTGAGAAGTAAGGTTTCAATAAGCTGGGCCTCAATAATATTCCCTTCAACGCGCAGTAGCGGTTCATTGGGAAAAACGATCTCACCCTCGCGCACAGAATGAATGGTTCCTGTAAAAGTGAAATCTTTCAAATAATTAAGAAACTCGCTTCGAAAACCTTGCTTTGCGAGGTATTCGAGGTTTTCATCCGAATATCGAAAGGCTGATAATGAATTGAGTAAGTCGGCGAGCCCTGCAAAAGCGAGGAATCCCCCTTCGTAGGGATTTGTCCTGAAAAAATAATCGAAGACTGTTTTTTCGTCTTTTTTACCGGCCAAAAAATAACCCTGAGCCATCGATAATTCATAGAAATCGGTATAAAGACCCAACGTTTCGGAGGTTAAATTGATCATCATCGTATTTATTTGATCCAAATGTAAACAATTGCCACTAAATAAAAAAGGCTCTATGACGGGGCGTGTGGGTAAATTTTGCGAACCGCTTTCAAATGGTTTATGCAATAAGCAGCTGGCTTTTGGTCCCGAAGTATCTGAACAGCTGGCATGATAATACTAACTACCTGAATCTAATTATTTTAAAATTAAGATAATTCCTTATTTTTTAGTAAGCGAGTCTGCCAATCACTAATAACCATTAGCAATCATTAAAAAATCCAATTATCCATACAAATCGTTATAGAGCCATAAAAAATCCTTTTTTCCGATCTTCGTTGCTCTTTAGATGGGAAGATATTTAAGAATGCATAATAAAATGGATTTGAACAGGGATGCCGGTTTCATGAAGGCTTAGGAAATACAGGTTATGAAACACAAAATACCCATAAAACTATGACCGGAAAAAGGAGCCCGAAGTTGGTACGAGGAAGGTACGGAGTTGGTACGGACCAGATACGAAGGAAGTGGAGCGCCTTTATCGATAGATAAAGGTAATGAGGATTGGGATAATTCAGATTAATTTAAACTGAGAGGCCACCAGAGGCCGCGAGGGGCCGTGAAAGAATGTGGCAATCTGTAACAAAATGAGAAATCCCGGCAGAGTTCCGGGATTTCTCATTTGTTATGCCATATCAAATTTCAGACCAGTCGCTTATTCTATCATGTCGATCCGGTCTTATGTCTAATTAAACTATCGTTCAATAGTTTGCGATCTATCAGGACCAACAGAAACTATCCTGACCGGAACATTTAGCTTCGATTCAATAAATTGAATATACTCGCTCAACTCTTTCGGGAAGTTCTTTTCGGAAGTTACACCGGTAAGCGGTTTTTTCCACCCTGGAAGCGATTCATAAACGGGCTCTACGTTTCCGTCAAGTTCGTAAGGGAAATCTTCTGTAAGCTGGCCATCAACCTTATACTTCGTACAGACTTCAATTGAATCAAAATCATCAAGCACATCGGCTTTCATCATGATCAGTTCAGTAACTCCGTCGATCATAATCGCATATTTTAACGCAACGAGATCGAGCCAGCCGCAACGACGCGGACGACCTGTTGTAGAACCAAATTCGTGTCCTACATCTCTGAGTTTCTGCCCTGTAGCATCAAGCAATTCAGTAGGAAACGGACCGCTCCCGACACGTGTGCAATAAGCTTTGAAGATTCCATATACTTTTCCGATTTTGTTGGGAGCGACTCCCAATCCTGTACATGCGCCCGCAGTGATTGTATTGGATGAGGTCACAAAAGGATAGGAGCCAAAATCAATATCAAGCATTGTTCCCTGCGCACCCTCTGCAATTACCGATTTACCGGATTCGACTAATTTATTGATTACAGTCTCGCTGTCAATCAATTGAAATTGTTTGATTGTTTCAATTCCTTCAAACCATGTTTTTTCGTAATCGCGAAGCGCTTCCTCGTAATCGAAATGATAGTAATTAGTCAGCAGATCAGTATGTTGTTTAACCCGAGCCTTATATTTCTCTTCAAAATTACTAAGAATGTCACCAATCCTAAGTCCGTCACGACCAATCTTATCGCGATAGGCAGGACCAATTCCTTTCAACGTCGATCCAATCTTATCAGCCCCTTTTGCTGCTTCGGATGCGGCATCAAGCAATCTGTGTGTTGGAAGAATAAGGTGGGCTTTTTTTGAGATTAAGAGTGTCTTTTTCAGATCAAACCCTAATTTTAGCAGCGAATCGATCTCTGTTTTAAAGATGGACGGATCGATTACGACTCCGTTCCCGATGATATTGATCTTATCGGCTCTGAAAATTCCGGAAGGAATCGTGTGTAACACATGTTTGATATTGTTGAATTCCAAGGTATGACCAGCATTCGGCCCCCCCTGAAAACGGGTAATAACATCATAACGAGGAGTTAAAACATCCACAACTTTTCCTTTTCCTTCGTCTCCCCACTGAAGACCAAGCAATACATCTACTTTCATTTTAATATCTTTACTTATTATTTTTTGCAGTTGATTTTCACGGAGGTATAAACCTAAATGTTTAAAGCATTTGCAGATCTCTTTAAACGATGGGCAAAAATCGATCAAAGGTAAAGAATATTTTCCGAAAAAGGGCTAAAAAAAACCTTCCGCCGGGAAGGTTAATTATAAATTCTTTTAAGATAATTGTTGAATTAAATATTGCGGAAGTTTCACTACATATAACGATAACTACCTAAATATATGTTATTTAGAATCCGGATCATTCATCTCGCCGTAAAGATAAAGGGAGTGATGCGAGAGTTTAAAATTATTTTTGGCACAGGCATCTTCAATGATTTCCAGTATTCGCGGGTCCTGAAACTCTATTACCCTCCCGTTTCGAATATCAATGAGGTGATCGTGTTGCCTGGAAGCAAGCGTCTTCTCAAACTGAGCAATGTTTTTTCCAAACTGGTGTTTCACAACCAATTTACAATCAAGCAATAGTTCAATTGTGTTGTACAACGTCGCACGACTTACCCGGTAGTTTTTATTCTTCATCGAAATATATAACGTTTCGATGTCGAAATGCCCCTCGCGCGAATATATTTCGTCAAGAATAGCGTACCGTTCCGGAGTCTTTCTGTGTCCCTTCCTTTCAAGGTATTCCGTGAAGAGGGATTTTACTGTTTCTCTATTGTCAAGCAGACTATTCATACTTAATCTAAGTTAAAATAGAGTGTAAAATTAGAAATATTTTTAGGAATCAAACATTTTTAGAGAAAAATTTACAGGTTTAGAGCTTAAATATCCTTACGATTAACCGAGTCAACGCCTTTAATATTTAAGAGCTTTGTTATCAGCGTTTCCAGGAGCTCTGTGTTTTGAATATAAAGATAAAAATTTCCTTCAAAGATACCATCGTGAGCATCAAGACTGATTGACCGCATGTTAATTGCATATTCGTTTGAAATCACGTTGATGATTTTATTTGCAATTCCCTGTTGATCGAAACCTCTGATATAAAGGTGAATAAGGTAAAAAAGCATTTTTGATTTCGTCCAGGTAGCTTCAATAATGTCGTCTCCGTGACTTGACATCAATTTAACTGCTTCGGGGCACGATTTATTATGGATTATGATTCGTCCATCATCCGAAACAAATCCAACTACATCATCACCCGGGATTGGATTGCAGCATGGCGCAAGAAGATAGTTGGCTTTTTTCTGATCTTCGTCGAGCAGATAGGGCTTCTTTTTGTCAATAATTTGATTGGCCAGCTTTTTGTCACCTCCAAACGAAAAAGAGAGTTTCCAGAATTTTATAAATTTATTGATTGATTTTTCGAGAAGCGTCGTTTCAAGGTTATCGAGGCTGACCAGCCCCATTCCGATTTCGGCGTATAATTGTTCTTTGGTATGTAGTCCGTAGTGATTAATAAGTTTCTTGAGTGTGTTGGAAGAGGGTTTTACATTTAATTTCTCGAGTTGCTGATTTAACTGATTCCTTCCGTCTTCGATATGTTTCTTCTGTTCCTGTTTGAAAGAGTCTCTGATTTTAGATTTTGCTCTTGCCGTTATGGCACTTTCAATCCATGAAGGTTTAGGCGATTGTTTATCGGAGGTAAGGATTTCAACCTGATCGCCGCTTTTCAGAACATGGCTCATCGGCACAAGAATATGGTTGACCTTTGCCCCAATACAATGATTTCCCAGTTCGGAGTGTATGTCGTATGCGCAATCAAGAACAGTCGCCCCTTTGGGAAGCATTTTCATCTCCCCTTTAGGGGTAAAGATTACAATCTCCTGAGAATAGAGATTTAATTTGAACTCATCGAGAAAGTCAAGTGCATCTGATTCCGGGTTGCCAAGCAATTCACGGATCTTAAGGAGCCATTTATCGAGTTCGCTTTCCGAAGCTCCCTCCTCTTTGTATCGGTAGTGTGCGGCAAATCCCCGTTCGGCAATTTCATCCATTCTTTCCGTACGAATCTGAACCTCAACCCATTGTCCTTCAGGCCCCATCACGGTAACATGTAATGCTTCGTAACCGTTGGCCTTTGGAATCGTGATCCAGTCACGAATCCGGTCAGGTTTAGGCGTGTAGATATCAGTTATAAGTGACAGAATATCAAAACATTGTCGTTTTTCAGAAATTCCTTCTTTTGGTTTAAAGACAATCCGGACAGCGAGCAAATCGTAGATTTCATCAAATGTAACATTCTTGGTCTGCATTTTATTCCAGATCGAATAAATCGATTTTGGGCGTCCGCTGATTGTGAAATCGAAATTCTCGGTATATAGCTTTTCCTGAATAGGCTTCGCAAAATCGAAGACAAGGTAATTCATTCTCTCCTGCTCACTTCGGAGTTTCAATTCAATTTGCTGGAAAATTTCGGGATTTTTATATTTAAGACTTAGATCTTCGAGTTCGGATTTTATGGCATAAAGGCCAAGACGATGAGCGAGAGGTGCAAATATATAAAGTGTTTCGGAAGTGATCTTTAGCTGCTTCTGATGAGGCATCGATTCGAGGGTTCGCATATTGTGCAGCCGATCGGCAAGCTTGATCAGGATTACCCTTACATCATCGGACAAAGTAAGGAGCATTTTTCTGAAATTAGTAGCCTGCTTCGAATCGAAAGTCCCGGAAAGCTTCGTGAGTCCATCAACAAGTGAAGCGACTTTTGACCCAAACATATTCTCAATGTCATCGAGCGTATATTCCGTATCTTCAACGACATCATGAAGAATTGCCGCAAGAACAGATTTTGTTCCGAGGCCTATTTCACTCACAACAATTTTTGCAACAGCAATAGGATGAATAATATATGGCTCTCCCGACTTACGTCTGACGCCCATGTGTGCTGAATTGGCAAATTGAAATGCTTTTCGGATTAGTTGCTCGTTTTCAGATGTCAATGGTCTGGTGAACGATTTTATCAGGTCCTCAAACGAATCCTCAATTTCTCTTTTTTCTATTTCGGTCTGCAGATCCATTCTATTGTTATTACCTCATTTTTACTTTAATAAAGCGTAAAAATAGCTTTTTAATCTAAACGATTACGAAAGATAATTTGTTTGTATTAATTTCCTCTCCCGTTAATATTTTACAATAAAAATTTATGCTATTGTAATTTAAAAATGAGGATTCCGGGTGTCCTTTATTATTGCTTAGTCAGGTTATGTGTTATAAGAATCAAATCATTGTCATCATATTTTATTAATGTTGTCGTATACGATATCAATTGTCTCTACCATTGTTCCCCACGAAAACTTTTCTTTTTCGGAAATGACATTCCCGGTAAAAAAGTCATTACGATCATTACTATAAAAATCAAAGATTGCTTCGGTTATCGCTTCCGGTCCGGGACTTACAACATATCCCACTTTCCCGTGCGGGATAATTTCGCCAAGTCCACCAACATCAGTGACAAGCATCGGTTTGTTATAATGAAAAGCAATTTGTGTAACTCCGCTCTGTGTGGCCGACTTATAGGGCTGCACAATCATATCAGCAGCACCAAAATAATTTGCAACATCCTGATCCGGAATAAAATCCGTTCTCAAAATAACGTGATCGCCAAGATTTTTCTCACGAATGATTTGCAAGTACTTTTCTGACGAGGTATAAAACTCTCCTGCCACAATCAGTTTAACCGGGAATTGCCGAAGTTTTTTATCGCCAAAAGCTTCCAGCAACCAGTCGAGCCCTTTGTAATCGCGTATAAATCCAAAGAATAAAAGATACCGATAATCAGGATCTAAATTTAATTGCTTAATCGCTTGTTCCCGCGGTACAATATTTCCAAATATATCGTAAAGAGGATGAGGTGTATAGACCATAGGGGAAAGCGGTCTGAATTTCTTAAGGTCGTTTAATACGGCTCTCGACATGGTAATGAATCCGTTGCAACTATTCGTAAAATAACGAGTTAGCGCATTATCAATAAAATGAGTTTCATGAGGGATCACATTATCAACGATCGCCATCACTTTTGTATAGTCATTACCGCGAACAATTCTCGAGATTGTGCCCAGACAAGGCGCCATAAACGGTGTCCAGTAACGCACCATTAGCAAATCGGGTTTAAGTCGCTTTATCTCCCGACCAACTGTCAACCAGTTGAACGGATTGATGGAATTTACTTTTATTCTGATATCCAAACCTTCCGGTGCAGGTTGATCTGAAAGTTGAGTCTTGCCCGGAAACAGGAAAGAGGGGTACTGAAGTGAGAAAGTGTATATAATGACTTCGTCGCCACCATCAATAAGCGCTCGCGTAAGTCGTTCATTGAATGTCGCAATACCTCCGCTTCGGAAGGGCCAAGTTGTACCAAGAAGAATAATTTTTCTTTTCAAAGCAGTCAGATTTATAAGACAAAGGTAAAATTTTTTAACAAGACCATGAACGTATAAGATGTGCGATTATAAATAAATAACTGAATATTTAAACTAAATACCAGAAATGGAATAATGGCATATTTGCAAATAGTTTAATCGCATGTCTTTTATTATATTATATACTTTTACTTATTCTGTTCCCGTATGGAATCAACATGGACTTAATATGTAGTTGATGTGGAATTAACATAGACTTAACACAAAGAGAGCATTTCTTTTATATTATTGTTAGTTTATATGCGACTTTCAAAATACGACATTAGATTATTCACATTACCTACTGATCAGTTATGAAGATTGCTTTAAGATTTTTGTATCCGTGGAACACTCCATCTCAAATTTATGTTACAGGCTAAGAGATTGAAATTTAGCATTTATTTTATATCCCACTTTCGCTCACCATTATTTCTTTTAGTTAAGGAAAAAGGATTTATAGCAATCCTTAATTGATTCGGCAGTCAGTCATAATAAATTAACAATCAGACATTCGCGAGATTAACTTTAAACCGGATAGTGTAAAATCCGATTTTTTAAATAATATAACTTTACTTCGTGCTGAATCCATTATCTTTGACAAACTGTAAATCTGTAAATGAAGCAATGGATGAAAAACCTTTAATCTTGATTACTAACGACGACGGGGTTTATGCGAAAGGATTGAATGAACTTATCGAAGTGATCCGTCTTTTTGGAAATATCGTTGTTGTTGCACCCGATAGTCCGCGTTCCGGAATGGCGCATGCAATAACGGTTGACCATCCATTAAGGGTTACTCGTCTTCAGGAGGACGAAGGGCTTTTGATCTACTCGTGTACAGGAACACCTGCTGATTGTATCAAATTGGCGTGCAATCAGTTATTGGAAAAATTGCCTGATTTTATTATTTCAGGAATCAATCACGGGGCCAATACTTCAGTTTCCATATTATATTCCGGCACGATGGGCGCTGCTCTCGAAGGATGTATTCATGGAGTTCCGTCAATTGGTTTTTCGTTGAACGATTACAGTCCGGAAGCCGATTTTTCGCGATCTAAAATTGTTGTTGCCCGCGTTTTTCAGGCAGTAGCCGAACGCGGACTTCCTGACGGTATTTGTTTAAATGTGAATATTCCCAAGGGAGAGGTAAAAGGGATTAATTTTTGCCGTCAAACGAGGGGAAAATGGATGGAAGAATTTGAAAGAAGAACAGATCCTCATGGTCGCGAATATTACTGGCTAAAAGGATATTTTAACAATGCTGAAACAGAAGCGCGCGATACAGATGATTTTGCTTTGCTTAATGGTTTTGTTTCTGTCGTCCCTGTGAATACCGATCTTACAGCCTATTCTGCATTCCCGCTCATGCAAAAATGGAAATTCTGATGAACTACGATGATAAATCACTGTTTTTTAACAAGATAATATATGGACTGCTGGTTGGGTTTATTAGCCCGGTCGTATTTTTCATGATCTATTATATCTTTCGATTCGAACAATACAGTTTTTCCGAATACGTGCGGATACTGATTGAATCGAAAAAGCTTGTCAGTGTTTTAAGCCTTACCGTATTACCAAATCTTGGTCCGTTCATGCTCTTCATCAATAGTAATCGTTACAGTTCGGGACGGGGAGTTTTGGCTGCAACAATAGTTATTGGAATCGCTATATTCATTCTGAAATTAATATAATATGGAATAGCCATGACTAAAAAATCACAATTTGAAAATAAAAATATCTTCATGGCTATTAGCTTCGCTGATCTTCAATTCCATCTGACCTTTAAAAAACAAATTATATAAAGATGAAGTACTTTATCATTGCCGGCGAAGCTTCGGGCGATCTGCATGCATCTCATTTGATGCGTGAATTAAAAAATGGGGACAGCAAAGCCAGTTTCACTTTTTTTGGTGGGGATCTGATGGCGTACGAAGGAGGGATATTGCTGAAGCACTACCGCGAAATGGCATTTATGGGACTTCTTCCTGTTCTTTTTAATCTTCACAAAATCAGTCGAAATTTTAAATTGGCAGAGCAAAAACTGCTTGAGTTTGAACCCGATGTTTTGATTTTAGTCGATTATCCCGGATTTAATCTTCGGATGGCCCAATTTGCAAAGGCGAACGGAATAAAAGTCTTTTATTATATCTCTCCCAAGATCTGGGCATGGAAAACCAAACGTGTACATAAAGTGAAAAAGTTTGTGGACGAGATGTTTACGATTTTCCCTTTCGAGTCTGAGTTTTACAGAAAATACGACTATCAGGTTCGGTTTGTTGGTAACCCAACTATCGACGAGTTGGCACGCCGGCCAAATCAACAGGAAACTTTCGCTGAGTTCACGCTTAAGAATAAGCTGCAGAATAAACCAATAATAGCTTTGCTTGCGGGAAGTCGTCGTCACGAGATTGAAAGAATTTTACCAGTTCTGGCAACTGTTTCAAAACGATTTACAGAATATCAGTTCGTTATTGCCGGTGCGCCTTCTCAGTCGCAACAATTGTATGACGAAGTTTTAGGCAAGACAAACATACCAGCAGTATTTGAGCAGACATATGAACTCCTGCAACAATCTACAGCTGCGCTTGTTGCGTCCGGGACAGCCACGCTTGAGACTGCCTATATTAATATTCCTCAGGTAGTTTGTTACAGAATAGAGGCAGGCCGATTGGGAACCTGGGTAAAGGATCTACTTGTTAAAATCCCCTACTTCTCGCTCGTGAACCTCATCGCTAACCGTGAAATTGTAAAAGAGCTTTTTCAACAATACTGTACTCCTGACACAGTTAGCCACGAATTAAATAAGATACTCACAGATAAAACTTATCGTGAAGCGATGCTGGCAGGTTACGCCGAAGTATTGGCAGATCTTGGCGGCCCAGGATGCGCAGAACGTGCTGCGAATCTGATGATTGAATTATTAAAAAGAAAATAGGTATTGGCATGATCAGTTTATTCAGAAAAGAGATCACCCAGTTTTTTGGTTCAATTACGGGAACCATGGTGTCGGTAGTTTTTTTGTTGCTGACAGGACTGTTTCTGTGGGTTTTTGCCGGGAATTATAATATTCCTGACGGAGGTTATGCAACTTTGGATGGTCTTTTCGAAATAGCTCCCTGGATTTATTTGTTCCTGATCCCAGCCGTTACAATGCGTATGTTTGCCGACGAAAAACGGAGCGGGACCATGGAACTGCTTCTTACACGTCCTGTTACAGAACTTCAGGTTATTTTCTCCAAATTTCTGGCCGCTCTGGCAGTCGTTTTGCTCACCCTATTACCAACCTTAATTTATTTTCTATCTGTCTACCTTTTAGGCAATCCTGTTGGATGTGTCGATACAGGAGCGACATGGGGAAGTTATACCGGACTTTTTTTCCTCGCAGTAATCTATCTTACCATCGGATTACTCACTTCTTCAATCACAGATAACCAGGTAGTTGCCTTTATCCTAGCCGTTTTTATGTGCTTTATTTGGTACTCCGGTTTTGGATTCCTTGCCCGATTGCCTTTTCCGTCAAATATTTCATCAATAATCACTTCGTTTGGCATAGATGCTCATTACGAGTCGGTTAGCAGGGGCGTTCTCGATAGCCGTGATTTGCTTTATTTTCTGCTGATGGCCGGGTTCTTTATTCTCCTTACACGCATCGTACTTGAATGGAAACGAAGTCCGTTAAAAAGATCTTTAAACCACCTCCTTATATATGTTTTTATAGTACTGATTGTTGCATTCATTTCCGGAAGTAATTTTTTCCGACTTGACTTCACTACCGAAAAAAGATTCACCCTATCGTCCCAAACACGTCAGTTGTTGAAAACGGTAAACGCTCCTGTAGAGGCTGAAATTTTACTCGCAGGCGATCTTCCTCCCGGTTTTATGAAATTGCAGTCGGCAGCCCTTGAAAAGTTACGCGATTTAAAAATCTATTGCAATCAGCCGATCAATATACATACAACAGATCCTTATGATGTTACGCTGCCTGAAGGTGATAAAAAGAAGTACTTCGAAAATTTGCTTGCAAAAGGGATTTCTCCGGTAAATCTTAGAATTAATACTGAACAGGGAATTACAACAAAAACAGTATTTCCTACAATCATTTTTCGGTCTAATGGTAATGAAATAGCTGTTAATCTATTAAAAAACGACCCATTCCTTCGCGACGAAGAAAACCTGATTCGATCGGTCGAATTGCTTGAATATGAGTTTGTCCGTGGACTGAAATTGCTTTTCCAGGAAAAACGGGAGAATGTCGCTTTTTTAACCCGCCATGATGAATTGGAAGAAGTCCAGGTACACGACATTTGCGTTACGCTTTCCGAAAGTTTTAATATTCATAGAATTACACCTGAAAATCTCCTTGCGGTTCCCGATAGTTTTAAAATGTTAATCATTGCAAATCCTACGAAGCCATTTCCCGAAAAAGATAAATTTGCAATCGATCAATATCTGATGCACGGCGGCCGGATTATGTGGCTGATCGATCCCGTGAGCGTCAGTCTCGATAGTCTTTCGAACGGAATGTCTACAATGGCTTTTCCAAGGGAGCTTAACCTGAACGATCAGCTTTTTCACTATGGAGTAAGAATTAATTCAGATCTTATACAGGACGTTGAATGTCAGCAAATTAAAGTAAACACAGCATTGGCAGGACAACCTCCTAAATATTCAATGGCTCCCTGGTATTTTTCACCATTACTTTCTCCGTCTCAAAATCATCCTATTGGAAAGAATGTCAATCGTGTACTGTCCGAATTTGTGAGTTCCATCGATCTGGTTGGCGAGACAGAATCCCGAAAAAGCACGGTTATCCTCTCCTCTTCGCCATATGCAAGATCGAATCAAAGTCCAATGATCGTTAGCCTTGCAATGATTGACGCTCCTCCGGCACGAAATCTGTTTAGCAGACAGTTTATCCCGACAGGCATTTTATCAGAAGGGAAATTTACATCGGTTTTTAAAAATCGGATGGTACAAGAGTTAGGAATAGCAAAAGGGACATCTATAATTGCTGAAAGCAAGACAACAAAAATGATCTTCATTTCAGATGGAGGTCTCATTGCCAATAAATTAAGCTACAAAGAAGGAAAATATACTCCTTTGTCACTCGGATACGATAAAGTTTCGAATATTACTTTTGGAAATAAGGAGTTTTTGGTCAATGCAGTTTACTATCTTTGCGACGATTCCGGATTGATGGAACTCCGTTCGCGTACCATGCAAATGCGCTTACTCGATAAAGTGAAATTACGGGAGCAAAAGTTGTTTTGGCAGCTTTTTAATGTTGTTCTGCCAGTCTTTTTAATTTTGTCCGGCGGATTAATCTTTTGGTTTCTACGACGCAGAAAGTACGCGAGGCAGAATCTTGATAATTAATCGGATAACAAAATAATGGCCGATATTTTATTTTATAATTAGGGTAATTTTAAAATAATTGCCTTATGAAATTGTATTGTGACTGAATATTTGTAAATTCGTGAATTCCTGCAAACGAGATTTTTGATCTCTTTTGTCAACAAAAAGAGTGAAATAGAAATATATAGTAAACTAATTTAAGAGTATAAACCGATGAAATTTGTCGTTTCAAGTACAGAATTGCTGAAGCATCTGAATGCAATCAGCAGGGTGATCAGCAGTAAGAACACTTTACCCATCCTTGATAATTTTCTATTAAAACTCGAAGGAAAAACTTTGATGATTACGGCTTCTGACTTGGAGACCACCCTTATCACAAAGATTGAACTCGAAAATTCGGAAGAAGAGGGTTTGATCGCCATCCAGGCAAAAATTATGCTCGACACGCTGAAAGAGTTTCCTGAGCAGCCCCTTACTTTTAACATTGATCCCGAGACGATGGCAGTTGAGATTCTATCTGCCAATGGTAAATTTTCAATTGTTGGTCACAATGGCGAAGACTTCCCGGTTTTACCAAAACTTGGCGATAATCATCACGAGATCGATCTTGCTCACGATCTTTTACTTACCGGAATCAATAAAACGCTGTTCGCAACTGCCGACGATGAATTACGTCCGGTAATGAATGGTATTTATATTGAGTTGTCTCCCGATGAGGTTACCTTCGTCGCTTCCGATGCCCATAAACTTGTCAGGTACAAACGAAGTGATGCAAAATACAGTGATATAGCATCTTTCATTCTTCCTAAAAAACCGGCATCATTGCTTAAAAATCTTCTTCCGCGCGAAGACTCAGATGTAAAACTCGAGTTCGATGAAAAGAATGCGTTTTTTACTTTGAGCGGTTTTAAAATGGTTTGCCGACTGGTTGAAGGAAAATATCCAGCCTATAATTCTGTTATTCCGTTGAATAATCCAAACGAAATGGTTGTTGACCGTGTCGAATTCTACACGACACTTAAACGCGTTTCGGTGTTTGCTAATCAGGCAAGCAATCTTGTTCGCTTAAAACTGACCCCCACAGAATTGGTTGTTTCGGCTCAGGATATTGATTTTGCAATCTCTGCTGTTGAGACGATTAAATGTGAATATGATGGCCAACCAATGGAGATTGGTTTCAAGTCTACCTTCCTTGTCGAAATTCTTTCAAACCTCTCATCCGAAGATGTGAAGATGAAACTCTCCGATCCGTCAAGGGCAGGACTTTTACTTCCGGCCGAAAAAGAACTCGATTATGAAGACGTTCTGATGTTATTAATGCCGATGATGATTAATGCTTAAAATTTGAATTTATATTTAATATAGGCCTGGTGGTTAACCGACTGCCAGGTTTTTTTGTTTAATTTAATAGTCTGTTGTGAAACTTAACCTTAAAAATCCACTCGTATTTCTCGATCTCGAAACCACTGGGATCAATGTTGTCACCGATCGTATTGTGGAGATCGCTCTGTTGAAGATTTTCCCCGATGGAAGGGAAGAGGAGAAGTTGCAACGAATCAACCCGGGAATTCCAATTCCTGCGCAATCATCTGCAATTCACGGGATTTACGATGAGGATGTAAAAGATGCCCCTCTTTTCAAAGAAGTTGCAAAAATGTATGCCAAATTTATTGAAGGATGCGATCTGGCAGGTTTCAATTCAACACGGTTTGATATTCCGCTACTCACAGAGGAGTTTTTGCGAGTAGATATAGATCTCGATCTGAAAAAGCATAAATTCATCGATGTACAGATCATTTTCCATCGCATGGAGAAACGTACCCTCGCAGCCGCTTATAAATTCTATCTTTTAGAAGATCTTGAGAATGCGCATAGTGCAATGGCCGATACCAAAGCAACTTATGAAGTGTTAAAAGCACAGCTCGACCGATACGCAGGGGTTGAATTTGACGACAATGGAAAAAAGTCTGTCCCTGTCGTGAACAGTGTTGATGCATTAGCTTCATTTTCAGCATTTGACAAGAGTGTCGATTTCGCAGGGCGGATCGTCTATGACGAAAAAGGGGTCGAAGTTTTCAATTTCGGAAAGCACAAAGGAAAGCCCGTAGAAAAGGTCCTTCGCGAAGAACCCGGATATTTTTCATGGATGATGCAGGGTGAGTTTCCACTTTACACAAAAAAAATACTGACCGCTATAAAACTGAGAGAATTAAACCGGAAGGTGTAGATTTTGTTTAAATTTACAACCATATAGCGGAGAGACGAGCATGTTCGTTAAGCTAAAACACGGATGAAAAATTTCACATGCGAGTTACATCCGGCTTTTTAAAAACAATTTATATTACGGATGAAGATTATTTGCATAGGTCGTAATTATTTAAAACATGCCCGCGAACTCGAGCACGATATCCCCACGGAACCGGTTTTTTTCATGAAGCCGGATTCCTCTTTATTACTGGATAACAGGCATTTCTATATCCCCGGATTTTCAAATGAAATTCATTACGAGGTTGAATTAGTCGTTAAGATTAATCGCCTAGGAAAGAGTATTGAAGCACGTTATGCGCACCGTTATTACGATGAGATTGGTCTCGGTGTCGATTTCACCGCCCGCGATGTGCAACGTCAACTTATCGAAAAAGGATTACCATGGGAAAAAGCCAAAGCATTTGACTCCGCAGCTGTTTTAGGGAAATTTATCCCAAAGGAAGAGCTCGGCGATCCTGATCAGATTGATTTTTCGCTGCAAAAAAATGGAGAGATTGTACAACAGGGAAATTCACGCGATATGATCTTTGACGTCGACACCATCATCGAACATATCTCCCGGTTTGTGACTTTAAAGATTGGAGATTTGATTTATACAGGCACACCGGCAGGTGTTGGTCCTGTTAAAATCGATGACCAGCTCGAAGGATTTATTGGTGAAAGGAAAATGTTCGACTTCCTGGTGAAGTAATAATCCATCTCTATTTTCACACTGCCAACTCCGGTTTTCTGTAATCTTCTTATAATCTTTCTGTAACAAATGATACAGAAAGGTTATTCAAAGCTTACACAAAGTCACGAGTTGGTGTGATGAAAAGGGTACTGCCCCTCGCCTTCCTGAAAAATTGAAGATTTGACTATTAATCTGAGTTCGAAATAAAAAGAGCCGAAATAAAGCCTTGCAGACTTCATTTCCGGATTATTGACATATTCATTTCTTTTCTTTCTATAAAAGCCATTAATAAAATACGATGTTGACCCGGCATTCCGCGAGTACCTAAAAGATAAATATATAATTTATGATTATAATCGGCAGATAGGTCGATAGAAGGTACTTTTTAAGCAAAAACCGACCATTTTCTCTTGTTTTTAAGGTCCGAATATGGTACGAATGAAACCCTAATGAATCCCCAATGAAATACGGACCTTAAAAAGCACTTAAAAAGGGAAGATTTGGAGCAGTTTTATAGGATTGAATCAGGGTCAATTAATCATAAAACAGAGTGTGCGTCATTATGGTAAAGTGACAGCATTTAATTGGAACCGCCCTCTTTATTTTTTAAAATTTTAGATTCAAATTTATATCGAACTCAGGTTATTATTTTGAAAATTAAAGCTTACTTTTCTTTCCCGTCATACTTGCCTCATCACCAAACCAGTGCAATTCTCCTTTAGGGTGGATATGCGACGCCGGATAAACTGATGAGTTTTCAGAATTGTGTATTATTTCATTGAAAATGTGAGCCTTTGATTCTCCCGAAATCAGGAAGGCAACTCTTTTGGCATTATTCAAAACTTTCCCGGTTAAAGTAATTCGTCGTTGCCCGGTAGTAGGGTGAAAAGCTATTCCCGTTATATCATCAGAATGCATTAATTGCATCTGATTGGGGAAAATAGAGGCAGTATGCCCATCATCGCCTAATCCCAACATACTCAGATCAAATACAGGCCAATTATTACTGATCGGGACAAGCGATTTTATTTCCAGTCCATACCTTTTTGCCTCCTCAGTTGGGTCTGCTTCCCCTTTTATTCGGTGTATCTGGCTTTGTGACAGCCTAATCTTTGAAAACAGGAGTTTATTTACTACGCCAAAATTACTCTCCGGATCATATGGTGCGACCATCCTTTCGTCACCCCACCAGAAGTTGATTTTTTGCCAGGGAGCCTCCTGCGAATATTTTTCAGCCAATAGTGAAAACAACAACGATGGTGTTCTGCCGCCCGATAATGCCAGATGAAAATCCCCTTCAGCTTCTTTTGTCCAGCTAATTAATTGTAAAGCAAATGAATCAGCAAGATCTTCGGGTGTTTTACCCGTATGTAAATATGGTTTCATTGATTAGAAGATTGTTATTCTTTGCCTCAAAGTTTATAATTCGCAGTATAACCCGTCGTCCGAAAGATTTTTACACGGATACCGCCAGGTATTTTCTCCGTCCATTAGTCCGTCCGACTCGTAAGGGCCCCATGTTCCTGCAGGATAGCCATATATCGGTATTGAAGAATCTTTTTCCCAGGCATCAAGAATTGGCTGAATAAATTTCCAGGCCGCTTCTACAGTATCGCCTCGCGAAAAGAGCGTAGCATCGCCATACAGAGAATCAAGGATGAGACGTTCATAAGCCGCCGGCAAATGAATATCAGCAAGGCTCGAATAGTGAAAATCCATGTTAACCTGATTAACCCGGAATCCGGCTCCTGGTTCTTTCATGTTGAATTTCAGCAAAATACCTTCGTCAGGTTGTATCCTGATAATAAGTTGGTTGGGTTTATATTGATCTAATCCGGTTTGATCAAAAAGATGGTGCGGAGTAGGTTTAAATTCGATAACGATCTCGGTTACCCTTGTCGGGAGTTTTTTTCCTGTCCTGATAAAGAACGGGACTCCGGCCCATCGCCAGTTGTCAATAAAAAACTTCATCGCGACATAAGTTTCTGTGTGTGAGGCGGGATTTACGTCAGGCTCATCACGATACCCGGCTATTGCCTCGCCTTTTATAGTTGATGCTGTGTATTGTCCCCGGATCACATACTTTTGCATCTCTTCGGGCTTGATTGGACGTAAGGATTGAAAAACTTTCATCACCTCATGCCTTATGGCATCTGCTTCGATTACTACGGGAGGCTCCATGGCCACCATTCCAACAACCTGAAGCAGATGATTTTGTACCATATCGCGCATAGCGCCTGAATGGTCATAATATCCTCCACGCCCTTCAACACCAAGACTTTCTGCTGAGGAGATCTCAACCCGTTCAATGAAATTCCGGTTCCAGACAGGTTCGAAAATTCCGTTTGCAAATCGCGTTACCATTAGGTTTTGAACAGTTTCCTTCCCAAGATAATGGTCAATCCTGTATATTTGGTTTTCTTCATAGTCTTTCAGAAGGCTAATGTTCAATGATTTGGCGCTGGCCAGATTAATCCCAAAGGGTTTTTCAATTATCAGTCTTTTGTAACCATCCGCCTGGTTATTAAGACCTGCCAAAGCCAGCTTCTCTGGAATTACATCGTAAAGATTGGGTGGTGTGGAAAGATAGAACAGGTAATTTGCCGGGATATTCAAGGATTGAATCAAACTCTCCAACCGGCTTTTCAGCTCCTGATAGTCATCTTGCAACTCGTAATCGATTGTCTGATAATAGATTTTATTTAGAAACTTCGAATTATTCTCTTCGTCAGCAGGTAAAAACTCGATAATTCGTTGGCGAAACGCCTCATCAGTAAGTGGTGTACGACTCGTACCTAATATTGCAAAATCATCAGGCAGAAGATGATGAATAAATAATTGATGAATTGCCGGGATAAGCATTCTTTTCGTCAGATCGCCCGATGCGCCGAAGATGACAATAATATGTGGATCAGGTATTTTCATTTTTATATTATTTATCTATGATAAATAATATAAAGACATTTTAAAACCCTAATTGTTCAATTCGCAAGGGAGAAAATTTCTCCTTCAGATTCTAAATATGGAATCTGTTCCCATCAACACAACCCCAAACGATAAGCACCTCATTTACGATCTTATAATATAGTGTAATCGGTATCGGACCAGATTTGTCATTAAAAATTCCCTGAAATAAACCTGAATCTTCAGTAAAATTACCTATTAATATCCGAATATCGGTTGCAAATTCAATATTACTAAAGGGTACCATTTTGTAAATAGCCTCTTTAGCACACCAATGTAACAACATCCGACGATTGGAAAACTCGGGTTTCTCATTACAGATAAATAATTCATCGGGTGAAAGAAAACGACTGCCTACCTTTCCGACTTTTCGGCTAATAAGTTCAATATCAATACCTGGAATAGAAATATGATGAAGTAATATCGCAATATAGCCTGTTGAATGTGAGATGCTTATATTGACCTTACAGTTTTCGAGATAAGGTCGGCCATCGATATGATATTTAATAAGGTGTGGTTCCCTGAATAGTTCGCGGAGAAGTGCTCTTGTCGCAAGCCACTCTTTTTTGCGGTGCTGAGCAGATATTCCGGAATATGCAATCACATCAGAACCAGACAGGTTCGCCAATAAAAGCAAATCTTCAATCTCTTCAGACACTTTCCAAAGTCCGAATTCTCCATTGTCGATATTTTCCCGCAGTATGAGTGGCATTATTTACGCTCTTTCCATTCCGTCGTTTCAATCAGCCTGATAACGTCCTGATTTAAAAATTCAATTACAGGTTGCAAACTGTCTATATTTGGTACCTCCTTTATATACAGTGATCCGCGAAGAAAATGTTTTACACTGTCTGTCAGATAAAACTGCAGGGGCGAGGCTGCATTTCCTTTAATATTGTAAATCGTTCCAAAGACTTTTTTCGAAGGATTCATAAATACCTGTTCTTCGATCGAACTCGCTTTCTCCGAATGTTTGTAGGCGAGGGTACGCGACTCTTCAATATAACTTCCCAGATTCTTACTTATCTTCTTATAACTGAGATGTATCTGCGCATGGTTTGCCGGAACCTCAATCGTAACCCAGTCAAGTTGATTCAAATTTAATGAATCGCGCCCCGGATTCGAATAGTCAGGTATATCGAAACTATAAGGAAGAAGCATCTCAATTGATTTATAATTCTTTGCAGGGAAGGCAATTCTGAAATACCCTCTTGGTCTGGGAGTATACTCTTTTCTGCATGCACCTAAAAAAAACAGTAAACCGAATAGCAAAAAAATAGATATTTGCTTCACTTTTAACATCCTATAATGACTTGGTTGGTACGATTGGCCGAATAGTAACTTTGATTTTTGTGATACGTCGCGTGTTTACTCCCTCAACTTCAAAAGTAAAGCTTTTACAGTCTAATTTTTCATGTAGCATAGGAAATTCCCCTTTTAATTCGAGTATTAAACCTGCTAATGTATCAGCTTCACCACGGATATCATCAAAGATATCATCCTCAAAATCAAACATTTTACAGAAATCATTGAGCATTGTCCTTCCGTCGAAAAGATATTCAGACTCGCTAATTTTTGTAAACAATGACTCATCTTCATCAAATTCGTCGGCAATGTCCCCTACAATCTCTTCAAGAATGTCTTCAAGAGTTACCAATCCCGAAGTTCCTCCAAATTCATCAACAACAATAGCCATATGAACTTTCGATTTTTGGAAATCTTCGAGGAGATCATCTATTTTTTTTGTTTCAGGAACGAAAAACGGCTGTCGCATAAGAGGTTGCCATCTGTATGCAGCGCTTTTATCCAGATATGGAAGAAGATCTTTGATATAAAGGATTCCCCGCACGTCGTCAAGTGTCCCCGCGAATACAGGTATCCGTGAGTAGCCCGACTCTCTAATAATCTGAAGCACTCGTTCAAAATTGCTGTGAATATCGATAGAGGTCACTTCAAGTCGCGATCGCATGATTTCATTGACCCCTTTATTTCCAAATTTCACGATACCTTCCAAAATTTCCTTATCATCCGAAATATCGAGGTGGTCAGTAAGCTGAAGCGCTTTGGAAATTTCATCGATTGAAAGGTTCTTTTTGTATTTGATGAGCCGCTTGTTTACAAAGGATGTTGAATTAATCAGTAAAAAATTAACAGGTCTTGTAATGATTACGAGAACATTAATGAATGCTGAAATCCGAAGCGCCAATGTCTTGGGGTAATGAGCGGCGTAGACTTTAGGAATAATCTCACCAAAAAGGAGAATTAAAGAGGTTATGAATACCGTATTAAAGATGAACCCCAAAGTCGGCAACATTGAAAAGTCGATCAGACTGTTCGTTATATGGGCCGTCAACAGAACGACTCCAATATTTACAAAATTATTCCCAACCAATAGGGCCGCGAGAAGTTGTTCAGGCTCCGACAATAGTTTAATTACTAAGCCGGCAGAACGTTTCTTATTCGATTTAAGATCTTTAATCTCTTTCGGCTCCAGTGAAAAGAGTGCAACTTCCGACCCCGAAATAAGTGCAGAGATGGCAAGTAACACAATTACAACGAACAAGCCCGTGAGGGTTTCGGAAGTAAAATGGTTATATCCAATATCCCCATTTAGCGTTTCAAAGAAAGAAACCGCGTCTGTTTCCAAGTTTATTAATTTAATTATTTAGAAGGGTAAATCGTCACCCTCTTTATCGTCATTCCCGTAAGCGTTCGGATTGTTGAGAGGTTCGCTTACTCCGGATTGTTGAGCAACGTTGGTCCCCTCAGCGGCTGAACCACCATCACTTTTCTTACCAAGTAGCTGAATCGTATCGGCAAGTATCTCTGTGACATATCGTTTTGATCCATCCTGGGCATCGTAGCTCCTTGTTCTGATTTTACCATCGACATAAATCTGACTACCTTTCCGGATATAATTTTCAGCAATTGTAGCCAAACCACGCCAGCAAACGATATTGTGCCACTCGGTGGTTGTTACCTTCTCCCCGCTTTTATTCGTATAATGATCGGAGGTGGCCAACGTGAAATTTGCCACGGAGGAATTACTATCAAGATGCTTTACCTCAGGGTCTTTCCCGACATTCCCTATTAGAATAACTTTGTTAACTGACATGACTGTTAAGATTATGGTTTGTAAGTCTAAGATACGAATAAAGAATTTAGATTACAAGTTTCCAAAGATAAAAAAATATAGTGGGTTTTCAGGTTTTTACACTCATTTGGTCATGTTTTTTTCCATTAAAAAGTTATCGATCAATTTCGGAATAGGGTAATCATGAATTTCTTTAGGCAGAACCTTGATCCAGGGAAAACTGATGTCAGATTTTGGAATCATGATTTCTATGAAACTAACATGTAATCTTTGATGGGTCAGAACATGGATTATTTCAGGACTAATTGAGTCAACCACGATCTCCACACCTTTAAATATTGATTGAAATTGCTCATTGAGCCCGAGTTCAGCAATGTTTAATGCTTTAGTCGACTCAATAAGTGGAAATTGGTATAAATTACGCCAGATATCATTCCCAACTCGTTTCTCAAGATAAAAATAGTCCTCCTGCCTGATGAAGAGATAATTAAAAAAGCGATTTGTCACTTTTGTTTTCTTAGATTTGAACGGTAGCTTTGCAATTTTGTTTTGAGCAAACGCAATGCATTGATTTTGAAATGGACATCTATTACAGTCAGGATTTTTAGGGGTACATTGCAAAGCGCCAAATTCCATGAGAGCTTCGTTAAACACTGCAGGATTTTGCCTATCAAGTAGTTCGTTGGCCAAATCGCTGAATTCCCGCTTTCCCATTGTCGTATCAATAGGTGTTTCTATTCCAAACACTCTTGAAAGCACCCGGTAAACATTCCCATCAATCGCAGCGTAAGGTAAACCAAAAGCGATTGATGCAATCGCAGATGCTGTGTAACAACCGATTCCTTTCAATTTCTCTATATTATTAATGGTGTTGGGGAACAATCCATTGAATTCGTTCATGATTTGCCGGGCTGCTATATGCATATTTCTTGCCCTTGAATAATATCCAAGACCTTGCCATATTTTTAAAACGTCATTCTCCGGAGCGTTGGCAAGAGATTCTACATCGGGAAATCGATCGATAAAACGGAGAAAATAGGCCGTTCCCTGGTCAACTCTCGTCTGCTGGAGAATTATTTCGGAAACCCACACAAAATACGGATCGTTTTTCACTCTCCAGGGGAGATCGCGTTTATTCTGTTGATACCAAACTGTCAATATTTTATGGAAATTGGTCATGTTTTTGCGTTTTTTAAAAATATTTCACGAAAAGAACAAAAAATATTGATTAGTATGATGTTGGTTGAATCAAAAGCTATATATTTGTGGACCAAAATTGAAATAGAAAGTCGAATCATTTAAATTTATAGCAATGACAAAAGCAGATATCGTAAACGAGATTTCGAAAAACACGGGAATTGAGAAAGTAACTGTTCAAAAAGCAGTTGAAGCATTTATGGACACCGTATCCGGTTCACTTGCAGAAGGAAACAATGTTTACCTTCGTGGTTTTGGGAGTTTTATCGTTAAAAAACGTGCTGAAAAAACAGCTCGTAACATTTCACGCAACACAACGATAATTATTCCTGAACATTTTATTCCTTCATTCAAACCGGCTAAAACTTTTGTTGGTCGCGTTAAAAGTAACGTAAAATAATTAACGTATTTAAATTATGCCGAGCGGTAAAAAAAGAAAAGGACATAAGATGGCTACCCATAAACGGAAAAAACGTTTACGGAAAAATCGCCACAAAAAGAAAAAATAGTCTTTTCGTGGTAGAAAAAGGATTTTGAACCTAAAGTGCTTTTGCACTTTAGGTTTGTTGCATTTATTAATATTTATTTATAGTAAGAGTAGAGACCGTGAGTAATGAACTGATTATTGATGTATCGCCCTCACATGTTGAAATTGCTTTACTCGAAAACAAAAAACTGGTAGAACTTAACAGGGAAAGCAGTGATCTGAAATTTGCGGTTGGAGATATTTACCTTGCGAAGGTAAAGAAAATCATGCCCGGATTAAACGCTGTTTTTGTTGATGTAGGCTACGAGAAAGATGCGTTCCTTCATTATTTGGATTTAGGACCACAATTCCAGACTTTAAATAAGTTTCTGAAACAGGCAAGTTCCAAAAAGATAAAGCTGACAACTGAGATAAGAGTTCAGCCGGAACCTGATATACAGAAAGATGGAAAGATAACCGACGTTCTTAAAACCGGTCAGACAATTCTGGTTCAAATAGCCAAAGAACCGATTTCGACCAAGGGACCAAGGCTCACTTCCGAGATTTCAGTCGCTGGCAGAAACATGGTTCTTATCCCCTTCAGTAACAAAATTTCAGTTTCTCAAAAAATCGAATCGACTGAAGAAAAAAGTCGTTTAAAAAAATTAGTTCAAAGCATTTGCCCCAAGAATTATGGGGTCATTGTGCGGACAGCTGCTGAAGGGAAACGTGTAGCGGAATTAGATCCTGAATTACGCAGATTGGTGACTAAGTTTGAAAATGCCGTGGTCAAACTCGAAAAAGCGGTAGCACCTTCGCTGATTTTAGGAGAACTCGATCGCACAATCGGAATGATCAGAGATTTATACAATCCTGAATTTTCGAATATTTTTGTGAACAACGAGGAGATTGCCGCCGAAATCAAAGAATATGTAGGAACTATTGATTCTGAAAAGAAAAAAGTAGTAAAACACTACAATGGTAAATTACCAATTCTCGAATATTTCGGAATCGATAAACAAATAAAAGCGTCTTTTGGTAAAACCGTCTCATTTAGGAGCGGTGCCTATCTGATTATTGAACACACTGAAGCGTTTCATGTAATTGACGTGAACAGTGGAAACAGATCAAAGACTGGCGATCAGGAATCAAATGCCCTCGAGGTTAATATTGCTGCCGCCGAAGAAGTAGCCCGTCAATTACGCCTTCGCGATATGGGGGGCATTATCGTAATCGATTTTATCGATATGCACGGGAATGAAAACCGCCAGAAAGTTTTCGAGAAAATGAAGGAGGCTATGGCTTCCGACAGAACAAAGCATAACATCTTGCCATTGAGCAAGTTTTGTTTGATGCAGATTACACGGCAACGGGTTCGTCAGGAGATGTCTATCGAAACTGCCGAAATTTGCCCGGTTTGCAAAGGTTCAGGGAAAGTAACACCGACCTTATTATTCATCGAAGAGATTGAACAAAAAATCAGGTATATCTTCGAAGAACTGCACAAACAAAAGCTGACAATTAAATTGCACCCATTTGTGGGAGCGTTTCTTACAAGAGGTTTTCCTTCTAAAGCGCTCAAATGGAGATGGAAGTATCACAAGAGGGTAAAAATTGAAGAGACGAACTCGATGAGTTTCCTCGATTCAAAGTTCTACGATGAGAACACCGAAGAAATTATCTTTTAGACATTAAAAGCTCATGCGCACTAAGGCATGAGCTTTTTTTGTAGCTTTGGAATCAAAATTTTGATTTCTTAAAAATGATAAAAAAATATTTACTCCTTATATCACTGATATTTGCATTAAGCGCTATCGCCTTTGGACAGTTGTTGAGTCCGGTAAAATGGAGCTTCGAGCAAAAACCCGCCAAAAATGGTGAGATTGAACTTACTTTTAAAGCGTCAATTGACAGAGGTTGGCATTTATACTCCACCAATTTACCCGAAGGCGGGCCAATCAAAACGACTTTTACCTTCACTTCCGACAGCACAAAATACCAGATTATTGGTGGAATTATCTCCAAAACCTCACCAACGAAGGAACATGATAAGATCTTTAACATGGATCTTGAATTTTTTAGCAACGAAGCGATCTTTGTTCAAAAGATAAAAGTTCTTTCCAGTCAGTCATTTGATCTAAAAGGTACTATTGAGTATCAGAGCTGCAATGATCAAACTTGCACACTCGACGACCATGACTTTTCGTTTAAAATAGCAGGATCGGATAAAACTGTTGCACCTGTTGAAAATAACACAGTTACAAATCAAGTTACCAAACCTGATAGCGCTGTTGCTTCTTCGAATAGTCCGGTCATTACAAATGAAGTAGTAAATAATCAACATGGTTTATGGTGGTTTTTAGTCTTCAGTTTTGTTGCAGGACTGGCAGCAATACTCACGCCATGCGTTTTCCCGATGATCCCCATGACGGTCTCCTTCTTTATGAACAGCAATAAATCGAAGTTACAGGCTAAAATACAAGCCTTTATCTATGGAGGATCGATTATTCTGATTTATACGCTGATCGGAACGGTTGTAGCCCTGACCCTGGGTGCCGATTTTGCAAACTGGATAAGCACACATTGGATTCCCAATGTCTTGTTTTTTATAATATTCGTAGTTTTTGCCTTCTCTTTTTTCGGAGCTTTCGAAATTATTCTCCCAAGCAGTTGGGGAAATACGACTGATCGGTTTGTAGATAAAGGTGGGATTGGCGGCGCCTTCTTCATGGCTTTAACATTGGTTCTTGTTTCATTTAGTTGTACCGGACCGATTGTCGGTGCAATCCTCGTTGAATCAGCCGGCGGAATGGTAATAAAACCAATCATAGGTATGCTTGGTTTCTCTCTGGCTTTTGCCTTGCCTTTTACACTTTTTGCAATATTTCCACAGTGGCTATCAAATTTACCTAAATCGGGTGGCTGGTTGAATTCTGTAAAGGTGGTACTTGGATTTATCGAGTTGGCGCTTGGGCTTAAATTCCTGAGCATCGCAGACCAAACTTATCATTGGCGAATACTCGATCGCGAAGTTTACATTGCTTTTTGGATCGTTATTTTTACAATGATGGGATTCTATCTGCTTGGGAAAATGAAGTTTGCGCACGACAGCGATACGAAATTCATCACTGTTCCGCGTCTGATGCTGGCGTTGATCACCTTTACCTTTGCCGTTTATCTCATACCCGGAATGTTTGGAGCTCCCTTAAAGGCAATTTCAGGATATCTTCCTCCAATGACCTCACATGATTTTGATCTGCATAAAATTATCAGAGATGAAATAAAACTTGTGGATCACCGTTCGTCGGGAATGGCGAACTTTACGGAATCGGCAACTGCCCTTTGCGAAAAGCCAAAATTTTCCGAATTTCTTGAATTGCCCCATGGACTGGAAGGCTTCTTCGATTTTGAACAGGGATTAGCATGTGCCAAAGCTCAGAATAAGCCGGTATTTATTGATTTCACTGGTCATGGATGCGTTAATTGTCGTGAGATGGAGGCGAATGTGTGGTCAGATCCACGTGTGCTGGAAAGGCTTAAAAATGACTTTGTGATTATAGCTTTGTATGTTGATGATAAAACAGATCTTCCCCAAAATGAGTGGATCACCTCGACCTATGATCATAAAGTCAAAAAAACAGTAGGTAAGAAATTTGCTGATTTTCAGATCTCAAGGTTTGGCGTAAATGCTCAACCCTACTATGTTCTACTCGATCAGAATCAGCAGTTACTCACTAAACCTACTGCACGGGATTTAAATCCAGATCATTTTATTGAATTTCTTGATAAGGGATTGTCGGAATTTAAAGCCAGGCAAACCCCAAAATAATTGTCCCAATTTTACTAAAATATTGATTTATGAGTAACCACGTAACGTTGTTCTGGAATGTCGATACACAGGAAGATTTTATCGATCAGGCAGGTAAGCTTTATGTCCAAGGTGCTGAAGAGATCAGACCAGTATTAAAACAGATCACCGATTTTGCTAAGTCGGAGAGAATAAGGGTGATTAACACATGTGATTATCATCATATCAACTCAAATGAACTCTCATCCATCCCCGATTATGAGACCACTTTTCCGCAACATTGCCTTGCAGGTTCATCCGGTGCTGAGTTTATAAGTGAAACACAGCCCGAATCTCCGCTTTTGATTGATTGGGATTCCGAACTTGCCATCTTTGCAGAATTCGATGATCCTGAACGTTTCAGAAATATTGTGATTCGAAAGGATGCATTCGATGTATTTGCCGGTAATCCGTATACTGATAAAATAGTGCAGATACTTCATCCCGATCAGGTGTTTGTTTATGGTGTCACGACCAATGTCTGTGTTGATAAAGCCGTTATTGGTTTGTCCGACCGGGGAATCAAAGTCTATGTTTTTGGGGACGCAATCAAGGAACTACCCAATTTACCACTTCCGTTCGAGGCGTGGAAGGCTAAAGGAATTGAAATAATTGAGTTTGCAGATATCAGGAAATACTTATAAACAGATAAGTATTCCCTGAGGATTATTCCGTTGCGATGGAATAGTCCTCAGGAAAATGGAGCAAGATCCTCCGGTATTTTCGGCGATGATTTGGTTAAAATCAAGGATAAGCCGGATCTATTTTACAGGTGCATTTTTCAGTACCTCAATGAGAAATTCCCAAAACTTCTTAACCGAGGGGATATTAACACGTTCGTCGGGAGAATGGGGAGAACGCATAGTAGGACCGAATGAGATCATATCCCAATTGGGGTATACGGCACCCAGAATTCCACATTCTAATCCGGCGTGAATCCCTAATACAGCAGGAACTTTACCAAATTTAAATTCATAGATATCTTTCATTTGTTTCAGAATCGGCGAATCCATATTTGGTTTCCAGCCTGGGTATCCTCCATCGAATGAAACCATTGCACCACCTAAGGCAAATATGCTATCTATCTGTTCAACAAGATCTTCTTTGGCTGATTCAACAGAACTACGCAAAAGGCACTTCACAAATATCACTCCTTTTTGTGATTTAATCGTCGAAAGATTCGTTGATGTTTCCACCATACCTGCCATTCCATCAGACATCCGGATCACACCATTCGGACATCCGTAAACGGAATCGATAAGGTCGTCCTGAACACGTTCTTCGATCATCGATTTGGGTGTTTCAGTTTCTTCAATCGTAAAACTGAGCGTTGGCTCAACTGCACCTAATTCGAATTGATAAATCGATTCATAGCGTTTTACTGCTTTCTTCAGCTGATCTGAATTTTCATCAGGCACAAGTACAATTGCAAAACCTTCGCGTGGAATGGCGTTGCGCATTCCTCCGCCATTGATGTCAGCAAGACGTACATCCAGCTCACGCGTGGCATATTTCAAGAATCTGATAAGCAATTTGTTGGCGTTACCCCTCCCCAGGCTGATATCAAGTCCTGAATGTCCTCCTTTTAAGCCTGAAATTGTGATTTTATACGGTTTTACTCCTTCAGGAACAATCACCTCATCATATTCAAATTCGATATTGGCATTAATTCCTCCGGCACAACCTACATAGAGTTCACCCTCTTCTTCAGAATCCATATTAAGCAGGATATCACCCTTTAGCCAATTGGCTTTTAGACCAATAGCCCCGGTCATTCCCGTTTCTTCATCGCAGGTAAAGATGGCCTCAATAGGACCGTGAACCAGATCTTTTGCAGCGAGCACGGCCATTGCGCTTGCAACGCCAATTCCGTTATCTGCGCCGAGTGTTGTACCACGGGCGCGAACCCAATCCCCATCAATAAAGGCATCAATGGGATCTTTCTCGAAATCGTGAACAGTTCCGCTGTTTTTTTGTGGAACCATATCAAGATGTCCCTGAAGGATAATTCCTTTACGATTCTCCATCCCGGCAGTGGCAGGCTTGCGGATCAGAACATTTCCAACACTATCCTTTTCAGTAACAAGTCCCAGGCTTTTGCCGAAATCGACCATAAATGCCTGAATTTTCTCCTCTTTTTTAGAGGGGCGCGGAACCTGTGTCAGTTTATAAAAGTTTTCCCAAACTGCCCTGGGTTCAAGTTTAATAATTTCGTTGCTCATAATAGTTTATGAATTAAATTCTTAATCAATTACTTTTATTTTTTGATATTTGGTTTCTCGAGTCCATATCCTTTTTTCCGGTCTTCAGCTTTCAACAAAAAAGAAAACACGATTGCAAGTATTCCGAAACAGGCGAATATCAACATCGGAATTGTATAATTGTATAGTGTAATAACTTGTTCTTTGCCATCGACCAGTTTGTTTACTGTCCCGATTATACAATATTTATCCAACACTATACCGATAAGCAATGGCACCCCCATCAAACCCCAGTTTTGAACCCAAAATGTCATGGCATAAGCCGTTCCCAGTTTGCTTTCGGGAATAATTTTGGCAATTGATGGCCACATGGCCGATGGTACCATCGAAAAGGCAATGCCTAATACCATCACTAATCCAATGGCTATAGGGAAGCTGTTTAATGAAGGTATCGAGAACAACAAATGAACACAAACCAGAAGGATAGAACCAATAATCATGATCGTGGCGCCTCTCCCCTTTTTGTCGAACATACCGCCAAAAATTGGGGTGAGCAGTAACGCACTGAATGGTAATAAGGCGGGAATATAGCCTGCAAAAGAGTCGGAAATTCCAAATTTCTGAACAATCATGTTAGTGGCATACTTAATAAAGGGGAAAACAGCTGAATAAAATAAGACGCATAGGGCTGTGATGTACCAAAACGCCCGGTTTTTGCCGATTTCGAGAATATCGGCGAACTTAAACTCTTCTTCTGCCGGAACGCCCGCATCAGCTTCTTCCTGATCCAATTTGCGATCCATAAAAGTAAACAGCACAAACACCAGCATACCAATACCTAATAAAAACAGGGAAACGATTACAGGCATGCTGATATCACCAGTCAACTTTATCAATGGAATGGGTGTGAACATTGCCAAAGCTGTTCCGATACGACCAGTCGATGTGTTTAGTCCAATTGCCAATGCCATTTCTTTTCCACGAAACCAACGTACCACCGCTTTATTAGCTGCAATACCAAACATCTCGCATCCTACCCCGAAAATAGCAAATCCAAATCCAGCCACTACCGCAGATTTTGTAGTTGGAGCAACCATCTGCCAGGAACCTATCGTTAATTCAAACATACCATGAAAATGGCCCGAAATAGCAAGGTATTTAATAAATCCACCGATCAACATGATTCCTATAGCAAGAATCCCAGTAAATCGAACGCCCATTTTATCAAGAATCATTCCACTGAAAACGAGCATCAGTAAAAACACGTTGAACCAGCCATAACCGCTGGTAAACAAACCATAGTCTGAAGCCGACCATGACAAACCGGCCTGCAACCTTTCCTGTAAAGGAGCCATTGCATCAGTCAGGTAATACATACACATCATGGTAAATGACACCAGTCCAAGCATCAACCAACGTGCTGATTTCGAGTCGCGAAGGGATTTTTTAAGTTCTTGCATTTTTAATGAGTAAGAATGTTTAAATGGATGAAATATTTTTGATTTTAACGGCGCAATATAGCTAAAAACGGATAATTTAATATAGGTCAAAAATCATTAAGTAATCGGAAAGGCAAAATGACATATTCCTATAATTGAGGCGTCCCCAAAAATAGTAAAACAAAAAATGCCATCAATCACAAAAACACAGAAGCCTACCAAAGTTAAAGTATTAAATATGAGCTATTGGTGGATTTTGGAGATTTGGTGGCAGAAAAATTCAGGTTCAAATACCCGAAACCAGGGATACGACATCTATTGATTCTCACCGCTTTAAAGAAAGAGCCGTAGTTAAAATGAAATTTGCGATTTGACTATACGAAAAAGAAAAGGGATCAAAATAGTTAACAATCACTACTTTGATCCCTTATATCAACTATTAAATTTCAATTCCCGATTCGTTGAATTGCACCGGTAACAGGATGGAATTCAATAGAATATTCACCATTTGTTATTCCATCCGGAATGGGCGCAACCACGCCAAACTGCGCCATCGAAAGCCGTGCCTGGGCAAGAACTTCACTTCCATTCAGCAATCGTGCTACAACTATTCCAGGTGTCCTGTAAAACAAACCATTAGATGAAGTTTCACCTGCCACAGGGGCAGATTTCAGTTCACCGTTACGTACAAGATCGCCATTTGGATCCAACTCAAGCATAATAGGCTTTCCCGAAACATTACTCTCGGGCAAAATACCGGCGGTAGCTGAAAATCTGAATGCCACAATCGCCTTACTCCCTTTGGTATCCGGAACGACTTCGAAAACATATTTATGCGATGATTTATAAGACTTTCCAATAAAAAGACTTTCGTAGTCACCGATCATTTTATTTAATTCATCTACCATTACCTGGTATGCGTGCCCATCCGGAGGAAGCGGATTATCGTCGGCTTCCAAAACAAGCGCCTTACGGTCGCGCAAATTCAAAATATCGGAAGCGGCTTCGCCTGCTTTTTGCTCGAACGATTTCAATCTGTCGCCCACCTGATTCATACTATCTTTCCCGGCCAAAAAAGAATGCATTGACATTTCAGGCCAGATTTCACGTGGAATCTCTACATCGGGGGTAAATAACGAAGTGTAAATTTTAGAGGACTCTCCCTTCACGGAACTATTAATGCCAATCAAAACACCGTTATCAGACAAACTAATCATCGAAGCTACCGCGCCTGTTGCTTTGTGAATTTCAACAGGATCAGGCTCCCCGAAAGTTTCCATTTTCAGATCAGTGATCTTCCAGGACTCAGCATCCGAAGTCGGCGCACTTTTAATTCCGAGATATTTCTGCGCATATTCGTAGTAAGGACCATGGAAAAATTTCTCTTGTGATACCTCCACTATAATCCGAATGCCGGTTCGGGGCAAACTATAGATAACACCTCCATTAAAGACGCCTAATTCGGCGGCCGATTTCTTTTTATCATCTTTTCCTGTCGCCAAAAGATTTCCGGCAATCAAAAAAGAGGTTAATAACAAAATTGCGACTCGTTTCATCCTTATAATTTTAAGTTATTATTTTCAACTCAGTACCTTTATTTTTTCAAATTTGACTCTTTTTTTTGGCTTTCCCAAAATCAGGATCACTTTTTAGAGACACAAAAGCTTTACCTAATTGATCTGCAATATCGCTGGCAAGTAATGATTCTTCAGACACACAGGCATTTGAAACAGATAAGTCGGCAGAAAGCCCATGAAGATAAACCCCCAGAAGCGCAGCCTCATTTGATGGATAACCCTGCGCAAGCAATCCTGTCAGAATGCCCGTCAGTACATCGCCACTCCCTCCGGTTGCCATACCCGGATTGCCTGTACTATTGAACGAACACGTGCCATCCGGTAAAATGATGGAAGTATATGTTCCCTTCAGAATCAAGACGATGCGATGAGTTTTGGCAAAGTCGAGCGCAAGCTTTAATCTCTCAAAATCGGATTCAGCATGCCCGGCAAGCCGCTCAAATTCAATTGGGTGTGGCGTAAGAATCGATCCTTCAGGAAGTAATTTAATCATTTCCTGATGCCCGGAAAGCAGGTTAAGCGCGTCGGCATCAACGACCAGTGGCCCATGGTAATTTTCTAACAGAGCAAGCAATGCAGTTGCTGTTTCGACGGCTTTCCCAATACCCGGACCAATTCCGATTGCTTTATAATTGGAGGAGAGAGGAATGCCTGAAATCAGATTTTCAGATTCATCCATATTTACCATCGCTTCAGGCACAGCTATTTGCACAATCTGATTTCCCGATTTGGGAATATGAATAGTGAGTAAACCAACTCCCGATCTGAGACAACCTTTTGCCGCAAGAACAGCGGCACCCATTTTTCCATAGCTTCCTGCCACCAAAAGTGCATGGCCAAAAGTTCCTTTGTGCGAAAATTTCCCTCGTGGTTTCAGTATCGCAACCATCGATTTAAAATCGGAATAGCGCCAGGGCGTTGGGGTTTGGTCAATTGCTTCCGGATGTAACCCAATGGGAAGCACTTCCCACTTTCCAGTAAATCGTTCATTCTCACGAAAAAAGAAACTTAATTTCGGGAACTGGAACGTCAACGTATAAGCGGCATGAATAATTGCATCAGGATCATTGCCGCTATTGTCCTCACCCATCAATCCCGAAGGGATATCGATGGAAATGATTGGAATACCGGAATAATTTAAATGTCTTACGAGTTGTGCCGGAAAACCGGAGAGCGGACGAGTTAATCCGGAGCCAAATAATCCGTCAATAATCAAATCATAATCAACAAGTTTAGGAAGTGGCGCATCGTTAATCCAACTAATCGGCTTCACATCTGTCCGTTTTTTTAGCCGGTCGAGATTAATCAAAAATGAATTCGTAAATTTCTTCCCGGAATCGGGAATAAAAATATCAATCTTGTAATTCTTCGCAGCCAACATACGTGAAACCGCCAAAGCATCGCCTCCGTTGTTGCCTGGTCCCGCAAAAATCGCGATATGATGACTGGCATCAAAGTGCGCTTCAATCCAGACGGCCAACTGCAACGATGCTCTTTCCATGAGATCAATCGCTTCAATCGGCTCATTATCTATCGTATACTGATCAAGCCTGGCAATCTGAGATGCGGTGAAAAATTTCATTCCTCTTTGTCTTTACTACTCTCAAATCTACGAAGAAATCGTTTCGCGTCAAACAAAGATTGGAGGTAGTTCAATAAATGAGAACGTTTTATCCAAAATATGATTTTTAACAGTATTATGACACCAAAAAAGATCGCTATATTTGCTGCAATTAATCAATTTTCAAATTCCGTAAAAGTAAAATATTATGCTTAAAGGACATCCCAAAGGGCTTATAGTGGCCTTTTTTGCGAACATGGGCGAGAGGTTCGGGTTTTACACAATGATGGCCATCTTAGTATTGTTTCTACAGGCTAAATTTGGTTTGACAGAGCAAGAAGCCGGTGGCTATTATAGTTGGTTCTATTTTGGGATTTACGCCCTTGCACTGATTGGTGGAATTCTTGCAGATGCCACTAAAAAGTATAAGCTGGTAATTCTGGGTGGTATTATAACCATGATGGCAGGCTATGTTTTGATGGCCATTCCTGGCGTTTCACTCAACCTGACACTCGCCAGCCTATTCGTTATTGCCTTTGGTAACGGACTTTTTAAAGGCAACTTACAGGCAGTTGTGGGTCAGTTATATGACGATCCCAAATACGAGAAACTACGGGATTCTGCTTTTATGGTATTTTATATGGGTATCAATGTCGGTGCTTTTTTTGCACCTTTTGCAGCCAACGGTGCAAGAAACTGGTTTCTGAAAACAAATGGCTTTCTCCACGACGGTAGCCTTCCCTCGCTTTGTCATCAATTCATCAACGGTACACTTACCGACACCACTAAGTTTCAGGAACTTGCCAATAAAGTTAGTTTAAAAGGGCCAATTTTGGATCTTTCAGCATTTGCCCATAACTATATCGATGTCTTTTCCAAAGGATACAATTACGCATTCGGGATTGCAGCAGGAGCCATGTTGATCTCATTACTGATTTACATCCTGTTCCATAAATATTTGCCAAATAAAGAAAAAACTCAGACCGAAAAACAGAAGCAGGCTGAAAAGGTTGAAAAGAAGCCCTGGGCATTAGCCGCAGCATTGGCTATTGGAGGAATTGTTTACGCAATTATTTATTACGGACTTGGGGTTAAAGATATTGCCATGGCGGTCGGACTCTTTGCAGGTTTTATTGCATGGATTGTTTCCATTTCGAACAAGGAAGAGAAACCCCGCATTATTGCGCTTATTTTAGTATTTATTGTGGTAATATTCTTCTGGATGTCATTCCATCAGAATGGTTTAACACTGACTTTCTTCGCCAGGGACTATATTGCTAAAGAAGTTAGTGCATTTACCTACTTATTTTTCGATATGTGGTCGCTTCTTGCTGTAATATCTTTTATTGCAGGTTTCTTTGTAATGCTTGGTAAGAATAAAACTCAAACGACTCGCCTGATTGGTGGAGCGCTAACCCTTATAGGTGGCGGATTCGCATATTACTTCTATAACAGTAACGGCGCTACCAACGCGATTGCCCCAGAAGTATTTCAGTCTTTTAATCCTCTCTTTATTGTAGCATTAACAGGTTTGGTGATGGGCATTTTCGCAATGCTAAACAAAGCCGGCAAGGAGCCATCAACTCCTAAAAAGATTGGTTTCGGGATGATTATTGCAGCACTTGGATTTTTTCTGGTGTTAGTCGCATCGTTAAATCTGATTTCACCACACGAATTGAATGGAGCACCTGTACCCGACTCTTCAAGGGTTTCACCTTACTGGCTTATCAATAGCTATTTAATACTTACAGTAGCGGAATTATTCCTTAGCCCTATGGGATTATCATTTGTTTCGAAAGTTGCTCCGCCGCGGTTCCAGGGATTGATGCAAGGAGGCTGGCTTCTGGCAACTGCAGTAGGGAACAAACTCCTTTTCACAGGAAGCTTTTTTTGGGGAAAACTTGAACTCTGGCAACTTTGGGCAATATTTATTACGGTCTGCCTTCTCTCCGCCATGTTTATGTTTTCGATGTTAAAAAGACTTGAAAAAGTAACCAGTTAGATCACTAAATGTCTCAATAGGAAAGCCGGACCCTCAAAAAGTCCGGCTTTTTCATTTATTCTATTTTCAGAAAAAGAAACCGGAAAACTGATTATTTCACTGACTGTGACGATTATAAGTACCGGGAATAAAATAATGTCGTATTTACAAAAGCGGGAAAGGAAGAGGGGATGATGGGGTGATAAGGCGATGGGGCGATGGGGCGAGTCAATTGGGAGATGAGAAGAGGGGGAGATGCGGAGAAAAGTCAACCAAACATAGAGCAAACATAGAGCAGGTATAGAGCAAGTACGAGGGAAATATGGAGCAAACCCATCCGGGCTGTTTGTTTCAATTACGACAGATATGTATTAAAAGCGCACTGTGCTTCGAAAGTCTACAAATCCCGTATCGGCAAAAGACGACATTTATGGATTCCCATTACTTAATTACTTCGCCAGCTTACTTAATTATCGCGTTAAACTGGATCAAACTGAAAAGTGGAGGGATAAAAATCATCAAAGAAAAGAGCAAGGCAGCGTCCGTCGCCGTCCATTTCCGTCCATTTCAATAAAAGTTAATCCAAGCTATACGTTTTTTCACTACCTTTATCGATACGATAAAGGTACTCCACTTCCTCCGTACCAACTCCGTACCTTCCTCGCACCAACTTCGGGTTCCTTTCTCCGGTGACAATTTTATGGGTATTTAGTGTTTCATAAGCTGTATTTCCTGACCTTCATGAAACTGGCATCCCTGTTCAAATCCATTTTATTATGCATTCTTAAATATCTCCCCCCCCACAATTCTGTTTTGATCTGTTACTATGAATTTTGTCGTACACCCATGAAATGTTTCATTCACTTCTCCATTTATATCTTTTATCTTTGCGCCGAAAATAATATGACGATGACAAAAAAAGAAGCAATAGCAATTCTCCATTCCCAGAAAACAGGAGTCCCTTTTGAAGCACTTGAGTTTTTAATGAGTCTTCCGTATGACGAAGATATTGAGAACAAAATCACCTTCCACCTCGATAATGCGTATGACGAGCGGATTTCGATGCTGAACAAAAGTTTGCCAAATCTCCCATTGTGGTATGCTATCCTTGCTGAAGTGCATTCTTCACAAAAAATGGTTCCATCTGTCATCAATCTATTTACAACTGCCGATTCGCCCGACTGGGATCTTCTTGACGAGCAGGGCCTGTTTCTGGTTGGGATGCTTGCCGAACGCTATCCTGAAGCTGTTACTTCATTTCTCGATGCCATCGAAAGGCAGGTATCGAAGAAAAGCAATGCCCCTTATCTTTTCCTTTACGATTGCATTTACTTTGCCAAGGATGAAATTCATGGTACAAAGATTTCCAGACTATTGAGTAACCCGGATACGGGATGGAAGCCATTACTCGCAGTGCATGTTGCTGAAGCACGACTAAATTCGTGCCGCGATGAGGTGAAAAAACTTCATGAAGCATTTGTCCCATTTACCCAAAAGGGGACAAATGAGAACCTGATTCGCGAAGAACTTCAGTTTGCGCTTGAATTATTTGATGATGAGACCCATACGCCGGGAATCTATTTTCACCAGCGGGGTGACTGGAATGCCCATTATAAAAATGCGGAAGAAATCTTTGCAGATGAAAATCCTATGCTTGCAAATGTTTTTAACAACGTAGGACGAAATGATTTATGTCCCTGTGGATCAGGGAAAAAGTATAAAAGTTGCTGTCTGAAGAAATAGACTGTAGATGTTTAGGCTGAAGGTTAAAAGTATAAAACCCTCAGTCTGTTCTTGCCTTCCACGGAGCAATCACTCTGTTAAGAATTTTTTCTCCGTGAACATAGGAGAGAAAAATACCATAGTTGGTAATCGGTATCCCGGTTGCATTAAGCTCGCGAAGCCTTGCTGCCATACGCTGATTCGAAATCATACATCCGCCGCAGTGGATCACAAGTTTGTACTTATTCATATCAAGCTCATCGACAAACTCTCTTCCAAAGGTATAGTTCACATTTACATCAGGATAGCGCGTTTTAAGGATATTGGGAATCTGGATAGTTCCTATATCTTCCCTTATCCGGGAATGGTTACACGCTTCGGCGATCAGAACATGGTCGCCAGGTTTTAAGGAGTTCAAAGCCCTGATTCCACTCACAAACTCATTCAACCTTCCTCTGCTCATATAGTTGATCATCATGATCGAGAATGTCGTCAGTGCCATATCGTCAGGCGCCCAGTCTTTGATAATGTCCATTGCCTGGGAATCAGTGATAATTGCTTTGGGCTTTTGGGTAAAATTATTGATAAAAGTGTTCCACCTCTCTTTTTCTGACGGATCACCTGCCCTTGCCTTTGCAAGATTCATACGGTATGAAACAGGGAAAGCCCACTTTCGGGTAATGTACTCTTCAGCCATCGCCTGGGGTCGCAAATATCTTCCCGACGGGGTCTCTTCATCCATAGGAATATTCAGAATATAAAATTCCCCTTTCTCCACGAATGGCAACAGCTCAACAGTTACATTTTTAGGGATATAATTGCTGAGAATTGCTTCGAGTAATCGCTGACGATAATTAATGTCGATTGCGCTCAGTACAATTCTGTGATAAACCCGTAAGCGGGTGAGCAATTCTTCAATTTTATCGATTCGGTTTTTGTCGCTGCTGCGAAAGATATTGTAAACAACAATCACCTGTTTATCAAGCGACCGTGCTTCTTTGAGGATAAATTTATCAGTCTCATATTCAAAGGTCGCAGGATCAATAACCAGTAAAACAAGATCACATTCTTTCAATGCGGCAATTGTCTTTTTCAGTTTTTTAATGCCAAGCTCGTTCTGTTCATCAAATCCGGCAGTATCCATTAATTTCACAGGACCCAGGCCGTGAATTTCAGTGAGTGTGATTTTTGTATCGGCCGTAGTGCCAGGTGTAGGATCGACAATCGATGTCTCCTGCTGAGTAAGAAGGTTCATCACGGAACTCTTTCCTGAATTCATCCTTCCGAAGATTCCAATTATATCGCGCTCTGTCATTTTCGTCCTAACTAATTGTGTAAAGAAAACAAAAAATCTATTTGCTTAGTTCATTGTAAGCAGAATCCTGGAACAATTTAATTGAATTAGAGATAACGATTAAATCTGCTTATTAATGAGTTTTTTTAGCTACATCTTTGCCTGTTAATTAATTTAAAGGTTTATTTTTGAAGAAAAACATCTATAATAAACTCACAAACCCAACAATAGCTATGACCAAAGAAACAGCCATCAAACTATTTGAATCGAAACAGGTACGTTCAGTGTGGGATTCGGAAGCTGAAAAATGGTACTTTTCGATCATTGATGTTATTGAAATACTAACGGGTACCGACCGTCCCCGAAAGTATTGGAGTGATTTAAAAGCAAAGTTGAAAAAGGAAGGTAGCGAACTGTCCGAAAAAATCGGACAGTTGAAAATGGCAGCCGAAGATGGTAAAATGCGAATTACTGATATTGCAGACACCCAACAATTGTTCCGTCTTGTACAATCAGTCCCATCGCCCAAAGCGGAACCTTTTAAACAATGGCTTGCTCAGGTTGGCAGCGAACGCCTTGATGAAATTGAAGACCCTGAATCAGGTATCGACCGCCTTATGGAGACATATTTGCGGAAAGGCTATTCGAAAGAATGGATAAATCAACGTTTAAAAAGCATCGAAATTCGTAAAGAACTTACCGATGAATGGGAAAACCGTAATGTTAAGAAAGGACAGGAATTTGCGATTCTAACTGATGAAATTACGAAAGCATGGAGTGGGTTGACCACTAAACAGTATAAAAATCTCAAAGATTTAAAAAAGGAAAATCTCCGGGATCATATGACCAATCTTGAGTTAGTACTCAATATGCTTGCAGAGGCATCAACTACCGAAATTTCAAAAGACAAAAAGCCCAAGACATTCAACGAGAACAAAATAGTTGCAAGAAAGGGAGGTAATGTTGCAAAGGCAGCTCGTGTTCAACTCGAAAATACGACAGGTAAAAAGGTAGTAACAAAACAAAGCGCCAAACAATTAGAACAAAATAAGAATAAAGAAATTGGTGAAAAATAGCGTTTAAATAGTCCTGTTTTTCTTATTAGTTTTGTACGATAAAATATCGATATGGAAAGAATTGCAATATTTCCCGGATCTTTTGATCCGTTTACTTTAGGACACGAATCGATTGTGCGACGCGCCTTGCCATTGTTCGACCAGATTATCATTATGATTGGATACAATTCGAATAAAGAGCCCTACTATCCTTTGGCAAAAAGGAAAGAGTGGATAAAGCGTGTATTCGAAAACGAACCTAAAATTAAGGTAGGAAAATTTGAGGGTCTGACGGTCGATTATTGTAAAAGGGTTCACGCACAATATATTTTAAGGGGATTACGGACAGCCGCCGATTTCGAATATGAAAGAGCTATTGCGCAGATTAATAAAGTGATGCACCCTGAAACTGAAACTGTATTTTTATTGACGACTCCCGAAACAACAGCAATATCCTCAACAATTGTACGAGATATTCTCCGGCATAAAGGGGATGCGAGTCTTTTTCTTCCCTCTTGTCTTGATATATCGGAGTTTTACGAAGAATAAATATGCGTTATTTTACAAATGCAATACTACTACTGTTATTACTGATTTCGATTCAGCTTGATGCCCAAAAATCAGTTCTTTCAGGTAAAGCGATCGATTACAGCACAAAAGAAATTATTTTTTATACGATACCCGATCCTGTTCTTCATCAAAAGTTTGAGTTAGGCACAACTAAAGTTGCCGCCGACGGAACATTTTCAGTGACGCTACCCGTCAGCCAAACAATTGAGATATACGCCGATCTCGAAAAATATTGCGGAACCGTGGTTATTGAACCAAGGAAAAATTATAAGGTAACACTCCCATCGTTTTCGCTACGAACAAGTAATGAGGCGCATAGTTCTTATTTTAAACCTGCCCCCTATTGGCTGGGATTGCCTGGGACAGATAACAGTGATCTTAATTTTGCGGTGCGTTCGTTTGTGATGGATTTCAATGCAGAAACAGTAAAAAACACGGTTCCGATCTATCAGAAACAATCGAAAGAAGTTGTGAATGAAATTATTGAGCGACTGGAAGCTAAATACTCAGCCAATAAGAATGAATACTTCAGAACCTTGAAAAAGTATTATTTTGCAGAGTTGGAGTATGCGGTGAATCAACGTACCCCTGAATCTGTCATCCAGAAATATTTTGCAGCTGAGCCTGTTCAGCTTCATCATCCCGTTTATCAAAGGGCCTTCGAAACAATGTTTGGCGATTTTCTCAGGAAACAGTCGCTGGACATTCAGAACCGCAAGATCGTTAATATTACCAATTCAGGGAATTATCTAAAACTTGTGGCCTTTTTCGAAAATAAAGGATACAAAAAAGAGTTTGCCGAACTTGTTGTGCTGAAAGGTTTAAATGATGGGTATTACACAAATACGTTCACAAAAGAAGGCGTGATGAAAGCAATAGAAATGGCGCAAACAGTCATAACCTCTGCGAATCTTCAGCCTGTTGCCCATCAAATTAAACGAAAATTGTCACTTTTGGCAGTCGGAGGAAAAGCTCCTGCAATAAAACTGAATAATCAGAAAAAAGAGATCGTTACGCTGGATAAGTTCCACGGAAAGTTTATTTATCTCTCTTTCTTTAACAGCAAAAGTTCCGATTGCCGTGCGGAACTTGATTCGATTGTTTCGATCGAAAAACGATTGCGACAAGTTCTTAGCGTAGTATCGGTTGCTGTTGACGACGATTTTGACGCCGCAGCAAAACTTTGGAAAAACAAAGGCTATACATGGGAATTGCTCGATGGTTCTAAACAAAAACAATTGATTATCAATTATAACGCCTCACTCACACCTGCATTTTACCTGATAAATCCTGATGGTATTCTTAAACTCTCCCAGGCGCCTTCTCCATCCCACGGCTTCGAGCCCATGTTTTTAAAATTGTTCAGGGACTACGATTTCAGGCGGCAACGGAATTAACATTTTTTTAAGAATTGGATATGAATTGATTCGCCCCAAAGCCAAAAAACTTCGTACTTTTGCACAAAATATAATGTTGCAAACATCATGGAAAACACACAAATAGAAGTTACAAAACGCCTGTTGGCAATAGATACAATCAAAATACAGCCCGACAACCCATTTACCTGGGCATCAGGATGGAAAGCTCCTATTTATTGTGATAATCGGAAGGTACTCTCGTATCCCGAGACAAGAACCTTTATCTGCGATCAGTTTGTGCAGCTTGTGCGCAAAAAATATCCCAATGCAGAAGCAATTGCCGGTGTGGCAACAGGCGCAATTGCAATTGGAGTCTTAATTGCTGAGGTGCTGCAGCTTCCTTTTATATACGTCAGATCAAAACCCAAGGGACATGGACTTGAAAACCTCATAGAAGGTGATATTCAGCCAGGTACAAAAGTTGTGATCATCGAAGATCTTATCTCCACGGGCGGAAGTTCCTTAAGCGCCGCCGAAGCTGTCCGCAATTATGGCGCCGAAGTACTGGGGATGCTTGCCATATTCACCTACAATTTTGCGCTCGCAGCAAAAAACTTTGAAGATGCCAATATCGAACTGACAACTTTAAGCAATTACAATCTATTACTTAAACTGGCTTATAGTTCCGGCGAAATCACCGATAAACAGCTCGAAAGCCTGAACAATTGGAGAAAAAATCCTGAGACCTGGGGACAGGAATTAAAAGGCTAAAGAACAAGGGTCAAAAGATAATGATTAATGGCAAAAGTTGAAGGACACAGGACCTGCTGACTTTTGCACTTCCCTTCTCATTTTCTATCACATTCATTTACAAGGTTGTGACCTGCTCTTTTATTCAACAAACATTTAGAAAATTGTTTATCAACAAAAAAATGGGAACCGAAAAATATATCAGCGAGGTAAAGGCCATTTCCGCACCTCAGACGTCAGTTTATGAGCGTCTTTCAAATTTTAAAAATCTTGAGCAGCTTTTTGATCCAAAGCGGATAGAAGAGATTAAGAAGCAATATCCCGATGTCCCTGATATTAAACTTGATAATTTTCAGGCAACCGAGGATGAGTGCAGCTTTTCAATCAGTCCGGTGGGCACGATAGGCATCCAAATCATTGAACGTGAGCCTTCTAAACTGATTAAACTTGCAAGTGGTCCAACTGTTCCATTTCAATTTAATTGCTGGATTCAACTTATACCCGTCGATGATTTGAGCTGTAAAGTGAGAATTACCTTGCATGCGGAATTAAATCCAATGATTAAAATGCTTGTTGGCAATCATTTAAAAAAAGGGGTTGATCAAATTGCAGAAGCGCTGACAAAAATACCATATGCTTGATTTTTGAATTAAGGGCTTTAGGTAAGGTGAATCAGTAGATGGCACATTCTACATTTCACATAACGGAAAGATAACACGGCATGAATCTCTCCATACCTTCCTGAAATCATCCTCATATGTTTGATCCCTCCGGGGGTCACAGATTTATAGAATGTTATCGATTTCTATAAATATATGACATTAATATGGCATTATTCCATTTTCTGTACTTATTTAAAAACCACCTCTTTAAAATGGTATTTGTTAACTTTCCCGGCCCTGGTTTCGATTATTAATCGTCCGATTTGATCAACGCCAAGAATCCGCCCTTCAAAATCGCCATTTTCGTCTGAATAAGACGACCAGCAATTAAGCTGATATAACATTTCGGTATAATCGTCATCAATTTGTCTGAATTTTCGGTCGCAAAGTTGGTGGTAACGGGCATCAATTTTGCGGCATAATGTGGCAAGCGATTCTTCAAGATCATAAGTTTGTCCTGTGACCTGGCTTAGCGACACCGGGTTTGGCGCATCACTGATAAATTTCTGCTGATTGATATTCAAACCAATACCTACAATGCATGAAGCAATTTTGTCTATTCGGATAGAGTTCTCGATAAGGATTCCCGCCACTTTCCCATTTCCAATATAAACATCATTCGGCCATTTAATCGAAACCTGATCATCAGTCTGTTCTTTCAAAAAATCGGCGACGCCAAGTGAGATTGCTTTCGAGATTTCGAATTGCCGCATAATTTCCAAAAATTCGGGATAAAGAAGAATGCTGAACGTCAAATTTTTACCCGGTTCGCTTTCCCACTTGTTAGAAACCTGTCCACGACCGTCAAGCTGGCTGTTTGCAACAAAAATAGTTCCTTCTGGCAGACGTTTTGTCAGTAGCTGCGTTGCGGCATAATTATTGGTTGACCCTAATTCATCGATTCGTTCGATTTTCGATCCGATAATTTCGTTCATTTTTGTCTGGTATATTTGAGAGATCAAAGTAAAAACTATTATTTCATAAGATTACATGACCATTTCTTTATTTTTCTATCAGACAAAAAATTATCTTTGCACTTTAAATATTACATATGGTTAATCATGCCATTCAAGATGGCTCAATCGATTTAATAGAAGCGATTATCGAGGGGATTCAACGCAAAAAAGGGCTTGAAATCGTCGATATTGATCTTCAAACAATTAATAATACCGAATGTGATCATTATATCATTTGTCATGGAACATCTAATACTCATGTAGATGCCATTGCCCATTCGGTAGAAGAGACTGTAGAAGAACTTAAAAATGAACCTGCGTGGCATCGAGATGGTTATAATCAGGCACAGTGGATATTACTCGATTACGCAAACATAATGGTTCATGTGTTTCAGGAACCCGTTCGCAGGTTGTACGATCTTGAAAGTTTATGGGCCGACGGAAAAATTTTAAATATTGACGCTGACATTTAATTGATTATGGCTGAGAAAGAGACAAAAAATAACCCTGGGAATACGATCCCCAAGGGAAACAAAAAACCCGCAGGCGGTGTAAAATTTGGGCCCAAATTTAACCCAATTTACATTTATGGGATTTTGTTGATTGCATTTTTTGCAATCCAATATTTTACTTCAGGTGGCGCACCGGTTGAGACCAGTTGGCAAGAAGTGAAAAATACGATGCTTAAAAATGGCGATATTGACAAAATAGTCGTCGTAAATAAATCCCAATCAGATATTTATCTAAAAGAAGGTTCCTACGATAAATATAAAAGTAAACTCAATCAGGGTTTTGGATCACCTGCAAAAACAGGCCCGCATTTTTTCTTTACAATCGGATCGGTTGATGTTTTCGAGAAAAATCTCGAAAGCGCACAGGCAGAGTTTGGTGATAATGCGAAGGTAACCTTGACCTACGAAATTCGTCACGATTATTTTAGCGAAGTTTTAAGCTGGCTATTTCTTCCACTGGTACTTATTGCCGTTTGGTTCTGGATTTTCAGACGAATGAGTAAAGGTGGCAGTGGCGGTGGCAACATCTTCAATGTTGGAAAATCGCAGGCTAAAATTTTTGATAAAGAGTCGAGAGTGAGTACTTCGTTTAAAGAAGTAGCTGGTCTTGCAGAAGCTAAACAAGAGATTGAAGAAATTGTAGAATTTCTTAAGAATCCTGACAGATATACCAAACTTGGTGGGAAGATTCCAAAAGGCGCTTTACTAGTTGGCCCTCCCGGAACAGGTAAAACACTGTTAGCCAAAGCGGTTGCGGGAGAAGCAGATGTTCCGTTTTTCTCAATGTCGGGTTCCGACTTTGTGGAGATGTTTGTAGGAGTAGGCGCATCACGCGTACGCGATTTGTTTAAACAAGCCAAAGAGAAAGCTCCGTGTATTGTCTTCATAGATGAAATTGACGCAATTGGTCGCGCCAGGGGTAGAAACCCTAATATGGGATCGAATGACGAACGCGAGAATACGCTTAATCAATTACTTACCGAGATGGATGGTTTCGACACCAACTCCGGGGTAATTATATTGGGTGCTACTAACCGCGCAGATATTCTCGACAGGGCCTTGATGCGTGCCGGAAGGTTTGACCGTCAGATTCATGTTGAATTGCCTGATGTGATTGATCGTAAAGAAATATTTATGGTACATCTCCGGCCGCTTACCTTATCAGAAGATGTAAATGTGAATTTTCTCGCCAAACAAACACCGGGATTCTCGGGTGCCGATATTGCCAATGTTTGTAACGAAGCCGCCCTTATTGCTGCCCGTAAGAAGAAAACTAAAGTTGAAAAACAGGATTTTCTGGATGCCGTTGACCGTATTGTCGGAGGTCTTGAAAAAAAGAATAAAATCATTACAGCTGATGAAAAAGCGATTATTGCTTACCACGAAGCTGGCCATGCAACAGTAAGCTGGTTACTCGAACACGCACATCCTTTGGTTAAAGTGACCATTGTACCGCGTGGAAAAGCTCTGGGAGCAGCATGGTATTTACCCGAAGAGCGTCAAATCACCACACGTGAACAGATGCTGGATGAAGTATGTGCCACTTTGGGAGGAAGAGCCGCCGAGACCGTTGTCTTTTCCAGAATCTCATCGGGCGCTCAAAACGACCTGGAGAAAGTAACAAAAACAGCCTATTCAATGATCTGCTATTTTGGGATGAGCGATAAAGTTGGAAATGTCAGTTACTACGATTCGTCGGGACAAAGTGATTATAGTTTCAATAAACCTTATAGCGAAAAAACGGCCGAATTGATTGACGAAGAAATCAAGGCCTTGATTGATAATGCTTTTATCCGGGCTAAAGATATTCTAATCAAAAATGCGGCAGGACATAAACAGCTCGCGGAATTGCTTCTTGAACGCGAAGTCATTTTCACCGAAGACATGGAAAATATTTTTGGACCGCGTCCCTGGGGAAAGAAAAAAGATGACGAAAATCCATTAAAGGATGACGATACTCAGCCTTCAAATTTAGATTCAGAAATAACCAAGATATAATTTTTGAACAATTAAAAATCGGTTGAAATTGGAAGAGTTTCGTACCCGAACACTTTGGGGAATCCTTTATGTAGCAGTTCTTCTGGGAGCAATCCTTCTTGGATCATATACCTTTGCAGCACTTTTTTTAGTTCTTTCGGTTTTAGCTCTCCGCGAGTTCTATTCATTGTGTCGTATTGCAGGGTTTTCTCCGCAAGTTTATCCCGGTCTAATTACAGGTGCCGCTATTTTTATTTTAACATTTTTCGTGGCGCAGCATACCTTCACATACAGCGTTTTTAATTACCTTATACCGTTCATTTATGCCTTCCCGGTTTACGAGCTTTTTCGTAAAAAGGAAAATGCGCTCGCAAATATCGCTCTTACGGGATTTGGAATCGTCTTTGTAACTGTCCCATTCTCGATACTTAACTTCATTGCATTTCCCGAGTTCGATGGATTCAATGTTTACAATTACGGATTGCTGATCAGCCTGTTTGTATTTGTATGGGCAGGCGATTCAGGAGCTTATATTTTTGGAGTCCGGTTTGGCCGTCATCGCTTATTCGAAAGAATTTCACCTAAAAAATCCTGGGAAGGTTTGTTCGGAGGGGTTATTACCGCGATTGCAACCGCCTGGGTTCTTAACTTTATATTTCCACAGTATAATATGGTTCTTCTGATAGTTATGGCTATTGTCGTTGTCATTGCCGGGACCCTTGGCGATCTGGTTGAATCGATGATGAAACGAAGCATTGGAATGAAAGATTCGGGCCGTTTTATGCCTGGTCATGGGGGATTGCTCGACCGTTTCGATAGTATCCTTCTGGCTTCTCCTGTTATTTATTTTGTATTCCAATTTTTTCGCTGAAGATTATTTACTTAATTTTGCACCACAATAGTTTAAACTTATGAGAGTTCACAAAGAAGGGTTTCTGGTTATAGTGGTAGCGTTTTTAATCTGGTTGGCGCTCAATATTGTTGTCGGGATAACAGGAGAACTTTATTTCCGCTGCTTTATGTTTTTGGTCTCTACCCCGGTTTTAGTATTGGTTATCCGCTTTTTCCGGCATCCCCGACGTTCCATCGAACTCAAACCGAATAGTGTTTTATCTCCTGCTGACGGGCAGATTGTGGCTATCGAGGAAACCATTGAATCAGAATACTTTGGCGATCGCAGACTTCAGGTCTCTGTTTTTATGTCGGTCTATAATGTTCATGTAAACTGGGTCCCGGTTCCTGGAATTGTAAAATATTTCAAACATCATAACGGTCGGTTCCTGGCTGCATATCTTCCTAAATCATCAACCGATAACGAAAGGGCAACAACTGTCATCCAGATGGCTGATGGTACTGAAATTCTGGCAAGGCAAATTGCAGGAGCAGTTGCGAAAAGGATCATTACCTATCCAAAGGAGGGTGCCATTGTGAATCAGCGGAATGAACTTGGTTTTATCAGGTTTGGCTCGCGGGTTGATATTTTTCTACCTGTCGGAACAAAGGTTTATATCGAATTAGGTCAGCTTGTGACTGGAAGTCAAACTGTTATTGCAGACCTTTAATAATTCAAAAATGATCCGCAAGAATATTCCGAATTTTATTACCTGTTTAAATGTCGTATCGGGGAGTCTTGCCGTACTTTTCGCAATTAAAGGACAACTTACCATTTCGGTGATTTTAATCATTGCAGCTGCCACCTTTGACTTTTTTGACGGATTGGTAGCGCGTTGGCTTAAAGCCTATTCGCCAATGGGAAAAGAGCTCGATTCGCTTGCGGATATGATCTCTTTTGGCCTCGCTCCGGGTGCCCTCATGATGGTTATGATGGAATATGCCCTGTTTGGACTGAATGTCCGGGCCGAGAGTTTCGCCGGTTTATCGATCTGGGAATTAACGTGTATATCAGCATCTTTACTGATTCCGGTCTTTTCTGCGCTTCGGCTTGCCAATTTTAACATCGATACACGACAATCAGAATCATTTATCGGTTTACCTGTACCTGCAAATGCATTATTTATTGCCGCTTTAGCGCTGATCACGGAGCATGGCAAATTCGAACAACTTGATACATTTATTTTGCAACCAGTTGTTCTTCTACTGATTACTATAACAATGTCACTCCTTTTGGTTTCAGAACTTCCAATGTTCTCGCTAAAGCTAAAGAATTTGTCGTGGGCTGACAATAAGGTGCGGTTTACATTCCTGGCTATTTCAGCTATCCTTATTTTGGCCTTCAATATTTATGGTATCGCTGCTGCAATCGTGAGTTTTATCCTTATTTCGATTTTCCTTCATTTAAAAAAATAATCAATACAATCTGATCATCAGATAATTAGGTCGTATTTATCCAGGTTTTCGAATGTGATTGGGAGAGCAGGGATTAATTTGTCATTCAATAGTCATTGAAAAGGTCATTAAGTCATTAAAGTCATTGAAAATCTTCGTTTGTGGATCTGATGATATAGGACCTGATACCAGACTTAGTATAGAGCAGGTGGGAGGGAGGTATAGCCTCTTCAAAACTTGTTTTTACAGGAATAATGGAATGATTTTTGCTGAATGCTAAAGAAAATGCAATCATAATATAGATATAAATTTCGTGGTATTTTACTGCTAATAAAATTAAGCAATACTCTTCTTATCGGCATTAATGTTGTGTAATCGTCAATTTACCGACCCAAATGTGTCATTCGTCGGTTTTATTCTGGCAGATGACATAACATTGTCTAATTTTGCCCCCATAATTTTGAAAAGCAATATTAATATTCAATGAATCAACCCTTAATCAACCAAATGATTATTAAAGCGAAATTATTTATTTCAAGTCTTTTATTTTTATTTCTGTCGTTACCAGTGTGGGCTGTCGATGACCATCCTGCCGGATTATTAACAGTAAGCGGATATGTAAAGGATGCTGAAAGTGGAGAAGCACTGATCGGAGCAACAATATCCATCAAGGAGTTGAACACAGGCACATCAGCTAATCAATACGGTTTTTACTCGCTTAGTCTGAAAAGTGCAAAATATCTGCTTGAGTTCAGGTATATGGGATATCAAACCATTCAAAAGACCATAGAATTAAGCAAAAATATCAGCTTAAATATTGAGCTTGTTCCCGAAGAGAATAAAATTGAAGAAGTGGTTATTAAAGCTGACCGTCCAGAAGCAAATGTCAAGAAAGCGGAAATGAGCATTTCGAAACTGGAGATGAAAACCATTAAACAGGTACCCGCTTTGATGGGCGAAGTTGATGTACTTAAGGTGATACAAATGATGCCGGGTGTACAATCAACTTCTGAGGGAACCTCGGGATTTAGTGTCAGGGGCGGCGGAGTTGACCAGAACCTGATTCTGCTTGATGAAGCTACCGTTTACAATGCTTCCCACATGATGGGGTTCTTTTCAGTTTTCAATAATGATGCCGTGCGCGATGTGAAACTCTACAAAGGCGATATTCCGGCGAATTATGGAGGAAGACTATCGTCCGTACTCGATGTCAGGATGAAAGAAGGAAACAACAAAAAATTTGCGGCAACGGGCGGCATTGGTTTAATATCGAGCAGATTAACACTCGAGGGACCGATCGTAAACGAAAAGACATCTTTCCTTATCGCAGGAAGACGCACCTATGCCGATCTGTTTTTCCCCTTAATGTCTGATTCGAGTCTCAAGAAAAGCAAATTGTATTTCTATGACCTCAACCTAAAGGTCAATCATCAGATCAATGAACGAAACAGGTTGTTTCTCTCTGCCTATACCGGGCGTGATCGCTTTGGACAAAAGGGAAGTTCGGATGCCGGATTTGGAAATCTTACAGGAACACTGCGCTGGAATCATCAAATATCCAATAAAATATTCTCAAACTTATCGGCAATTATCGCAAAATACGATTACTCTTTGAAAATGAAACAGGGAGGATCGAACTATGTCTGGAATTCGAATATGTTGGATTACACGCTTAAACTCGACTTCAACTTCTTCCCGAATCCTCAGAATGAAATTAAGTTTGGACTCTCATCGACTTATCATGATTTCGATCCCTGCGATGCCTATATCGAAGGGGAACGGAGCCATTTAGGTGTTCCGGTTGCGAAGAACTACGCACTTGAGCATGGCCTCTATATTTCGAATGAACAGAAGATCGGGGAAAAGCTCACGATCAAATATGGACTGCGTTACACCATTTTCCAGAACATTGGCAGCGCTACAATCTACACTTTTGCCAAAGGATACCCAAATTACACGGTTGTTGATACTACTTATTATGCGAGTGGCAAGATATTTCACACTTATATGGGACTTGAACCGCGTTTTGGTATGAACTATACTTTTAACGAACAGTCGTCAATAAAAGCCAGTTTCTCGCGTACAATCCAGAATATGCAGCTTGCATCAAACTCCTCGGGAGGAATGCCGCTTGATGTATGGTTCCCTTCGAGTCCCAATATCAAACCGCAAAAGGCAAACCAATATGCCATCGGATATTTCAAGAATTTCGCTAATAATACCATCGAAACCTCGGTCGAGACTTATTACAAACAGCTATACGATATTATTGATTTTAAGGATAATGCACAGTTATTAATGAATCCGCGAATGGAGGGCGATATCAGATCGGGCACTGCAAAAGCTTACGGACTTGAATTGTTTGTCAAGAAAAATGATGGCCGATTAAACGGCTGGATCAGCTATACACTATCGAAAGTTGAGCGTACAATTGCCGAAATCAACAATGGAAACCCTTACCCTGCTTCTTACGATAAACCCAACAATATTAATGTTGTACTGAATTACGAATTTTCCAGGCGTGTGATACTTTCTTCCAACTGGGTTTATGCAACCGGTGCACCTGTCACTTTCCCTGTTGGATCGTATGTGATTGACAATACCTACGGGAAATATTACTCTGCCCGCAATGGTTATCGGATGCGCGATTATCACCGACTGGACCTGTCGCTCACAATTAAAGGGAAAGAACATCCCGGTAAAAAATGGGAAAGTGAGTGGGTTTTTTCAATTTATAACGCTTATGCCCGACATAACGACTGGATGATCAATTTTGTACAAGATTCAAAAGATGTGACGAAAGTTGTCGCCGAACGGTGGTATCTCCCTTTTGTGTGCTTTCCCGGAATCACCTATAATTTCAAATTTTAAGAATTATGAAAAATATTAAAACTCAGATAATCATCTTATCAGTTTTCATCCTCTCTGTTATCGCAGTCAGTTGTACCGAAAACATCGATGATATTCGCCTCGACTCAACACGCCCGCGCCTTGTTGTAGAAGGATACATTTCAACAGATACCACGCGCCAGATGGTCAGGTTGTCGAAGATGGGAGACGCACTTAAAAAGAATCCGATAGAAGTCGTTTCAAACGCACTGATTACAATATCGGATGGAACAATAACCTTCGGGCTTACGGAAGATCAAACCATAAAAGGAACTTATTACACTGCACCCGATGTTTTCGGTGTTGTAGGACGAAATTATACGCTGAATATAAAGAATGTCGACGTCAATAATGACCAGGTGATGGAAGAGTACACCGCTCAGTCGTTGCTGAAAGGCCTAAACCCTATCGATTCTATTCATGTGGTCTACAACACTTCAAACAATTTTGACAAGGGCTGGAGTGTTAACCTTTATACGATGGATCCCGGACAGGGTCGTAACTTCTATTTAATTAAAGTTCTGAAGAATAATCGGTTATTGACTGACAGTATCTTCAAGTACTCGATAGGCGATAATAACAGCTTCGAAGGAAAGTATTACGATGGTTTTCCCGTTTATGATCTTAGGGAAGACCGGTTAGATGAAAGACTAACGCATGGAGACACCATTACCCTCGAATTATATGGAATTAATGAAGACTATTATTCATTTATAAGCAGTTACATCTCTGATTATAATCCTAAAATTCCAATATTCAGCGGACCTTCGGCAAATATACCTTCCAATATAAAACCATTTGACGATGCGGTAGGGATATTTGCAGCCTATTCTATTAAACGGAAAAGCGTCATTTACAAATAAACTATCCGTTCCGGAATAAAAAATACCGTTTTTACTTGTACGTACAAGTAAAAACGGTATTTTTGTGAAAATCTGTTTTGCATGGAAGAAAAAAGGTACAGACAAGTACAGAACTTTCTGAAACTTCAGATTCAGAAGGGCTATTATGTCGTTGGAGACTACCTGCCCTCTGAAAACGAGCTGTGTTCAACGTTCAGTATCACAAGAACAACCGCCCGAAAAGCGCTGGAAGAACTCATGAAAGAAGGATTTATCGGGCGGCAGCACGGCAAAGGGAGTATTGTCCGCGAACGCAGGCAATCGCTTGGATTATTGACCGTGAAAGGATTTTCTGAAGCTGTAGGTAAAGATGTTACCACCGTTTTCCTTCAACATCCTCAGCCAGGTTTTTGGAATCCGGAAATTCATTTTCCGATCAGTGAAAATGAGATCAGGGAATCGTGCATCCATTTTGCAAGACAAAGATGTGTCGGAGAAATTCCGGTTATGATTGAATACAACTGGCTCGCAAATACCCACCTCGAAGGAATCGGGGATATTGCATTTATCGATGGCTCTTTCTTTAAAACACTTAGCCAGCATTATCGGATTGAAATTATCGGATCGGAACAGGAACTTCGCGCTGAAAATGCCAATAAAAACATAGCCGTTTTGCTCAGAATTCCTCTTGGGTCACCGATCCTCCACATTTCGCTAAAGTTTCACACAAGCAAAAATAACTTTTACATATACAGTGAATTATATTGTAATACAGTGAATTATCCAATCGGTAACAGTTACCATCTTTAATAACTGCCAGATGCTGATCACCAACAACTTAATAAATAAACAATTCACTATTTTAACTTAAAAAAAAACCTTAATTATTAATAAAATGATAAAAGTACAGGAACTTGCAAAAATGATCGACCACTCAATTCTTCATCCTACAATGACGGATGCAGATTTAGTAAGAGAGTGTGCAATAGCGAAAAAATATGATGTCGCTTCGGTTTGTGTAAAACCATATATGGTAAAACAGGCCAAAGAATTGCTTAAAGGAACCACCGTTTTTGTTGGATGTGTGATTGGCTTTCCCGCAGGGAACTCTACCATTCCCGTTAAAGTTTTCGAAGCCGAAGCCGCTTGCAAAGATGGAGCTGTCGAAATTGATATGGTGATCAATATCGGTAAAGCGCTTCAGGGAGATTGGGATTATATCGAAGAGGAGATCAAGGCAGTGACAGATGCAAGCCATCGCAATGGTGCAATTGTTAAAGTGATTTTCGAAACTGACTATGTCACAAAAAAAGAGGACATTATTCAGCTGTGCGAAATCTGCACAAAAGTCAATGCCGACTATGTAAAGACTTCCACAGGTTTTGGTTTTGTGAAGGGTTCGGATGGAAAATACGACTATGTCGGGGCAACAATCTCAAATCTTCTGCTGATGCGTCAACATTCGGGACCTAAAGTCAAAATCAAGGCTGCAGGAGGGGTTCGCACGCTTGATCAATTGATTGCTGTAAAAGAAGCAGGATGTACGCGCTGCGGAGCAACTGCCACAACCGCCATGATGGAAGAGGCAATCAGGCGATTTGCATGGTATAAGGAAAACATAAGGAGGATATAAGAAGAGTTTGGAACGCTTGGATTACTTAGGGTCTGCAGAAAAACTCGAAGAATGTTAGAAAGACCTCAGAGAGGTCATATATTATAGAAAATGATGATTAAAAAGTTGTTCCGCCCCGCGGTGTTGAATATCCGCTCGTATGATCCATTTTTTTATAAAAAACTGTTTAAATTTTATTTAATGGTCCCGTCAGGGATCCCGCACATACAGGATCGGTAGAATAAATGCATAATAATTATCTGTTGTTCCGTACGGGACAATACCAATGATGAATTTTAACCTTTCTACCGGGCTATTTTTCCTGCGGGAAATTTCTAAACAGTTTCTTCTAAAATTATATCTTTGCTTAAATCTTTTTATATGAGAAAACTTTATCTGTCATTTCAAAATAGTGGGACACTGTCCCACGAATTGACATGGAGTCATTATCACGAGATTCTAAAAGCAGATAATGAACTGAAAATTCCAACAAAATCATGCTGGCAAAATATCAGCTTTACTTATCCGATAAAGCACTATTGACGAATGCATTAAATAAACTTCTGGATGATATTGGCTAAATTTTCTGTACTACAGAGTCCCCTCGATTTTGGAATCGAACTTCAAAACAGATAACTTTGGGATATCACAGGCAATCCGAGCAAAGCCCGTTGCTACCATGGAAAATATATTCCACTACTGAGTTTGGGCTGGGGTACTCTTTGGAATTTCAAGTG
>JAATGF010000100.1 GCA_015654795.1 Bacteroidales bacterium
ACGTACTTCCCATTCATAATTTGCCATATTAATACGTTCTTTATTATTACTTGACAAGTATAACAATTATAAATTAATTAATACTATATGGAACGTAGATATATTGTACTTATTTGAGTTTTAATTCACCCCACCCTTCGGGGCTGTAATCTTTATTTCATTTCTTTTCCACCGGTTTTACCGGTGGTTATTCAAATTTTATCCCTTCGGGATAATTAATCGACTTTCCGGAGTGGACTCAATAGTTTCTTATAAAAAATGGATCATACGAGCGGATATTCAACACTGCGGGGCGGAATAACTTTTTAATCATCATTTTTTATAAATGACCTCTTTGAGGTCTTTCTAACATTCTTCGAGTTTTTCAGCTGACCCTATTTATATTACATCTTTTGGATCAAAATCTGCTTTCTGAACTTCTGTTGATCCCTCATGGAACTCGCATCCGTCAGCTGACGGATTATTGCCTACGCCGATCTACGATTCATCTCTTTTTGTGGTTGTTCGTTTCAGGACAGATCAAATCCCCAACTTTTCAGCTTGAACCTTAATTGTCTGGCTTATTCAAACGACAGTTTCGATTCATTTTGAGTCGTCTGGGCGTTAATATCAGGTGTGAAATTCCCTACCCAATAGGTTTCGGTACCCATCCACTTTTCGATTTCGTGCGTAATTTCGGCTTCGACAAATATTGCAGGCTTATATTCAAGCGCTGCCATCAATGGTTCAATCAGAAGTACATCTTCGGCGACTGCATTGCTATTCTGAAATTTTTCGATTTCATTTCTCATATCAGCTTCGACAAATGTCCTTGCATTATATTCACTATTCATCCATGATTCTGTGGAAAGTACTGATTCCGCTTCGACGGCTTCGTTATTGCTATTCAGGAATCTTTCACTTTCAATTGCCATTTCAGCATTAACAAAATCCGATGCCTTATATTCAGGAATGCTTATCCATGGTTCAGCTTCGACAGCGCCGTTATTGCTATTCAGAAATCGTTCCTTTTCGATTGCCATTTCAGTTTCAACAAATTTAGCAGCCTTATATTCAGTCGCTTTAATCAATGGTTCGAGTTTAGGAGCCGGTTCATCAATTAACCTTGCCCCAGGTGTCGGCATTGCTGGAATGCTTGTGTTGTCAATTGAGATTTGACCTGATCTCGTCTGATTTGCGTCAGTTGTTTCGTTTACCTGAAGTTCCTTAACCCTGATTGCGGTAAAAACGGATACTGTAAATACGACCAACAAAATTCCTATTTTTATCTCTTTTGCTGAATTATACGATGTTGTTCTCATGATATCTTATTTTTAATTGTTTCTAATCGTTGTCACAATGGAATTATCAGTTATTGTGCCAAACTTTATAAATATCAGTATTACAATGCGATGATGATTTATAGTTGAAATTGGAGCAGTGTTTATTGCCCGTTTTTTCTAGATCAAAGTGTGCGGATATGGACATTTTACCCGAAATATGTATAATCGTTATGATGAATCAAATTGTCAGGTATTTACTTCCCGATTTTCTATTTATTTTTGTGGTATAATTTAAAAACAGGTATGGATATTTATCCTTCGAATTTTGAGAGCAAGATAGGTTTTGATAAGGTGCGCGAGATACTTCAGGGTCGCTGTCTGAGTACGTTGGGCAAAGAACAGGTGGATGAATGCAATTTTTCATCCGATCGCGATAATGTTGAACGTCAACTGGATGAGACGATTGAATTTGTGAAGATCATTAGCGAGGGGATGAATTTTCCCAATGGCTATTTTATTGATATGCGCCCAGCGTTGCAACGATCGAAGGTTGCGGGTACTTTTCTGGAGGTATTCGAACTGTTCGATTTGCGCCGTTCGCTCGAAACATTACGTGGTATTGTGGCTTTCTTTCGAAATACAGAGGATGAGACTTTTCCCCGTCTGAGAAATGTGGTTCAGAATGTGCAGATTTTCCCGTTTATCTACGAGCGCATCGATCAGATTATCAATAAACACGGGCAGATCAAGGATAATGCCTCGCCTGAATTGTCGCAGATCAGGCGGGATATGCTTTCGCTGCAATCGAGTATCTCGAAAATAATGAGTACTATTTTGCGAAAGATGCAGGCAGAAGGAATTGTCGAAAAAGATATCTCTGTTTCAGTGCGCGACGGGCGTGCTGTTATCCCCGTCGGCGCGGCTAATAAACGGAAAATCAAAGGAATCATACATGACGAGTCGGCAACCGGAAAAACTGCTTATGTGGAGCCGGAAGAGATTGTCGAAACAAATAACTGGATAAGAGAACTTGAGTCGGCCGAAAGACGCGAGATTGTAAAAATTCTTACGCGCTTTACAGACGATATTCGTCCTTATGCCGACGATATTGCTTATTCGTACCAGGTGATGGCTGTCCTCGATTTTATAAGGGCTAAAGCGATCTGGTCAATCGAAAGCAAATCGGTTAAACCGGTATTATTAAGAGATATAGAACTCGATTGGATTGCCGCGCGTCATCCGCTTTTGGAGATTAATCTCGCGAGAGAGCAGCGTAAAATTGTTCCGCTCGATATCCGGCTCGACAAGCATGACCGGATTCTGTTGATTTCAGGACCCAATGCAGGAGGAAAATCTGTTTGTCTGAAAACTGTTGGATTGTTACAATATATGTTACAGTGCGGTATTCCAATTCCTGTCCAGGTTGATAGTCACACCTGTTTGTTCAGTTCTGTTTTCATGGATATTGGCGATGATCAGTCGTTGGATAATGACTTAAGTACTTATAGCTCTCATCTTTACAATATGAAATTCTTTGTAAGGAATTGTTCTCCCGGTTCGCTCGTGCTGATTGACGAATTCGGAACTGGAACAGAGCCAATGCTTGGCGGAGCGATTGCCGAATCTATCCTTAATAAAATAAATGAGTTAGGATCGTTTGGCGTGATCACGACCCATTATACGAATCTGAAACATTTTGCCTCTTCGGCTCCCGGAATTGCCAATGGCGCAATGCTTTACGACTCGCATAAAATGGAGCCGCTATTCCAGCTTCAAATCGGGAAACCGGGTAGCTCGTTTGCGTTTGAGATTGCCCGTAAAATTGGTCTTCCCGAAGAAATATTGCAGGATGCAACCAATAAAATCGGGGTGGATCATATCGATTTCGATAAACATCTGCGTGAGATTGTTCGCGACAAGAAATATTGGGAGAGCAAACGAATTAAAATCAGGCAGGAGGAGAAGCGGATTGATGAGCTGGCCGAAAGTTACGAAACCGGTCTTGCAGAGACAAAAAAGCTGCGTAAAGAGATTCTCGATAAGGCAAAACGCGAGGCCGAAGATATTGTTTCGGGAGCAAACCGTATTATTGAAAAGACAATCAGGGATATAAAAGAGGCTGACGCGAGTAAGGAACGAACACAGGAAGCGCGGCAAAAGCTTGAGGAGTTTAAGACCGAGATTTCGCGAAAAGGGGAAGAGGATGATGCGCGGATCGTTCGTAAAATGGCTAAACTGAAGCAAAACGAGATTCTGCGTAAGGATCGTCCGCTAAAGGTGGAAGTGAAAAAAAAGGAGGTCGTTGTTCCGAAAAAAGCGCCTGCCGAGATTGAAGTAGGAGGCTGGGTGCGATTGTCGGGTCAGGATACGATGGGCGAAGTACTTGAAATTAAATCAGATAATATTACAGTTGCATTTGGTCATTTGCGCTCTGTCGTAAAACGGAACAAACTGGTGTCTGTTTCACCGGGCGAGGTTAAGCGGACAAAGGTTGAGAATAAAACGATCGGACGCATTAACCAGGAGATAGGGGAGCGGCAACTTGTTTTCAAACCGAATATTGATGTGCGCGGGTTGCGGGCGGAGGAGGCACTGCAAAAAATACAGGAGTTTGTTGATGAGGCAATTATGGTTGATGCCAGTGAGCTGCATATTTTGCACGGGAAAGGGAATGGCATTTTGCGCGAACTGATTCAGAACTATCTCCGCACAGAGCCTGCGGTTAAAAGTTGCAGGGATGAACATGTCCAGTTTGGGGGGAGTGGGATTACGATTGTGGAACTGGGATAAGAAGATTTATTGCGAGAAAATAGCTCTATATCTAATTGAGCCTGGGTATACCAAGACTGTTCGTATTGTGGTGAGAGAAGCTCTCCGATAGGCTTTTTAATCTTTCGGAGCTACTTGATTAGCGGATGCTTTTCTATATTGATTCAAGTAAATCCCATGTTTGTTAACACTGTATCTATTCGTTGAGAAGTCACGTCCCAAGCTTTTATTTGCATATCTGGATTATTTTCGAAACAATATCTAATAAAGTTTAACAGAACAATTTTTCCAATCCTTTTTTCTCTGAACTCAGACTTTGTTGCCCAGAGGTTCATGATTCGCTCAGATGCAATTACTGCCCCATAAACAGAGGAAACAACACTGTCTTTGCTCAAAGCAACAGAATATAACGGCTCTGGTCTCTTGACAAGATTTGCTTTCCAATCTTCAAATGATTTTTTGACAGGATTGACTATTTGTTCATTCTCATAATAAGAACATAGAAATTTTTTTGGAATATCATTCCAGATTTCAAATGTGATTTCAGGGATTGAACTTTTAAGTTGATAAAAATCAGCAGTTGTGCAGTTTAATAATCCTTCAGTAAATATCAATTTTCTGTCCATCATTGCTCAAATAATTTTTAAGATGAATCTATTCAAATCGCTTTTTTAAATCATCGAGTCTTTCAATTTCCTTAAATGCCCATCTCCCTTGTTGGCATATATAGTTGATTATTGTCTGCTGTGTTTCGGAAGGTATAAAACCATCTTTTTCAATGGCATTGTTTATTCCAATAATCAAATCACGTTGCTTGCCAACGTATTCTTTGAGTTCAATAATTCTGTTGTCAATTTCTTGTATCATAATTTTATTCTTTATACTAAATAGTCTGAAAAATTGAAAAAGTAGATCTTATTTGAAAAAATATTTCAAATACTTCCTGACACCTGTCCTGTTCGCCTTGTAAAAATAATGATTCTACTTTACAAAACATCGAATTGAGATTGTATTTTGAGGCTAATTTTCAACAGAAATACATCTGTTTTAGGGCATCTCCGATCGCCCTTGTTTTCAGTGAGAGGTTTCTTGTTTTGAGGTTTTAACTTGTAATCAAATTTCTGTTACAATGATTACAATTTCGTTGAGGTCGGAATGAATTATTTATCGTTACAAACGAGGTGGATCGCAGATATTTATTTTTTACATTTATATGAGCCATTCTCTGTCATTATATTTTTCTTCCATCTTATCCCAGAATCCGCCACTCCAATCCATCACCACTGCTACTTTCCAATCATTGGGCAAATTAGTCAATATGGCTGACAACATTTTACTCCCACTACCTTTAATAGGTGAATTTATCTCGTTAAAATCAAGCACTTTGTAATCCAAATGATATATTATATCAATCCCAACTGCGGTTGGATGATTCATCGTAGTAATTGGCTCTTTTATTCTCGTTCCTTTTACCTTGTTTGATGCAGTTATTTTCTCATCCGTAATCCGAACATAGTTAATAAAATCTAAAGAAGCCAATCGTATTGCAATATCAATTATATCCTGCGATAATTCTTTTATACGATTAATAACCCATAATTTTTTGTTTTTAATCGTTAATTCAGAAAAAAGTCTATCAAAATCCTTGCGTTTAACCAAGTTACTCATGTATCTTCACTAAATTTTTGAATTATTTTAATTGTTAAACAACAAGACAAAAATAAAAGTTGTTTTTCTTATGTATTGTAAGGTCACACTAACTATTGGCGAGACCGTGTACTTGATTACACCGCGTTTTTATGTTCTTTTACTAAATCACTTAATGAATAGACCGCATATTTATTTCTCTCAGCATGAAGTAGTTTGTTCATTTCATTTTTTGCTTGTATTTCAATCCATAACATCGCTTCATGATTAAATAACCGACCAAATATCAAGGCTAAATCATAGTTTATTGTACGTTCTCCACTAATCAATTTACTTAGATTTGATGGTCTTAAACCTATATACTCAGCAAATTGATTTTGTTGAATTTGCAATGTCTTTAATATAATTTTTAAGAATTCACCTGCAGATTTTTCTTCAGTTTTATCGGAGGCTAAATAATCCTCCATTTGATATTTGAGTGTCAGTAAATTAATTTTTAATTTCTGATTTTCAGTTCGTTTGATAGATTTTTTCAATAAAATAGCCTGAAAATCATCAAATCCCTTTGTACCAACATCCATGCTACATGTCAGCATGCTTTCCTGTGGTTCTTCTATTTGCTTTTTCATGACTAATCAATGACGTATCTATAAGTTTTCTTTAAAAAATCGGATTGTTTTCATAAAAAACAACTCACTTTCTAATACTTCAGGTGCTTCATAGCCACCATGACCAGCTTTATCTACGATCCATAGTTCACGTACATTACTTTTCACATTTGAAAGAATCTCAATTGAATTTTCCTTCGGAGTACGTACATCTAAATCTCCGACAATCAAGAAAATAGGTTTTTTGAACGCGCTCCAATTGGTTCTTGGCGAATACTTATCAATTCCGTCCGGACAAATAATTATCTTTTTGGGATTTATTTTCTTTAGCCCTGGGATTAGGGTTTTATAATCAGTGAAAATTCCTCTTGCAACCAGTGCTTTTATTTCAGGTCGCAGTGAAGCGATGGCAAATGATAAAAATGCACCTGTAGAATATCCAAAAACACCAATCCTGTTGGGATCAACAGTCTCTATCTGTTTTGCGAAATCAACAATAGCGTTATAGTCGGTAATAAATTCGGGATATACAATGTAGTTGGTATTAATCGGGAAATGTTGACTTTCCCCAAAGCCACGCCAATCAAACGTAATTACATTAAACCCACTAATACAATAGAAAGACGCCAAACTGGCATTTGGAAACATATTCCCGGCATCTCCATCGCAAATAATAATAGTAGGTTTTTTTACGCCATCTATCACATAAGGTCGAATGATTGTTCTTTTTTCGCGGTAAAGTTGTAACGAGTCTGCCGGCAATTTTGATTGTGCCGGACAAAACCACACATTCAATATATAACCATCAGTTGTTTTAACCTTATATTCTTTATACATTAAACCAAATCCTCCTGGTTTTATTAAATAAGTAGAGTCCGGCTTAAGTGCATAAACATTACTAATAAATAAAAATATTGTTATTAAAATTACAGCATTTTTCATATCCGTTTGTTTTTTAGTTCATAAACTTCTTTGATTATTTTTATCGTATTCTTTATTTTTACAGTAATGTAAGTATAATCTTCAAATTTCTGTTACAATATTTACCATTTCGTTGATGGCAGCATGAATTATTTATTGTTTTTTAGGATAGTACACTTTTCATAAATCTGTTCAATCAAACTTTCTTCATTCTCTCCTGAAATATCTTTCAATGCTTCTAACGTATTAATGTCTTTATATTTATCGCTATTGTTCAGTATCTGAAGAATTCCTTTTATTCCCTTCTTATCATGAAGCAGATCAATGCAAATTGTATGTAATGCATACCGATATTTGAAAGCGTCAATGCTTGATTTGGTACCTGCAAAAACATTCCTGATTTGTTCCTTCGAAGGTATACCATTTATAGCCATACATTCAGCAATATAAGATTTGAATGACTTATTGTTGCTCCCTCCAAACCATACAGCCAATCCCTCACTGGTTAAATCACTTAATTTACAATCTTGCAATACATAATGGACGAGTTCATGCCTGTAATTTTCGCCAATTCCATTCGATAATAGCAAATCATTTGGTGTAAAACTTGCAAACGGACTCCAAAAATAATCAAACCCAAATATTTCAGGGGCTTTTCCTTTTTTCGATAGTATATAGTTCAGTGGATGTAATTCTTTTATCACCAAAACATTCTTAAGACTATCGCAGAAAGCAAGGGCTTTACCTGCTTCCGCCGGATTAAATGATTCTTTATCTTTTGTAAAATAGGTAATCGTACCTTTCTTAATGGGACTGTATTCTTTTAGGTAGTTTTTATACGATATATCAATCAAACCATTCTTTACCCGGACATTTGCAATGGCCAGTATTTCATCCGATTTGTATTCATCAATCTGCTGACGCGTTATTACTTTGAACTGATACCCATTGTCGATGGAATCAACTGACAGAAGATGGTAATGTGAATAATTCTTTGGTATATTCGTAAGGAAGAATAATTGATAATACCTGTTTTTTTGATCTTTTGAAATATCTTTATTCAGTAACAAACTGTCTGAACCGGTGTTTATAAATGAGATAAGCGAATTTAATGCCTCTGCAAAAGGTTTTTCGGCAGGATTGGCCTTTCGCTGCTCCAGTAATGGTGACAGATGAATGTTGTATGATATGCTATCTTGAGCAAAACAAATAGCGATGGTTAATAAGTTGAAATACAGACATAAAATTAATTTTTTCATTTTAAAATATTTTAATGCTTATTGGTATCTTTTTGTTGAAATAAATCAGACTTCAAATTAATGACCCGAAATTGATTTCTTTTTGATCATTAGCCCTCACAATATATGCAAATACTGGTAATTATTGTTTGCACAGATAAAACACAACTTGCTAAAATCAATGCAAATGAATTCATGCTTTCGAATGGTTAAGGTTTTAGTTGCTGTCATTAGGTCGAAAGTTTTTCACGGATTTTAGGAATAGTTGTTAATACAATCTTTTTGCAAGATTAAGTTTCTACCAAATTAATCCCTTTCTATTTATTAATAGGTTTCGGTAGTGAATTGTTACCCTAATTTTTGAGTTATTTTTCAATTATTTTTTATGTTGTTGAATAACAGATTTTTATATTGGCATGATTTTCGTCTTAAAATCAATTAAATGGTAACTGCGTAAAGTTTAGAATAGCGGGAGTATAAGTAATGTTAAGTCATGGGAATAAATAAATGCCATCTTTTGCCAATGCAAGATTTGTGGACTCCCGAAGCATTGTGCTTTTAATCCATATTCTACCATAACTGAAACAAACAGCCCGGATGGGTTTTTCTCCATATTTCCCTCGTACCTGCTCTATGTTTGGTTCTTGTTTGGTTCATACCTCGTTTATCAAAGATTGTTTATGATTCTTTTCCTTCGCCCCATCGCCCATTCTTTTCGCCCTATCGCCATTTTCGCGCCATCACTCCATCTTCCTTTCCCACTTTCGTAATACTACATTATTTTACTTCCGGTGCGGACAAACAGAGAATCCGCTCACGAAAAATGAGCGGAAACGTGATATGGGCATACTGTCCAATCCCGATAAGCTGTCCTTTATTCCGATTATTACTCGACTGCTGTGCTACCTATAATCTGAGAAGTATATACCTGCTCAACATCCGGATAAGCCGTTTTGTACTGCTCCGTAAGATCTTCTGCTAACTGACCAGGCTGGTATTCCGATGATTGGCCGGTCGGTTTGCTAAGCCACCTCATAAATGTATGATTGATATCTTTGTAATGCAGGGAATATGTGACATGAGAGTAATTTCCATCGTCACCTTTAATCATCACTCTCTCGAAAGTACCCTCAATACCGTCATTGCCATACTTGTCCGGATAAATAAAAACAATTCCGTTCGTTTTATCGTGATCTTCGCCTTCGGTATATACAAACTTGTACCCACCCCCAACTTTAACAGGAATTGTCGCAAGCGCTTTTTCTTTCAGTTCTTTTTGACTACCGACTGTCATATTATCGCCGACGACAATTGCATCCAATTTTGCTACAACAATCGCTTCTGATTTATAAGCTACCGTTACATTGAGAATGTACGAATTTCCGGATGAATCCTTAATCGTAACGGCAGCATCTCCCACGCCTAACGGTTCAAATAAAATATAGTTGCGGTAGGTCATCTCTGCTCTTAACAAAGGTGATTCGAAGGAAAAAGAATAATTCCCGTCTCCCCCGATAATGGTAACGCCTCCTTTGGTGCCATAATACAGTTTAGTCACATTATTCTCTATGTTGGCTAAGGATAGTTGTTCTTTGGTCTCTTTTTTACACGACATCCAGCCGAAAGTGGAAAACAGGATAAGCAGTATCCACATAATTGGTTTAAGCTTCATATTCATTATTTTTGAATGGTTATTATATCCGTTTTAATATTCGTAGGTCAATTCAATGGCATTATTTTCAGGAACAAATATCTTATGGTCTTCGGGACTGGCAACTCCGTTTTTCACTTTGACAATCCTTATGATGTTGGTATCATTCCGGGCTACAGGTACATTTAGGAACGTCTGGCTCTCTGTTTTTGCTACAAAATGATCATACCCGCTGGAGCTGATTCCATATTCCGTGTTTAATAGTTTTTTTTCATCGGATTTCGTCCCCCACGGGAAAAATGTCTGGACTTCGAAATGGTCAACTGCCTGTGCAGGCTGGAAGTTTTTCAATGTGACAGTAATATAATCTTTTGCCGGAATATAAAAGGACGCATTATAGGTCGTGTCCTGTTTTAATGAAAGGTGAGTACTAAGTGAATAGGTGGTGTCGTTTTCTAAAGAATAATACGAAAGAAAATATTTATCAGAATCCAAATTGCTAAGATCGACCTGTAAATTGAAATGTGAATAAGATTGCTTTTCGAATGACATCACTTCACCATCTTTTATATTGAAAGACATGCTATAGAAACCATTGGCATCCGTTATTGTTTCCCGTTTTAACCAGGAATGGTAATAGAACATACGTTGTTCAATGTATTTCAACTGCAATTTTACCCCTTTCAAGGGCAATTTCCCAGATGTAACAACATGACCACTAATAGTTGTACAATCGGACGTACATACAATTTTGGTATCATCTTCTTCTTTCTCGCAGCCAACAAAAGCAAACAAAATGAATAAAATAAATAAAGTCTTTTTCAATGATTTTATGTTTTTATGTTTTTATTTTAGATAGATGAAGTAGTTTTTGGAAAGGTTGCGTTAAAATGTATGTCAAAGGTTGATCGTATCGCAAGTAATTGCGAAGCTGCATATCAATGCCAATGATATGAATCTCAGATTTTTCATTTTACATTATTGTTTTAAATTAAAGAGGTAGTCTACTCAATCAGCGGTTTGTGCTTTGTTCAATCAATTCAGTAATTAATTCAACATTTTTATTCTCTATTGATTCAAATAATTCTCGCTCAAATTCAGCAAAATCATGTTTTTCTTTACTGTGCTTAATTGTCCCATTTTCAAGATAATGGATGTAATCGCACAAATTTGTTAAGGTCTCAATGATGTGTGAGGTTATTATTATCGTTTTCCCTTTATCCTTCAACCGTAACAGTATTGAGCGAATAATTCTGCACGTTTCAATGTCTAAACCATTAAATGGTTCGTCCAGTATCATGAGTTGTTTATCCTGTTTCAATATGCCAAGTAATGCCAGTTTTTTCTTCATTCCTGTTGAGTATCCGTCTATTATCTGGTCAAGTGGCAGTGAAAACAATCCATTCCATTTATCTGAATCAAACTTCTGGTTTTTAAATAAGCTAAGATATTCTCTGCCTGTGATATTCGAATAGAAAAAATTCTCTGTTACTAAATATGACATCTCTTTTTTAGTAATATTTTTGCCTTCACGACTTATTTCCCCGGAATCAACCTTTACTAACCCGTATATTGCATTTAGCAGGGTTGTTTTTCCTGCACCGTTTAGTCCGACAATACCGTGAATTTTGTTTTCAGACAAGGAAAGGCAAAGTGAATCAAGGACTTTTGAATCCCTATCATAAGCGAAATTTATATCTTTAATTGTAATCATTCAGGTAAAAGTTTAGGTTCTCTTTTGATTTGAAAAAGAATCGGATTGATAATAACCAAATCACGGGTAAAAATACAGGAATAATCCCACTGAATGCTCCAATTGCGCCAAAGACTTGTGCCGGCGGGGATTTGCTGTTTGGTTCATAAAAAGCATACTTGGTTAAGATCAAATAAATGTGCAGCGAGATAAAAATGAAATATTCAATGATGGGTATGTACCACATTTCGTGATGGAAAACCAGAAATGCTGCGATTAATGGCATGGTTAGAATCGAGAACAGTGAAATTTGCATTTTGATTTTATGAAACAGGAATTGGTTTGTTCCCATTTCGTATGCAAGAATCATTTGATATGGTTCTCCTTTCTCGTAAAAACTGAAAGGAATTATTCCAAGAATAAACAATACAATTGGAACACTTCCGATAGAGAACGATGTGAATAAGCCAATAACCCAAAGTGTTATAAAAATAAATAATGTTTGTCTTATTCCTCCTTTCCATTCAAAGCATTCTGATGGAATCAATTGTTGCAGCTTTGTGTTCAGGTTACGTTGTCGTGTCTTCAAATTCAAATGAATTATCAGATATAATGCTGATAATAATGCAAGTAAAGGAATCCATTGAGAATGAAAAATTAGAAAAGCGATTATGGTTGAAGCCAGTATCAAATATTCAACAAAACAAATTAGTTTATAATTATCGAAATTAGTTTTTAAGAATGATTTATCCTGTCGTTTCGTGTGTACCATCAAAATAATAAGCGCTGTTATACTGGTCACATAAAAAGAGTCCGGATACTTTGATGTCTCAATGAATAATAAGAATACAATAAACGCAAGTAATCCAATTAGAAAGATTATTCTAATCAATCCAATGCCAATCAATCCCCGGTAGAATTGTTTTAATCTTATTTTAACAAGTGCTTCAATCATTTAAGATGCTTTTGGGCATGACCGCCAGCGTATTCGTGTTTTATTTTACGTTTCCTCAAAGTTAGGTTTAAAAAAGATGATCGGCAAATAATCAATTGAAGTCAGGATTGAAATATTGGGGAAAATGGAAAATAAAACTTTGTTGTCTCCTTGAATTCTTAACCCGTATTCAAATTTCTGTTACAATATTTACCATTTCATTGATACCTGCATTATTCATCGTTGCAAACGAAGGGGATTGCAGGTTTTTATCGGGAAGAACCGTATGTACAGTGAGAGGCACACTTTGTCAGTTAATTACTGGAGAGACCGTTTACTCGGTTGGGCGTTCTTGCAATTACTTTATTACTAATCTCGCATGCTAATAATACTGCAATCCTTAAATTATTTGCTATCATAAGATTTTAATTAAGTCTAAAGGATGGTCTAACAAATACTTTGCACCACTTGAGGTTAATTCTTCTTTCGTTCGGAAACCCCATAACGCACCTACTGCATACATTCCAGCATTATTTGCAGTTTGCATATCAATTCCGGAATCGCCCAGATAGATAATGTTTTCATGACTAATTTCTAATTTTTTGCTTATTTGCAGAGCGCTATAGGGATTTGGTTTTTTATGTGCTTCAGTGTTTAATCCAATTATTGCTTCAAAATTCCATTTTGGCAGCAAAGTCAGTACAATTTTTTTTGTAAACTCATCGGCCTTATTGGAAAATACCGCCAATTTCATATTATGAGAAACTAATTCATCAAGTAATCCCGCAATTCCATCATAAGGCTTTGTCTTATTAATACAATTATTGCGATAAACCTCAATCATTGAATCGTAACATTTATCAATTAATACATCGTCTTTATTTGCTTCGGGTAAAGCTTTTGAGACGAGATTCCGAATTCCATTGCCAATGAAATGTTTATAGGTTTGAAGTGCATGAGTAGGAAAATTGTTGTTCTGAAGAATAATATTCATAGAATCAGCTAAATCTTCAAGCGAATTAACCAATGTCCCATCTAAATCAAAAATAACTCCTTTAAAATTCATGATAACTTTCTTTTATATTGATACATATTAAATCAGTTGAGGCCTCTCCTCTGCATGACGCTCAATGTATTAGCGTTTTATTTTACATTTCCCAAAGTTAGGTTTAAAAAAGATGAACGGCAAATAATCAATTGAAGTCAGGATTGAAATATTGGGGGAAATGGGAAATAAAACTTTGTTGTCTCCTTGAATTCTTAATTTGTATTCAAATTTCTGTTATAATATTTGTTATTTCGTTGATACCTGCATTATTCATCGTGGTAAACGAATAACCATCAATTCCTCCCCGAAAAAACGGGGTCCCGAAGCTTCAGCGATTTTTGATTATAATTCATTTGAGATAGATTATTTTAACATGTTGTAAGTGTGATTGTTATAACTCTTTTGGCTAAATTTAAATTAGGCGGTTCCTGGTGAACCCTTGTGCCATTTGTACTTTGTGGCATTCTGTTTTTATTGCACCAAGGCACGAAGCCACGATGACACACTAAGATTTATCCGCCACATTAAATATTTGCTTTTAGAATTGTACATAAATGATTACTAATATATTGATATTTGACTCGCTAAATTTAAATACATATAAAAAATCGCTGAAATTTCGGGATTACAAACGGGGGGGATCGCAGAGGCATTTCGTTTCTTGTATGATTTTCTCTGCAATTTCAGGATTAGGGTCGCCTTGAAAAGCTGAGTATGCTGTTAATGAAATGTTTGTTGGTTTGTCAGGTCTTGCAGCTGTGCAATTATTCAAAAACGAACAAACATTCTCCCAAGCTTTTTTAATTTTCCGTCCACCGTTTAATTGTTGAATTGTCCGGCTTTTTGGAAGCGAATAAAATATGAAAGATCTTTCTATTATTATCTCTGTTTGTGTCGCCTGTTACAATTACTGCCAACGAACTACAACGCGAGGCGGAAAACGTCCAAAATCAGATTTCGCCCGACTGACGCCAAATCGCTTGTTACCTGTTCGGTGTTTTGTCGTTTTTTATGAATTCCAATGTAAAAAAAGATTTTCTGTTTGGCAAAATATTCTCTTCGTAATCAATTAAATTAAAACCGAATTTTAAAGCTTTCTGTTTTAAGTCTTCTTTATCTACAACTTTGAAAATATCTTCAACTAAATTGAGAGATTTAATTCCTGTTTGACTGACGGATTCAACGCCGTTATTGGATTGTATTGTTATTACAAGTATAGCACCTTCGGTTGTATTCTTCTGAAGAAACTCAAAACAATGTTCAATATCAACATATTCAAGAATTAAAGCTCCCCAAACAAAATCAGCTTTAACAAATGACTCATTCGAGGAGTTTATATCCGCATTTATGAGTCTCAGTTGCTTTATTTTGTGTCCAAATCTTTTTCGGGTTTCTTCAATATATGACTTGTTTATATCTATGCCACAAATACTTATTGCTTTTTTAATATCAATATGCTCTAATCCGTTACCGCCACTTATTCCTAAAAATAAAAGTCTTTCCGGATTCCATTTTTGCAAGTATTTCTTAGTTAGGGAGTTTAATAATTGTAATTGACCGACATCATGATGTTGCATATGCCGTTCGTAATCATTTAATGGAATTTTATTCCAAACATTTATATCAGTCATAATTATTTTTCCTTTCTAAGCTGACAAGTAACATGTTTATACATCTCACGAAATTAGGCCTGCTTCATCCTAATTTAGGCATAAGAGGCAAGATAATTGTCCGTTTTGTCTTGTAAAATTAATACTTTTACTTTACAAAACATCGAATTAAGATTTTATTCTGAGGCTAACTTTCAGCAGAAACCCATCTGTTTTAGGGTACGCACGATCGCCCTCGTTTTCAACGAGAGGTTTGTTGTCTTGGGTTTTTAATTTGTATTCAAATTTCTGTTACAGTATTTACCATTTCGTTGATGCCTGCATGAATTATTTATCGTTGCACACAATGCTGGAAGCTACACGCAGCGGCGGATTGTTGGCGATTTAGCTTTCGCTGATCTTCGATTCCTGTCAAGCAGCTTTTCGGCTTGACAGGAAAGATAGTCACCGAAAACCATTGCCGCCGAATTTGCGGGTAGCTGATGTTCGTGGTTCGGGCTTTTATTCTGTTTATTAATTCCATATCCCATTCAGTTCTGTCAGAATTATTGGTTTTCCGTCTGTAACTACAATAGTATGTTCATGCTGTGCCATATATCCTCCTTTATTCCCTATCATAGTCCATCCGTCATTCAATGTGTCAGCATAAGTTGAGGTTGTTGAGATAAATGTTTCAATAGCAACCACAGAATTTTTCTTAAATCTTCTTTGGTCAAATCTGTTTTTGTAATTGAGTAATTCATCAGGGTGTTCGTGCAGGCTTCTGCCAACTCCGTGTCCACCAAGATTTTTAATAACTTTGAACCCTCTTTTCTTTGCTTCGTTTTCTATTAAGTATCCAATATCAGAAATTTGCACTCCACCTTTTATGTTGTCAATTGCTTTCTTTAAGATGAGCTTTGAAGCATCTACTAATATTTGATGTTGATTGATATCTTCGCCAAGAACAAATGAACCTCCATTGTCAGCCCAAAATCCATTCAATTCAGCTGAAACATCAATATTAACTAAATCACCTTCTTTCAAAATTCGCTTATCAGAAGGAATTCCATGACAAAATTCATTATTGATACTAATACAATTCCAACCAGGAAAACCATAAGTAAGATAAGGTGCAGAGTTTGCTCCAAAATCAGAAAGAATTCTTGCTCCATAATTGTCAAGTTCTTTAGTCGTCATACCCGGCTGAGCATATTTTGTCATTTCTTTTAATGTGTAAGCAACGGCTTCGCTTGCTTTTTGCATTCCAATCAATTCAAATTCTTGTGTTATTGACATGTCTATATTTTCTTTTACTTAATTCTAAATTTATCCCGCGGTTTGTTTCTTAGCCTGACCGCCAACGTAATCGTATTTTATTTAACGTTTCTCCAAAATTAGGTTAAAAAAACGAACTACAAATAATCAATTGAAATCAGGATTGAAATACTGGGGGAAATGAGAAATAAAACTTTGTTGTCCTGAGTTTTTTACTCGTATTCAATCCTGTTACAATATTTACTTTTTTGATTGAAAGATAATGTTGACAATTGAGGTGTTGAACCTGTTAAACCGGTTTTCATTTCTTATTGTCGGGAATCCCTATTGTCGGCTTGATACCACTTAAAAGTGACTTCCATGAATAATTAAATATAAAACGTGTAGGATCTCTTTTATAGTTTATTTCTGTTTGCCGGACAGGTTTTTCTTTGGCGGGATTATCCTCTTTTATTACCAACTGGTGGGTAAGAAACGAAAACAATTCCCGAATGATTCCCGCTTTTTTCTCTTTATTTATAAACTCAATTTTTAATTGATGATAAATCAGTTTTAGCTTGCCTTTTGATCCGAATTCATTTGCATGAAAAGAAAATATCATCGAATCTATTTGTCCACCCTTGATAGATATCTTGGCATTGGGTTCTAAGATCGGATTTATTGCCGGCATTGGGATATCAGTCATTTTGCCAGAGCAATCAAACACCATTTTTTCTGTATTTAAGGGGAAGGTATAGTGTACGGTTAATTTCCCTTCGTTCATGAACTTTGTTGAGGCATTTAATTGCAGGGAAGCATATTTTGAGAATAAACTGGTATCACTTGTAATTCCGGTAATTACCGCATCAAGATCATTAAAATAAACAATCCCGGCCTTGGAGGCTCCTTCAGCTACCTCTTCATACGTGATTTTTGCATTTTGTACCTGTATTGAATCAATGACCGTATAGATTGGAATACTCGTTAAGAGTTGTTGTACTGATTTGGCTTTTACAGGGCTCCTGATGTCGTTTTTATTCCTATAGGCCGAAATGTTAAGACTGTCAATCTTTAACGTATTTGCAATAAACCAGTTACTTTCAAAAAACGATTTAACATCCATGTGGCTAAAATTCAATCTCGTAGCCGAGATATGAAAACGGTCTGTTTGTTTACCTGCTTTGTTGGCAAACTCTTTTTTACTGTAATTGGGCGCTACCTCAAAAGAATCCATCGTTAATTGAGAATCAATATATGAAGCATGAAGTTGTTTTATTGATATTGAATAAAGACTATCACTGGTTTTATATGCGATATTATTCAGTACCAGATTCATACTATCCGCCAGAAATAATTTACCTGTTTCGTCGATCGATTTATTAATCTGTAAATTCGATATGTTCAGCCCGTTTTTCTTACTTCCGATAAAAGGATCAGTGTCAGATATATCATTATAGATCTGGATGTCGGCATCACTTATTTCGATGCTTTTGATCTGTAACGAATGAATATATTTTTGGATGAGACTATAGAACGAAAATTTTTTAGAGGTATGTTTTAATTGGTCATGCCCCAATGTTTTGTTTCTGAAAATATACCCCGAAGGATTTACCAATTCCATTTTTGAAATGATTAAATCCTTTTTGAAAAGAAATGAGAACAAGCTAAAGTCTGAAAGATTAATTTCACTCGCAGAGGCAAAGAATTTGGGTGAAGCGGATTCCGGCTCCTTAACCGATTTTAAAACAAAGCCTTTTAAGTAAATCGACTGATCAAAAATATTGGTGGTCAGTTTGCCGATTTGCATCTCGTATACGCCATTTGTTTGCCTGGCAACTTCGCTCTTTAGATGTTTGGCGATATTTTTGTCAATATAGAATGTAAAACTCAGTTGGACGCCGGCAACTATGATGATGATTATAAACAGCAGATAAATAACTATACGTAAACTCTTTCGTCGTTTCATATTTGTTTAGTCTAAAGGAAAAGTAGTTATGTGAGGCATTGTTTTCAGTACAAAAGGGTAAAGTTATTCGTATTTTCTGTAAATACTACTAATTTTGGTCGCCAGATTAATATCTGCCTGTGTTACACCATGATCTGAATGTGTTGTCAATGCAATACTGACCTTGTTGTAACTATTGCTCCAGTCCGGATGATGATCCGATTTCTCTGCCTCGAGTGCAATAGCGGTCATAAACGAAAATGCCTGCACAAACGATCCGAAAGTAAAATCACGCTTAATCATTGCGTCTTCAAATGTCCAGTTCTTCAAATGCAGATCCAGATAACTGACAATTTCATCTTCTGTTAGTGTTTTCATTCGTATCATTTCATTTAATGTTACTGTAATCTGCTGGATCCCGGCCTTTTTTTCTGAATTTATACTGATCCCTTATTGAACTTGCATCCGTCAACTCACGGATTATTGGCTACGCCGATCTACGATTCATCTCTTTTTGTAGCATAACTTATGCTCTTTTCAGATGATTCATAAAGATTTAATTACCTTCTAAACAATGATGTTATCGGTTTTGTTTATCCCCGATTTGCATTGTCCGTAAATAAACTCGTGTTTTAGTCTGAGGAGTGGATGATTCCACACAATTTTACTCTGTAAGGGTTGCCCATCCACGTCAATTACCTTCAATCCTTCATAATCAAGCATAATTTGTTTGACGTCAAAATCAATAACAGCAAAAAGAAGTCGCCTTTCCTCCTGTTCTCAGGAAAAAAGGCGACTTCACATATTGGCAATTGTTCCGATTTGGATCACCTCACCAATTCCATCTCTTTTAGCAAATACCCTGCTCCGGCAAATTTATCGATGATAAAAAGGGCATAGCGCATATCGAGTGCAATATTGCGGCACTGATCGGGATCATAAACGATATCGCTCATCGTACCTTCCCACGACCGGTCGAAATTCAAGCCAATCAACTCGCCCTGTGCATTTACAACAGGACTCCCCGAGTTGCCGCCTGTTGTATGGTTTGATGCGCAAAATGCCACGGGAACTTCGCCTGATTCGTTCACATAGGGACCAAAGTTGCGTGTTACGTAAAGTTTGCGCAATGACTCCGGAACATTGTAATCATAGATCTCCGGATTATCTTTTTCGATGATCCCCTTAAGTGTTGTGAAACTCGTATAGGTAACAGCATCAGCAGGTTTGTATCCTTCAATCCGGCCATAAGCAATCCGTAATGTAAGATTGGCATCGGCCATCAACCGTTTTCGGGCATTCATCTCCATAATGGCAGCTGTGTATTTTTTCTGAACAAGGCGAATATTGTCAGTAATGGATTTGTAGTTCTGATCGACTTTGGCAAGATATTCCTGCCTGATCATTTTAAAAAGAGCATAAACGGGATCTTTTTGCAGCTGTTTGATTGATTTTTGATTAAAATTATCAAGCAATTTGGTTATTTTGAGGCGATCAGTCAGTATCGATTTTTTGTAGGTCTTTGTCACAAAATTAGAAGTGCCAATATCGGGGATCAGCTTAATTAGCTTTTCAGGTATAAATTTCCGGTCAATTTTTGTGACATAAATTTTCATGAGCGCCGACCATACCTGTTCGTCTGTTGTTTGATCGTAATCTTTAAAATAACTGGCAAGATATTCCCTGAGTTTCCCGATCTCCGTCTTTAATTGTTCATCGTTTTTCGCCGTTTCGAGTGGCTCAAATCTGGCAGCAAGGGTGAAAATATCGGAGCCACGTTGAATGCATTCAGTATAATAATCATTTGCAGCCTGATAGGGGAGGTATTCAGTGTAATATTTCTCAAAATCCGCAAGTACGGTTGCATATTTTTGTATACGCTCAGGATCAGTAGCTACCCATTTTTTAAATTCGGCTTCACTGGCTTTTTTCATATTAACAGCATCAAGTCGCTGAAGTCCTTTTACTTCGCCCTGCCATTTCTTCCATGAGTTCGATGCGGACACATATTTGTCTGCATATTGAATCCTGATTTTGGGACTTGTTTTCATGCGTTCTGACCAAATATTCAACTTAACTGTACGGATGGCTACTTTTGCAGGATCACTCTGATTCATAATCAGATCGACTGCCCGCGATGGAATATACCGCTGCGTTGTTCCGGGATAACCAAATACCATCGTAAAATCGCCTTCTTTTAAACCTTTCAGATTGATTGGGAAAAATTTCTTTGGTTTGTAGGGTACGTTTTCAGATGAATAGGCTGCTGGTTTATTATCTTTCCCGGCGTAGATCCTGAAAAGCGAGAAATCGCCTGTATGACGGGGCCAAACCCAGTTGTCGGTATCACCGCCGAATTTGCCAATTGAAATTGGAGGAGCACCCACTAACCGGATGTCTTTAAAAACTTCGTAGATATAGATAAAGTATTGATTTCCATTGAATAGTGGCTTGATGTCAGCGGAATAGGCTGTCCCTTTAATATAGTCTTTTTTAATTTTTTCTATATTTTTCTGAATAGAATCGAGCTGCGCAACTTTATCCATTTTGTCGGATACGTTTCTAAGAATCTTGTCGGAAACATCTTCCATCTTCACCAAAATCTGAACCGTCAATCCCGGGTTGGTAAGCTCTTTTGATTTATTCATTGCCCAGAAACCATTGGTAAGGTAATCGTGTTCGACTGAGCTGTGTTCCTGGATTTGTCCAAATCCGCAGTGGTGATTTGTGATGAGCAACCCGTCACCGGAGATTACGCCGCCTGTGCAGCCGTTACCAAACAGGACGACTGCATCTTTCATACTCGCATGATTTACACTGTAAACATCTTCGGCTGAGAGTTTAAATCCCATCTGCGCCATCTCCTCAATATTATATTTCTGGAGCAACGAGGGTATCCACATCCCTTCTTTTGCGAATAAACAAGTGGAAACAGCGGTAAAAACAAGAATGGCTAAAATTTGGCGTAGCATTGTAATGAATTTGGCATTTATAAATCAGAACTTTATTAACTCTTCGTATAGTCGTTGAACAGGAAGCCCCATCACATTGAAATAAGACCCTTCGATTTTTTCGATCGCAATATAGCCAATCCATTCCTGAACGCCATACGATCCGGCCTTATCGTAAGGATGATAATTCCGTAAGTAGTAATCGATCTCACTATCTGTTAAATTTTTAAAATAGACATCGGTCGTGGCGGAAAATGCGACCTGTTTTTCTTTTGTGGTGAGACAAACTCCCGTAACGACGATGTGCTTTTTTCCCGACAATTGCCGAAGCATCGAAGCAGCGTGCTCATAATCATTGGGTTTTCCAAGGACCACACCGTCGATCCAGACAATCGTATCAGCGGTAATCACCAGCGTATCACTCTTCAGTTCATTGTAAAATGGCTCTGCTTTTAATTTTGCAAGATAAACAGGAATTTCCTCCATAGATAACCCTTCCGGGAAAATTTCATCAACCTCGTGAATGACAACATCGAAAGGAAGGTCGAGGCCGCCGAGTAATTCCCTCCTTCGCGGTGATTTTGAAGCGAGTATTATTTTGTAATCAGTAATCATCATATTTAAAATAATTAACCACAATAGGCACATCAGGTCACACTAGAATTCTTTTCAGAAGTTGACAAAACGTCACTAAATTAGTTGTTTTTTGTTAAAACGTTCTTAAAAATTTATTGTGTTCTATTGTACCTATTGTGGTGATATTAAAACAGATCCCAGTCCATTTTTTCACAATCAATCCATTTGCCCTGCGCACGCATCACCTGTTCGAGAACATCGCGCACGCACCCTTCACCTCCGTTTTTATCTGAAATATAATGTGAAATGGATTTTATTTCGGTTGCTGCATCGTTAGGGCAAACCGGAACCCCAACTACTTTCATGGCCGGATAATCGGGAAGATCGTCACCCATGTACATCACATTTTCAGCCTTCAGATCGTTCTTCTCCAGGAAATCGTACAAACGGGGTAATTTCTTCAACGACCCGACATATATATCTTCAACCCCTATTTTTTTACACCTGTGAATCGCTTCAATTGTCTTTCCGCCTGTGATTACGCAAACCGGATACCCCATTCTTATTGCATATACCAAAGCAAATCCGTCTTTCAGGTTTGAGGTTCTGATTGTCTCTCCATCGGAAGACAGAACCTGTGTTGCTTTGGATAAAACACCATCCACGTCAAATACAAATGCTTTGACTTTCATCAATTCTTCTTTAAAAAATGCCATTATAACTATTTATGTGTTTGAATTATTCTTTCGCTGATCTGCCTGTATAAACTTTGGAGATCAGGATGATCCGCGAGCATTGATAAGTGTTTGTCCATTATTGCGGTATCGTTTCTGATTGCCGGTCCCGTTTGTGATAAAACCGGAGATTGGTAAGCGGCTTTGGAGGCAGTCTCAAGGATCAGTGGCTGGAGGATTTCAAAATCGATTCCTTTTTCCCGCAACAACTCTTCGGCGATCGCATAAAAATGATTGGCAAAATTACAGGCAAATACGGCTGACAGGTGAATCTGTTGCCGCTGAGAGGAATCAAATAATTTGATATTCTGAGATATAGATTGCGCTAATTCTTTAAGAATGTCCAGATTTTGTGGCGAATTTGCTTCAATACAAACGGGGATATTGTCAAATTCTACCTTTTTCGCAATTGTGAAGGTCTGGAATGGATAGAAGACTCCAAAATTTTTGCAGTACGGGGCAAGAATACTCATTGGAGTACTTCCCGCAGTATGCACAACCATCGTATTTCCCCAATTTCGTTTTGCCAGCACCGACTCTATTGCTGTGTCGCTTACAGCTAAAATATAAATATCAGTATCTGAAGATATTAAAGATATTTCAGTCGTGTAAGGACATTTCAGTTTAGATGCCAGTTCTGCCGCCCTTCTCTGAGTTCGCGACCAAACCTGCACGATCTGATGTCCTTTTTCTAAAAGAGCCATTCCCAGCTGAGTGGCAAGGTTTCCTGCTCCTATCAAACAAATCCTCATTCGTTCCAATATTTTTTACAAAAATATCTTTTAAAGATCATTATTCCATCAAAAAATGCTGAATCATGATTGTTTGTAATACTCCGATTTTAACAACTTCACTTCTATTTTTCGATCAGGGTAAATAGCTCTTCCACCTTAATTTCAAAAAAGCGGGCCAGTTTGATTGCTAAAATGGTGGATGGCACAAATTTACTGGTTTCAATCGTATTGATCGTTTTTCGGGTCACCCCGATTTTGGCAGCGAGTTCTTCCTGAGTAATATTTTTTATCGCCCGCTGAACTTTGATCTGATTACTTAATTCAGTAGTCTCCATTTTCAGTCCCGATTGTAGATTATTTTTGAAATTAAAACAGCTAAAATGCCAAAATAGAGCGTTACTTTTGTGATGAGCAAGGCCGAAATCGTTAAATATAAGGAGAGACCGAAAAAGAGCAATGTGATTCCGATTACCACAAAATAACCATTCCGAAAGGATTTCTGAAGATTAAACTTGTGTAATTCACCTTCCAAAGCTTCTTTCATTTTTCTGTCCCAATTTAATTCCCGCTTCAACTTAAGAAACCGGATACTACTGATAATCAATATGCACCAGCCAAGAAGCCTGGTCCAGCTTAAAATACTATCGGGAATACTCATCAGTTCTGTTAAGATATATGTGCCTGACCAGATGGTCCAACCGATTGTAGCCCATTTTAGAAAATCATACCTCGATTTGTCCAATTGCTCAATAAGAGAAGTTTCCATGATTTGTTGTTTTTAATGTAACCCTAAGTAATCTATATATAACCTTAAGGTTACAAAGCAATAAATAGTTTTTCAATTCAGCAAATAATTTCAAAGTATTTTTTATCTGAAGTGAAAAAAGTATAAGCTGCACAATTCATGGTATTTGATTTAATTACAATCAAAAGACTAAAGCCTGATGTTGGATCAAGACGGTATTCCGGAGAAGATATTTAAGAATGAGTCCACTCCGAAAAGTAAGAAGGTCAGAAAATAGTCATGAAAGGACTGAATATAAAACTGTGGGTGGAACTCACGGAAGAATAAAAGATGAATACGCAACCCTGAAATGGTTGAATATTAATACAATAAAAGTTCAACCCCTTCGGGGCTGTAATCTTTATTTCATTTCTTTTCCACCGGTTTTACCGGTGGTTATTCAAATTTAATCCCTTCGGGATAATTAATCGACTTTCCGGAGTGGACTCAACTA
>JAATGF010000145.1 GCA_015654795.1 Bacteroidales bacterium
AAAGTTGGGGGATAAAAATCATCAAAGAAAGGAGCAACGAATCGTCCACGGCCGTCCATTTCCGTCCATCTCAGAAAAAGTCAATCCGGACTATACGTTTTTTCACTACCTTTATCTATCGATAAAGGCGCCCCACTTCCTCCGTATCTGGTCCTGACCAACTCCTGACCAACTCCTGACCGAAATCGGGTTCCTTCCTCTGGTGACAATTTCATGGGTATTTAGTGTTTCATAAGCTGTCGTGGTCCGTTACTATGAATTTTGTCGTACGCCCGTTTTCATCTGTAAGATGATTTTTTGAGTGATTTTTGAAAACCTTCATCTTGTTATCGTGTTTAAGTTAAAATTCATATGATGGCTAAAGCAGAAGAATATTCAAAGGCAGATCACGAGCTGTTTGCCGTTAAGGTGATTGATAATGTTGAAATTTCGCCTGGCGTCTTCCTTATTTCGTGGAGGCAGAACGGTGCATTTATTCCGGGTCAGGTAGTCAAAGTCGCCATTGATCGGTTGCAGCCACCGCGCATATACAGTGTTTGCGGCGGAAATCTCGATGAGAAGATTAGCATTCTCTTCAATATTAAGGAGGAGGGTTACCTTACACCGCGATTAGCGGCAACAATTCCGGGCGACGAATTGCTGGTTTCCAATCCATATGGTAATTTCCATAGTGATCATTCCCCCGCTTTCTGGATTGCTACAGGAACAGGTATTGCGCCCTTTTACAGTATGTTCCAATCAGGATTGTCCGATCATAAAGTGCTGATTCATGGGGTCCGGTACCTCAATCAATTTTATTTTGAAGACGAGCTGGAATGGGCTATGGGTAATAACTATATCCGCTGCTGTTCACGCGAGCAGTCGTGTAGTGTCTTTCCCGGACGGATTACAAACTATCTTTTAGAGACGAATCATTTCCCAAAAGATTATAAATACTACCTTTGCGGCAGGTCATTGATGGTGGTCGAGGTGCGTGATCTTTTGATATCCAAAGGAATACCTTATGAAAATATTTACGCAGAGATCTATTTTTAAGCCGTCAATCACCCAGATTCAGAAGATTTCAAAAATAAACGTGTGGTGATGAAGGATCAACTTTTTGGTAAAGATTTAAACGAGTTACAAGAGATCAGTTTGGCATTAGGATTGCCCAAATTTACAGGAAAGCAGCTGGCTGATTGGCTCTACAAGAAGGAGATCAGTTCAATTGATGAGATGAGTAATCTATCTAAGAATGCAAGAGAACTGCTCAGTGAAAAGTATGAATTTGGCATTTCGGCTCCGTCAAAAGTTCAGGTAAGTCTCGATGGAACAAAAAAATACCTCTTTCCAACATCGCAAAACAAGTTTATAGAAACGGCGATGATTCCTGATGATGATCGCAAAACGGTGTGTGTCTCAACCCAGGTAGGATGTAAGATGGGATGCCTCTTCTGCATGACCGGCAAACAAGGTTTTCAGGGACAATTGACAGCCGGAGAGATTGTAAACCAGATTAGAAGCATCAAAGAATATGGCGATGTTTCCAACATTGTTTATATGGGGATGGGTGAACCGTTCGATAACCTGGATGCCGTACTGAAAAGCCTTGATATTCTCACGTCCGAATGGGGATATGCAATGAGTCCGCGGCGCATCACCGTTTCATCAATTGGAATTATTCCTGCGATGCTTCGGTTTTTAAACGAAAGCGAAGCCCATCTTGCAATTAGTCTTCATACTCCTTTCGACGAGGAACGGCGTAAACTCATGCCTGTTCAGATTGCCTATCCGATTGCCGATGTCGTTCGCGAAATAAAGGGCTGGGACTTTGGCCGTCAACGCCGTGTCTCTTTCGAATACATTCTTTTCAAAGGATTGAACGATACGCCATTCCATATCCGGGAACTGGTGAAACTATTATCAGGGATCAGGTGCCGTGTTAATCTCATTCGTTTTCACCCTGTGCCAGGCACTCCACTCGAAAGTCCCGACGAAGAGACCATCAACAATTTCAGAGATCAGCTCAATGATAAAGATATCATCGCAACAATACGTGCTTCTCGAGGGCAGGATATTTATGCCGCATGTGGGCTATTATCGACAAAGGAACTGGTGGGAAAGGAAGCATAAAGGGCAAATTGGCAACTACCAATAAATTTAACTACAAAAATCTATTCCCGCTTTTGTTGCCTGCGAATGTTGATCTTGTCTTTTGATATTGAATAAACGGCCATCTTTTACAAATCTTGCTCCTGTTTGTTTAAAATGAAATGGAACCTTTTTTTCGATACATTGAGTATAAATATTATAAACCCAGTCATAATTACAAATGCGGGCCTCATTACCCGACTCGCCACCTACGATTACGTTTTCTATCGAATTTAACAACCACGAGGATAAATTTATCTGCTCAAGCAATGGTTCACAGATGATTGCTTTATGTCTGATAGGCAGATTTAAAAGGATGGGCAGACGATAATCAGCCCTGTCCTGGGTTTCGCAGGTTGAACAAATCGTCACATTTGCATAACCATCGCCCCAATCCGGTGGAAGGTTTATCCCAAACCGATCGATACGCTTTGTAATAATATAGAAATGTAAATCGCTTCTGTATTGAATCATACGCCATGCATCAATGCGCCAGTTATCAGCTTCTTCCAGAAAAAAATCGGAGGTAAAACAGGTATATACTGTTTCGCCGGGCGTTAGTTTGTATTTGCCATTGCGCGTTTTCTTCAATGGCAAATTATACGCAGCTGTTTTTGTTATTGTTGAAGCATCTCTTTCGAAAGAAGAATCAATGCGGTATACATAACAATTTTGACAGCCGGCACTAATTTTCCGGCAACCATGCCATGGATTCCATTGGGCCATCTGGTAATTCCTTTTTATCAGTTAATTATCAAACCTGTTACCTGTTATTTACGAAGCCTTTTAATTTTCGAGAAATGCTAACAGCGGTTTTATAAATCGGTCGAACGACTCAATATGGGGAAGATGCCCTATCCCTTCGAGTTCAACGAGTTCGCTATTTGGTATTTTTGCTTTCGTCTGTTTCCCAAGTTCGGGATAATATCCCATTGTCTCTCTAACCTCCTGCGACACAAGATCTCTACCCAAGGCTGTTCTGTCGCGTTGCCCGATAATGAGCAATGTGGGCGTTTTAATATTCGACAGTTCATATACCACCGGTTGATTAATTATCATATCGGATGTTAACGCATTATTCCATGCAATCAATGGGTAATCTTTACTTAGCGTCCATCCCGCAGTAAGATTCAGCCATTCATCATATTCAGGTTTCCATTTATTATCGTAGTAAGAGGTAAGTTGATATTTTTTTATCGACTCAACGGATTGTTTGAGTTCTTTCTGATATAATAAATCAACGGATTGGTACGGAATTTTGATTTTATAATCTTCAAGACCAATCGGGTTCTCGAGTATCAATTTCGTAACGGTTTCGGGGAACATCAGTGTAAATCGTACCGCAACCATTCCACCCATCGAATGACCAACCACCACAACCTTTATAATTCCTAAACTATCCAAAAGTTGCTTTGTATTCGTTGCCAGTTGCTGAAAGGTGTACTGAAACCATTGTGGTTTAGATGATTTCCCGAAACCGATCTGGTCAGGCATAACAACGCGGTATCCGTTTTCGACTAACGCTTCAGCCGTTTGTCTCCAATATGCACCGCTGAAATTCTTCCCGTGCAGCAACAGGATTGCTTTCCCGTTTGGTTTCGCAGGCATTACATCCATATACGCCATGCGTAAATGCTGTTTTTGAATATCCAACCTGATAAATTTTACCGGGAAAGGATATTTAATCCCTTCAAGATTGATATCCATTGCTTTACCCTGCGATCGTAAAATCTGGGGCATCAGGAGCATCAGAAAAGCAATTAGCAGAGAATATTTTATCCGATTTTTCATAAGGTTCACGATGATTATTCTGTTTCTTAATCGATTAAGAAAACGGTTAAAACGTTTCATGTTCCGTTTCCTTCGTATCCAGATTAAACGTTTCAACGCCTTTATTGTTTATAGATTACGTTTTCATTCGTGTGGTATTCTCATATATGAGAGACCGGTAAATTTTAATAAAATGCTGTAAAATTTACATTTCGTCTCGTCCAACGCGATATTCCCACATTGTTGTTACTATACTTTCATACCACCAACCAGTGCCTTTGTGTTGCTGTAACAAATGATACAGAAGCCCTACTTAAAGCTTATTCAAAGATTATTTAAAGAACGGAGAAGGTGTGACGAAAGTAACAGGAAGACAATGTGGTGACGATGATTGTTTAGAGAAAATTTTTAGTGATTTTATCTAAAATGATACTTCATTTCATCTTGCATAGTAGTCCCACCTTATTGAAAAAAATAAAGCCCACAAACGAGTAACTTGAAAAAGCGCTAAATTTAAGCGTTGCTCCGTGCAGTACAAACCGTTCATACCATGGTGCATGACATCACATAGTAGTCTGGTACTGTTTGG
>JAATGF010000147.1 GCA_015654795.1 Bacteroidales bacterium
AATGATCAGCAATAGAGATAAATAAATTTTGGATTAGGGGCAGTTAGCTCAGTTGGTTTAGTCCGTCAGTTGACGGATGACAGGGTAGGGGTCACTGGTTCGAATCCAGTACCGCCCACTATTTTTAATAAAATGTATCATACGTACGTTTTATATTCCCCCCGGTTCAATAAAATTTATCATCGTTGACCGACTTTGAATTTTAGTCGGTCAACGATGAAAATTTATAATTATCCGTGAATAGTCCTCTCAAATATTTTTTCATATGTCACAGTACCTTCAAGTTGATGTGTGAAATATTATCCGCCGTAAATATTTTATTTTTTTTATCTGCCTATCAGCGGGAGAGTAGTATTTCTTGTCCTTGATATTCATAGGGAAAAATAAATTGCAAAGGCTCCCTTACTCCACTTTACAACTTTTGCTCAATACCTGACACTAAAACCCTTCTGACATCAAGATTACCGTATACGATATTAATGAAAGGCTTCCCTTTTTTCAATCCAACAGTTCCGAAACCTGTCTCTGTCGCAATAAAGCTCTTAAAATCCCCGACATTTGAGTCAATATATAATGTTCGTTCTACCGCATCGTAACGAACTCCCGTTAATCCCTGCAACAATCCATAGCTCGACATTGCACGCGCATACCAGTGCCCGCATTCATACTCGTTAAACGGATTGCGAACATCTCCGGCATATCTGTCCCTGCATTTTCGTACGATAGCTAACCCTTTTTCAACTTCGCCTTTCAACATCAGATGGCTTGCTACCTGGTATTCGATTCCTGTCCAGACCTCATTGCTATAAACAAATGGCAGCGAAAGCTCTCCGCCTTTAGGCCAGGTACAGAGTAATAAACCACCCTCATTTCCACAGGCATACGAGGGTCGTTGCGGATTGTCATGATCCCTCAGGTCAGATTTCAGATTGTATTTGTAAACCGAAACGAGGTGACTTTTCACTTTCCCGTTATCAATAATCTCATGAAGACCGCAAACGGAAGCGATCCACATTCCGAGAATACCATCCGACAAACAGCCTGAGCCATATTGGTATTTGGGACCTTCCTTTTGCAATAACGCCAGCGCCTCGGTCGAATAATTTCCCCCCATCGATTTCCTCGATGCTTCAACAGGATCAGGAGCTTTCAACCCCACCCATTTAATTTTTTGATTAAAATATTCTCCGTCAAATAGTTCGTTCTCCATATACTTTTTACCATCCCGAAGCAATGTTTGATAGGAGTCGTAAGGTTTATTTATAGTCTTGCTCATTTCAACAAACGCGGTCAGCGCCCCCAGATAAAAGCTTGTGCACATTCCGTCAGGACCCCAGAATTCAATATCATAGGTATTGTGGTGAGGCTCTTCGAGGTATCCCTTATGTTTAGGGTCCCATGTTTCAATGCAATAATCGAGACTTTTTTTCACGTTCGGATAAAGCTTTTCCATCCATTCAGTGTTGCCACTAATCCGCCATTCCCGGTACACTTTCATTATTCCACCCAACTGACCATCTGCAGCTGCATGAAAATCATGGTTTGGTTCCGAAATGGGTAAATTTGCCCTGAAAGTCTGATGCCCCAACTCGTTTTGATTGACCTCAAATTCCGTTTCACGAAGAGTCCTTTCCAGAGCAGGGAATAAATGCGGTACAGCTTGTGCATAATTCCAGACATGTGTACAGCTGCCGGCACAGCAACCCGAATTGTCGCCGCACCCTTCCCAGGCCCAAAGTCTTCCATCCGATTGTCTTAAAACCGTCGGCGATTTCAAAATTGTAAGATTGGCTGCAACTGCTTCAACTACCTCAGCAGGCAGCGTAGAGTCAAAAAATGCATCGCGAAACAATTCACTGTTTTTCTTTAATTCTGCAAAATGGAGCGTCCAGTATTTGACCACTTCGCCCAAATTCTGAAACCGATTGGCATACCAGGGTTTATAAAAGGGTAATTCGCATTTGCCACCCGGACAACAAACTGTTGCCTCGTCATCAGTTATCTTTTCCCATGTTCCGTAATTCTCTTTTTCAAAATCTTCAATTAAAAGCGCTAAAAGCGATAACTGGTTTAAATTTTCATCCTTATTATCTGTCAGAACAAAATTGTCTGCCAGCACATGAGCCCATGGATTCTCACACAAATCAATAATTCTGATACGCGCTTCTTTTCCTGCATAGGGTTCTAAATCCCAGACTTTAGGCATCAGCACTTCAGATTGATTCCCCGTGGCAGTTTCAACTATTTCATCATTAATCAGCAGATTCACAGATGTTTTATCTTTCAGATTCCCGCCTCCGACAAGAAACTTAAGGTATCGTTTGCTGACCTTGAATGGGGATGACTGCAATATACCGGTTTGTTCATCACCACCCGGATCGAAGGTATTGATCAGCTGTTTCCCAAGAAATCCGGAAACACGCTGCTGATTTGGAGTACTGCCGGCAGATGGTTTCTCCCCAAAAGCAGGGCCACCTTTTACGTTCTTACCCACTGCGAGGTTAGTCTCAGGCTGATACCAGCAAAAGTTCACCACAATCGTTTTTTCATGACCCGGAAGTAATTTAAACGGGACAAATATTGAAGCGCCGGGCGATTCATCAGTTACAGGAGCGATTGCCGAGATCTCCCCATTTTTAATCTTTTTCCAAAGTATTGTCAACGCGTCAAACCAGCCTCCCCGAAACCAGCAATGATCGATAACCGCGTTGTTATCATCCACAAATACCGTGAAGCCGGTACCTGTAGAGCCCTCTTCATTTTTAGTTAATGTAAATCCATTTTTTGCTTTCAGAATCCTTCCATTTTCTTCAGCGACAAAATTCCGGGAATTCCACGAGAAAACGGACTCGATAGGTTGTGTCGACTTATTCTTGAAATGATACTCCATCGCACCGACCGGAAGGCTTAAATTGTCTTCGTCTGTTGGAATAAACGGGCTCCATCCTACCACGCTAACCTCAAGAGGAATATCACTGTCTTCCAGATCAAGAGTGGCAAAAGGAAACCGCGTTAAAAACCGTCCTTTCTCAAAACGTGGCAACCCATAGTTTCTTCCGCTGCTCCCATTACCTGTACCTCCCGGGCCAAATAATTTCCAGGAAGGGACAGGTGCTTCGAGGACTTTTGCTCCATTTTTATAGCCTTTAACACAGATTGCGGCAAAGGCTAAAGGTTCGTTATAGATCTCGGGTTTATTATTGATCGAAAGGTGTGAGATCGCACCTGTGCCTTCCATGCAAAACATACCGGCCCCAATGCCACCAATCGGGAAAGCCACCCTGTCGAGGTTTTTTCCGGTGTAGTAATCGTTATATTTATGTCCAATCGAATCCGTTCCCCCTTTCTCAACTGTGAATGAAAAAAGTAGTAAACAGGGGAATAAAATCAATACCGAATGATACAATTTTGCTTTTTTCATCTTTAAACTACCGTTGTTAAGTTGCTTTTGATTGATTTTCTGGTTGAAACAACGCCGAAATAGCATATGAACATAAAGCAGACCAGCGGTATAAGAAATCCGACTGCCATATTGAATGAATCCGCGATAAATCCCATCAGCGGTGGACAGAAAGCGCCTCCTGCTACTGCCATCACGAGAAATGATGACCCTTTTTTTGTCAGTGTCCCCAAATCACTAATTCCCAGTGCAAAAATCGTTGGAAACATCACCGACATAAAGAAATAACAACTAAATAACGCAACCACGGAAACAGTTCCCAGGCCCATTACAACCAAAAGCATAAAAACAGTATTAATTAATCCATAGAAAGTGAGCAATCGCCCGGGCGCCACGAATCCAAGTAACCATGATCCGATTAAACGCCCCACCCAAAAAGTCCCATTCCACCGAAGGCAAGGATCAGGGAAGCAGCCTGCTCAGGATTACGGGGCATAAAAACTTCCCCGAAAGCTCCCAGGTGTTCCATAATTCCTGTGATGGGTTTCTGCACATTGGGCAATTCCTCGGTTACATAGTTGATAAAAAAAGAGTTAACCCCTGTTTGTCCTGCAACATATGCAAATTGTGCTACTACGGCAAGGATGAAAAAAGGGTGTTTCAACAATAGCCTCATCGGTGGATTTTCTTCCTGTTCCTGGGTGACCTCCTCCTTGATTTCGGGAAGTTTCGTAAAAATAAATGCGACCGCTACTACCAATACGATTGTCCCAATAAGCATGTAAGGGGTTAGGAGTGAATCAAATTTACCTGCACCGGTTTCGTTGGCCCCGAAAATAAGTAATCCTCCGATCAGGGGTCCAAGAATCCAACCCAACCCGTTAAACGACTGCGAGAAATTGATTCGCTGCGACGCTGTCTCTTTGGGTCCCAATACAGTCGAATAAGGATTGGCTGCAGTTTCAAGACAGGTCAATCCGCAGGCAATAACGAACAATGCCATCAAAAAGGGCCAATACGACTCAAATTTTACTGCCGGATAGAATAAAAACGCTCCCGTGGCAAAAAGAAGAAGTCCAAAAATAATTCCCCGCTTGTACCCAAATCGTTTCATGATAAGCCCTGCCGGAACTGCCATTATAAAATAGCCAATGTAAAGCGAGAACTGCACTAATCCCGATTGGGCCTTCGATACATGAAGAATATTCTGAAAATGCTTGTTCAGTACATCCAGGAGTCCATGAGCAAAACCCCAGAGCAGAAACAAGCTTGTAATCAATACAAAGGGAATCAGGTAGGATGTGCCGTCAGGACTTTTAATCAGTGATGTTTTATTTTTTTCCATAAATAGTCGTTTATTTAAATCCCTCTGAGATTGCCGAAACGGGTATATTGAACAGCTTTTCAATGATAACACTCAATTTTGCTTCCTCACCTGTGATATGAAAAATCCGTTGCTTATGCGTGATCTTTTCACCCGGCAGAAGCAATGCTGCAGGTGACGAGCTTTCGATTTCATAAAACGGCCCCATAACCGATCCATCTTCCACAGGACCATCATTATACGAATTGACCGCATCGCCATTCAATGGATCTTCCTGCTTGCCCCACTGCGAATTGACATATTTTGCAGGCTCTGTCGGTTTTGAATACCAAAGCAATGTTAACACATGATTTTTAGGATCATAACTACCGCACCAGGGCAATGACCGTTGCGGAGAAACGCCGATTTTACTCCGATACTTTCCATCGGTCTTAAAAAACAGGATTCCATCCCTAACAAGTAACCGGTCAGTAGGAACTTTACCAAAATAATCATCTTTGACTACTTTACCCAATTCGGCTTCAGATCCTTCCCTGAACGGAATAAAAACAACTCCCTGTTCGGAAGGATTAAACATCGACAACAGCCAGATTGACAGGAAGCCCGTTTTCTCAGTCCAGGCCGATTGACCATTATTCATTAAACTGTTATCTGATTCGTAGGCTACATAATTCAACGACGGTTCAATAGCAACTCCGAGCGCTGACTCAGTCTCGGCATGCGTAAGCAGTTTTATTGTCCGATCAACTCCGATTTCCATATTTGTCCCGGATGCATTGACAATTGCAAACTCTTTATGAAAACTCACACTGTCTGCAGCCTGGGAAACTATATCAAAAGGTTTTGTATCAATCTGCTGGGGAACAACCCAGTTGGAATAAATCTGCTCTTTACCCTTTGAAAAATAGATAGAGAAAGGTCCACCTTCGGGACCAAACCAGATCCGCTCCTCACCACCATACGGGTTAAACTGACTGCTTACTTTCCCCGATTCAATCAGTTTGTAGTTGATCCAGCCAAAACTCGATCCCTCGTTCCCATTGGCCGAGCTTGTCATCACACGGCCCTGGTAATCAGGCACAATAAGAAGAGAGGCTTTCGACTGTTCATCTTTGAGCTCGATAGTATGAATCTTCTTCTCCGCAAAAAATGACACATCGTATCCATATGTTCCTTTCACAAAATTCGATTTTGTATTGTTCATCGTATTTTTATTTTGTCGGCCGGATGGAGCACATGCGACCGAAAGAAATGCAAGTATGAAATAAACCAGGCGGTTACATTTTTTTATAAATATTGTATTCATCTTTTAATAATTTGATTTTTGGTCAGATGGAATAGCCATGATTAGAAATCACAAACCGAAAATGAGAATTTCTCTTCATGGCTATTTCATGTGTATATTACTTGTTTTTTAACGGACACATGGAACCCTCGGGGAAATTCATCTCCTTTTGATAAATCTTGCTTCCGAGGGTTTCATGTCTTCCGGCTTTAATTAATTTGCATAATTGACTAATGATAAAGTGGTCCGAAGTCTGCACATGCCCTGTAATCTGAACCTTCGGGGTCGCTGCCGAAACCATCCCATGTGCTCGGACGGAACAATTTATCTTCGGGCACATTATGCATACAAACCGGGATACGGAACATTGATGCAAGTGTAATAAGGTCGGCACCGATGTGTCCATAGGAAATAGCACCGTGATTGGCTCCCCATTTGTCCATTACCGAATAAACATCTTTAAAAGCTCCTTTCCCGTTAGTGCGGGGAACAAACCATGTAGTCGGCCAGGTTGGATCTGTCCGTTTATCGATCAGTTTATGAACATTTTCCGGCAGTTCAACAGTCCAACCCTCAGCTATTTGTAAAACTGGTCCTTGACCTTTTACAAGGTTTATGCGCGACATAGTCACTGGCATTTGACCGGCTGTCTTAAACTGTGAGGAAAAGCCACCTCCCCTGAAATATTCAAGGATTCCCGGACACCATTTGGTATGTGCAAGGCACTCGGAAACTTCTTTCTCTGAAATCTCCCACCAGGGTTTCATTACAGGATTCCCCTGGTTATCTTTTTGTTGTGCGGTTGCGTCCAATGTCGTCGATCCGGAGTTAATCAGATGAATAAATCCTCCGGCTGCCAAACCCGTGAGTTTGCTGCCGGTGACCCGCTCTACCGATTCGGGACTCCAATAGCTACGAACATCCGAAAATATCTGGGCGGTGTTTGTTAGTAGATGGCCAAACAACATAGAGATGCCATTCAGACTATCATTCTCCGTTGCAAACACAAATGCTTCACGAATACCATTCCAGTCGAAAGACGTGTTCAGGATTGTTTCCGAAAAATCGCCATTAGGATAAAAATCAGTCCATTGACGTTGGCCTTGGAATCCTCCGGCTATTGCATTGCGGCCTTTTGATTCTTCTCCAAATCCCATTTGTGCCAATTTGGGGTTTCCAATCATCAGGTCACGCATAATTAGGGTCATCTTCACCACGGTTTCCCATTCCCATGTTTTCCGTTCAGGCGCAGATGGTTTCTTGTTCAGATCGTCTCCTTCTTTACAATTATCTTTTACCCAGGCCAATGCCCGGAGGTACTCGTCAGGATCGAAAATACCCTGTTCAATCCGACGAAGTATTTCGGTCATATCTACAAATTCAGTACGCATTCCCAGATAGTCCAGAAAAAAATCGGGATTAACAGTTGAACCCACGATTCCCATTGAAGTATAACCGATAGAGAGATATGTTTTGCCTTTCATCTGGGCAACAGCAAGTCCCGCACGTACAAACCGCAAAATTTTTTCCTCTACATCCTGAGGGATAGTCTGATCGTCAGCATCCTGTACTTCTCTCCCGTAGATGCCAAAAGCAGGCAGACCCTTCTGTGAATAACCTGCCAGTGCCGAGGCTAAGTAAACAGCACCTGGTCTTTCTGTACCATTGAATCCCCAAACTGCCTTTGGAATTAACGGATTGGTATCCATTACCTCAGCTCCATAACACCAGCAGGGAGTCACCGTTAACGAAACACCGACGCCTTCGCGTTCGAACTGATCGGCGCAATATGCTGCATCAGCAATTCCACCAATAGTGGTGTCTGATATTACGCATTCCACCTTTTCCCCCGATGGAAATCTGAGGTTTTCTTCAATTAACCGTGCGGTGGCTCTCGCCATATTCATGGTTTGTTCTTCCAGTGATTCCCTGATCCCATGTTCTCTTCCGTCAATAACCGGGCGGATCCCTACTTTAGGAAGACGCCCTATGAGTCTTTTTGTCATTTGAATAGATTTTATAAATGAATAGTCGGTTTAAGGTTTTAATTTACCTCAAGTTGCTGCAGTGAAGGTAGCTTTGAGAATTTGACATGAGGATCTGTCTGGTACCAGAAACAGGTTGAGGCAATATCTGATTGTTGCTGCAAATACCGGCCCCCTTGCCGCCAACCTAAATCCTGAATAGTAATTTTCAGGTCTTTTTCAAAACGGACCGGATCCAAAATGTGCCAACGGTAAAGACCAAACCGTTGCTGGGATTTATAGGTTCCATCTGGGCGTATAACCTGATGAAGACCAGAGTATGGTGTGCAAAATTCCTTATATTGTCCGTTTCTGTCAAAATTGTACGAACCGCAGAAGTAATCTTCAGTACCGGTTCCGCAAATAGTTGGGTATTTGCTGTCGCCATCAATGAAGAATTTGATCTCACCTTCTCCCCACCAGCCATTGTTATTGACTCCCCAGGCAAGATAAACGCCAACAAACTGGCCTTTACCTTTAATGTTGTCAACAATCGTATAATCTGAAGTCGTATTGGGATTCAACCGCCGGAATTGTGCATGAAAGTAAGCAGCATCATTAGGTACATCAGTGAGTGTATAGTCAATTTGATAATATAAAGTCATAGGATCCTTATCATTGATATTTTCCATTGTGATCCGGCATTTTTTTCGGAATGGCATACTCCAATAGCAGTTAAAAGCGCTTCCTGGGTTTACGCATACTGCCATTGAGTTAAGAGGTGCATATTCGTTCCATCCCATACCAAAGAAATCACCTACAGGACATTCAACAGAAGGTTCCGTTTCGTCGTCCCAATATATACGCACAATAGAAAACCGCCAGTTACCTGTTGGAGTCATCCAAATATGCTGAATTGCACCCATGCCATCAATTTCGGCCATTGTAAATGTCTCCCCTGGTTTGATCTGCACATATGGATTAACTTTCCATCCCACACCCAAATCCCTCGCGGCATTACTGGCATTGGCAACGTTTATTTTATCCTTATCTTCCAACCTTGCCATTCCTCCTTTACCTTTTTCTCCGGTGAAATTTTCAGGGCTGATAGAACGGGTTTTTGCATTTGACATCCGGCTTAGATTGCCCATATTCATATCTAAACCGTTAAATGCAGTTTGTGAGACACCGTTCAGGACTGTCAAAAAACTAATTACTAAGTAAATTAATGTTCTCTTCATTTTTTGTTAAAATTTAAATGGTTATATTTAATCGATTAAGCTGTTTAGGAAAAAAATGAATTAAAGGCTCGATTGGCGTTTAATTAGTGTGTGCCGTAATTTTATATGGACAATTTTAGTGGAGCCGTTAATCTGTTCAATCAGAACCCTTACAGCTTCCTTTCCCATTTCTTCAATAGGTTGTTCAATGTAGGTTAACGGGGAATAGAAAAAATCGAATGCTTCATTGCCATCAAAACCGATAATCGCAAGTTCTTCAGGTATTTTAAGGCTAAGTTTTTGAACACAATACAAACCAGATATAGTCAATGCATTGGTTGCAAACAATATGGCATTTATCTTCCTTTCCCCGGCAGTTAATTTACTCATAGCTTCCTCAACATCAATTCCTACATGATTGTTACGTACTTCTTCAATCCGAATTTCATTACCCAGGTTATTGTTATTCATTGCTTCAATGTATCCCCGGATCCTTTCCTTCATGTGGATTAAGTTTGATTTATAAGCAATCATTCCAATCTTTTTGTAACCTTTTTCAATCAGATGGGAAATAGCATCATAGGTGGCACCAAAATTATCCAGCACTACATAATTCGTTGTCACCTCCATGAAATATCTGTCAGTCAGTACAAGAGGGATCTTTTTTTCCTGCATGACTTTTATCTGCAAATCGGTTCCTTCAGCCGGTACTATAATAAAACCATCCACCTGCCTGTTTATTAAAATATCAACCAGTGATCCCATTTTGCCGCTGTTCTCATCCGAACTACCAAAAATTACGGTATATCCCTGTTTATTTGCTTCATCTTCAATCACTCTTGCCATATTCCCAAAGAAAGGATTGGCAATATCAGCGACGACTAGCCCGATAGTTTTTGTGGATCCTCTTCTTAAACTTCGTGCAATCTGGTTTGGCTGATAATTTAATTCAACCGCAGCAGCCCTGATCTTCTTAACCACTTCTTTCCCTACACGTTTTTCTTTTTCCTGACCGTTTATTACATATGAAACAAGTGCAGTTGAAACTCCAACTCGTTCAGCAATATCTTTTAAGGACGTTCTCCTGGACATTTTAACGGGTTTAATTAATCCGGTAACATTTTGAATAAAATGTAATGTTTGATTTTTCAAAATTAAGCTTAATCGTTTAAGCCATCAAGTTCAAATTGTATGTTATAAAACATATTTTCGAAAGAGTACTTTCCTCTTATAGTAAAGTGTCAATCCTTAAATCAAGATGAATATTGACAAAAAATTAAAGTATTAGGAATAAATGTCGTCTTTTGCCAATACGGGGTTCGCAGACTTTCGGAGCGCAGTACAATTTCAATATATTTTTATCATAATTGAAATAAATAAATCAAATTTCTTCGAGCCGCTCCCTCGTCGTGTTGGGTTCGTGTTGGGTTTAAAAAGATTCATTACATAATAGACAATTAGGGCTGTCAATTGAACAAATTGCCGCCCTTTCTCTTGTCGCCTCATCGCCATTTTGTCACACCGTATTATGAATCAATTATTTATCGCACCATCGGCCTTTCCCGCTTTTATAAACACAACATTAGATCATTTCCGGTGCTTAATAGATGTCGTATTCTTTATTTAATATAATGCCACATCCTTATACCATGTGCACTCCTGATCAGGCGCCATTACATAGTGCTAATTGAGCTTTTAAATATTTCTAAACGTTTGTCACATTGCCTGTCCGCTTTAAAATACCCCATGATGCAAGTTCCCCCTTAATCGCACGCAAATACCCCTTGACAAGAACATACCACAACAACTGCCGGTATAGAATCCGCTGCAAAAAGAGATTATAAGCAGCTCGTAATGTAAATCTTTCGCCATCGAAACGGAAGGCAACGGAGGATATGACAACGTCGAGCAGGTAATAAGCAAAATAGAGAATGACAACCACCTCCGGCTTTGGCATAAAAAATGAAAGCAGCAACATGATATCAACAATCGGAGATAATACCGGCAAAATCAGCTGGAAAATCAGCATATTGGGCAAAGCAACCCAGCCAAGATTGGCTTTTTTACCATTGAACAGCATGTCGCGATGTTTCCAAAAAGTCTGCATAATTCCGAAAGTCCAGCGGAAGCGTTGTTTTATAAGCATCTCCATTGTTTCGGGCACCTCGGTAAAGGCAAGCGCTTCGTTACAGGTCCGTATTTTATAACCTGCGCGCAGCAGTCTTATTGTAAGATCGCAATCTTCGGCAAGGGTGTCAGTGGTAAACATTCCCACATGCTTTACTGCCTCGCGTCTGAACGCTCCTATCGCGCCCGGAACAACCATAATCGCATTTAGCCGGTCGAAAGCACGACGATCGAAATTCTGGCTTGTGATGTACTCTATCGACTGCCAGCGGGTCAAAAGATTATTCCGATTCCCGACCTTAACATTCCCCGCCACCGCAGCTACGGATGGATCCGAAAAGTAAGTCACCATACGCAAAACAGCGTCCGATTTCAAAACCGTATCTGCATCAATACAAACAAGGATATCACCGGTTGCATAACTGATCCCATAATTTAACGCCGAGGCCTTCCCTCCATTCTGCTTGGTAAGCACCTTTACATGAGGATGATCCCCATATTGCGCGAGGATATTCTTATAAGTATTATCACTCGACCCATCGTCAACAAAGATAATCTCAATGTCAGGATAGTCGGTAAGTAACAGGTTCTCCACCGTCTTTGGCCCTGTTAGCTCTTCATTATAACCCGGAACAATAATGCTTACCTTATGCAAGGCATCCGGCAAAATATCATGTAAATGTCTCTTCGAAACGTATTTCTGCCTGACTGCCAGTATTGCCAGGCTTATAATCTTTATCATTGATAAAAACAAAGCCAGAAAGAAAATGGCAGATATAACTCGGTTGAAATAGTATCCTATCTTGAAAAAAGTAGCGTCGGCAGTTTGAAGATACCGATTATAAGCATCCTTCGGCGGAGGCATAATATCATCCCGCTTTTTATTAATCAGGTTAGCCAGGCTGATAAACTGGTATCCTTGCGATCGGTAGTATTCGATGATTCGTGGCAGAGCCTTTATCGTTTGTTCACGATTACCGCCGGCATCGTGCAAAAGCATAATATTCCCCAGCCCCTGTTGTTTGATTGCCCTCGCTACAATTGTATCTTCCGAAACACCAACCTGCCAGTCGTTCGGATCAATCGACGAACCAATTGTGAGGTAACCTTCGCTTTTAGCGGTATAAATAGGTTCAATCTGTGAAGCAACAGTAGGTTCCGAATCGGTATTGTAAGGAGGTCTGAAGAGAATAGTCGCATGTCCGGTAATACTCTCGATAATATAACCCGTTGACCGCAATTCCAGCCTTAGCCGATCGTCCGAAACAAGTTCGAGGTTGGGATGCAAAAAAGTATGATTCCCGATTTCATGACCTTCTTTATAAATCCGTTTTACAAGTGGCAGGTTCTGTTCCGCATTGATACCTGTTACAAAGAAAACTGCCGGTACTTTATATTTGCCCAGGATATCGAGGATACGTGGCGTATAACTTTCATTGGGTCCATCATCAAAGGTAAGTACAATCTTTTTTGGCGATTCCCCTGCCTTATTGACGACGAAGCTTGAAGGAAGACTTACGTAATCCTCCTCAGATATTAGCTTCTCTTTGGGGTCCAATTGTATAGTGATCTGTCCGGGATGAGGCGTAGAGAGAATATTTAGTACTTCCCCGGCGCCCACATAGTCAACCGTGTATTCTGTTTGCGCATTCGCCAGGATACTATTGTTGAAAACACTCTCCGGCAATGCTTTCTCTGACAGGTCCAGGTTAAAGAACTGCCATAACCGCTGATCTTCAGACCCCAGGAACCAAATGGCGACACCCGAAGTTTCGAAATCAGCCGCCGCCCGCATAGCGTTGAATGCACTCGCAGCATCAGTAAAATGTACGTGGTGAGGCTTATCATTCTCATCACTGTAGTCATAGCTTAGTCCGTACGTATTATTGTCGAACTTAACCTTCCCTTCGCTTTCAAACGCTGTCGATATTGCCTCCTGGTAAGTAATATCCGTCCCCTCGTATCCTTCCTGCCAGTCATATCCAAAGGCCGCAATACAAAGAACCACTTTATCCGAAGGCACCTTTTTGCACAGTTGATCCAGTGCCGCTTCTACCCAATACTGTGGGGCAATAGGTCCCGGTTCCGACGAAGCATTATGCAGATCGTATGCCATCAGGAAAAGAAAATCGTTATACTTCGCAAGCTCAACCACATTATAATCCTCGTTGAAGGCCGCAATATCCTGTGTCACAAGGTATCCTTTCTTGCTAAGCTTATCATACAACTCCTTCTGAAAAGCAATCATATACTCATCAGTCGTCTCCTTCAACTCTTCAAAATCGATATTGATTCCGTTGAATTTATATTGATCAAGGATGGCGACGACGTTGTTGATCAGTATTCTGCGCTTGGCAGGCGAAGTAATAATGCGATGAACATTGTTCCCATTCCAGACATTGTTATAATAGTTCGACAGCATGGGAACAATCGCAATATGGTTCTCCCTCATAATGTTAACCGCAGAGGTATCGATATCCGCAGCAACATTTCCAAGCGTGTCTTTTATAAACAACCACTCGGGAAGTACCATGTTTATCTTCGACGCATTCTGTTTAAGTGAATATTTCGACTTAATATCCCAGTTGACATAAAACCCTGCTTTAACAGGCATATATTTCCGCACCTCCCCGGGAAGCGCCTTATCCATTTTATAAAAGTCATGCCCTTCATGCAATCGTGCCTCTTTTGCCAATTCGACAAATCGTTTGGTCTCGGCACCCTGGATATCGGCACTCTTATACTTTGTGCTTTCTTTTTGGGAGAGAACAAGATGCTCGTGTAAAGATGGTAGTTTAAATACCTGCTTATGAAAAAGAGAGATTAAAATTGAAGTAATGCCAATGGATAAAATGACGGCAACAATCTTTACGGCCCACATAAAACGCTTCCAACGCGACGGACTGGATGAATAGAATATAGGCTTGGAAGAAGAATCCATGAAGAATTGTTTAAGTACAATGATAAATCCACTCCGAAGGGTCGATCAATTATCCCGAAGGGATTAAATCTGAATAACCACCGGTAAAACCGGTGGAAAAGAAATGAAATAGAAACTACAGCCCCGAAGGGGATGAACTTTTAGTAGTGATCGGGTAACTCCAAGTCACCCGGTCACTTGCGTAATATTCAGCCAATAGTGAGTCCACTCTATTAAGTCGATCAATTATCCCGAAGGGATTAAATCTGAATAACCACCGGTAAAACCAGTGGAAAAGAAATCATTTCTAAAAGTAAAAAAACTTACTCCTGCAAAAATACATAAAATTCAGGCATCCTAACCTTAAAATCACCCATCCTTACACGCATCCCAATTTATAGGAACATAAATCAAATATTTCGAAAACGAAGCAAATAGCAGTATATGAAGAAAATACGCACCTCGATCCCCCCGTTGTATTGAAGTCTTAACGTGTATTACGCTGTTTTGGTTAAACTGACAGTCTTATTATTAATCAAAGGCTTAGCCCAAAACCCAATACTAAAGACAAAGCCTAATGTGATATATATAAACATCATGCCACCTCTCAATCCGATAGCATCGCCAATAGCCCCAATAATTAGCGGGACAACTGCTCCGCCAATTATACCCGAACATAAAATTCCCGAAACAGCCCCATGATGGCTCTTCATCGAATTAAGCCCGAGAGAAAAAACAATTGACCACATCACCGAGGCAAAGAACCCAACAATCGGGAATGCCCATAGCGAGACCTGTGCAGGGCCAAACAAACCGGCAGTCAAACTTATAATAGCGGCGCCCGAAAACAACTTCAGCACAAGCTTGCTATCCATAAATTTCAATAAGACAAGCCCAAGAATACATCCAATCGTAAGCAATCCCCAAAAATAAGAAATAGCATCCGCCCCCTCTTTCAACGGGTCAAACCCATGATATACACTCAGGAATTTCGAAGTCCAGTTCGCAACCCCCTGTTCGGTACCCACATAACAGAATAATCCGATAAAGAAAAGGATAACCGTCTTATCTTTCAGCAGCTCAGCATTAGTCGACAATGCCCCGGCTTTTTCATCGTCCTTAAGTTCCACACCCGGAAGTTTCACAACAATCATTAAGGCAACCATTGCAACCGCAATCACCGAAAATATCCAGTAAAGCGAAACCCATGGAAGATCAGCCGGCACAACCTGGTGTAAAATGCTTAATAATGAATTGGTAACTCCCGCAGAGGGGTAATCCTTAAGATTAATGACAAGATATGAAAAAAGTTGCGGACTAATAAATGATGCAAGACCAAAAGCAAGCTGCGCCATAACAGAATTGAATGCAAAGTGCTCTTCACCGCCCGCGACCCTGAGTAGTGGATTGATAGCAACCTGTAGCATCGCCATTCCCGACCCTATCATAAATAAAGAAAGCAAGGCAATCGGGAAAGAGGGAATTAAGGAGAAAATTGCCGCACCTAAAAAGGCAATACCAAAGGCGGCTATCATAACCTTCTTTTCTTTGTACTTTTCAACTGCTAACCCTGACGGGATTGAAAATACGCCGTAAGCGATAAAAAAGGCAAACGGCAAAAGTCCCGCCATGGTGAGACTCACCTTAAAATCAGTAATAATAACAGGGATTAATGGACCGAGAATATTGGTAAGAAATGAGATCACGAAAAACACGAACATGATCAATGCCACAACCAGGTAGTTCTTTTTCATTTATAGAGCAATTATAGTGCAATGCCGTTTAGTAAGCAATATTTATAGTGACTTAGCCCCGCACATGCAGAAGCCAAACTCCCCATCCCCCTTTCTTAAAGGGGGCAGGGGGATTTGCCTTGAAAAAACAGTACCAAGGGGGATTTATATAATTGATAAAACACAACATGATATTTCATTCAACCGACTTCCATACGTGCAGGGTCCAAACTCCCCATCCCCCTTTCTTAAAGGGGGCAGGGGGATTTGCCATGTAAAAGGGTGACCAAGGAAGATTTTTAAAATTGATAAAACACAACGTTATATTTCATTCCACCTACTTCCATACGTGCAGGAGCCAAACTCCCCCTTTGAAAAAGGGGGAATACAAGGGGGATTTATTGTGAAAAAACCAGTACCAAGGGGAATTTAAAACACTCGCGAAACACAACATCACATTTTATCCCGCCTATTCCCTCACATGTTGTATTATGCCAAAGAAACCCAGCCACCCGATCACAAAAATACAAACCTTCCCCCAAACATCCAAATAACCAAAATTCCTTACCTAAACAACCTTGATTCATAATACCACCTGCGCCTACTCTGCTCCTACTCAACTCCCACTCTGCTCCCACTCTGCTCTGGGTTTGGATATGGGATATGTATATACAAACGGCGAAGCCAATGACCTTTTCAATGACTCTTTTAATGACACTTAATGACATAATCTCCCCATCACCCAATCCCCCCATCTCTCAACCCACTAAACAACATTGATTTACAATGATTTAATTACCGTTTCTGAAGACCAAAGAAGCGGCGCCCAGGCAGCCCGCCTTATTTCCCAATATCGCAGCAACAACTTCTGTATTCGTTGCACAATCAGGCAATGCATACCTGAAGGTTGCCTCCTTAATCATATCGATATAAAATTGTCCGGCTTCAGATATCCCTCCTCCGATGACCACTTTTTGAGGAGCAAAGACATTAACAAAAGAAGCTATTCCATGTCCCAGGTAATCAGTATGATCCTGCATAGCCTTAACGGCAGACAACTCACCTTCCCTAAATCTTTCAACAATATAACGACCATCAATCGTTTCAGCGTCCTTCCCTGAAAGTTCGGCATATTGACCGATTAAAGCGGAGGTGGAAGCATAAGCTTCGAGGCAACCACGTCCTCCGCAATTACAGTCAATCCCTTTATGATCAATCGTTATATGTCCCAACTCACCGCCCCTATTCTTGTATCCGCCGTAAAGCTGTCCGTTCATTACAATAGCTCCTCCGATACCAGTGCCAACCGTAATAAAAATTACATCGGTACAATTTCTGGCAGCCCCGTAAACAACTTCTCCGATGCCCATTACATTTGCATCATTATCAACATAAACCGGCAAGCCAAACTTCTCAGAAAACATAGCGCCCAGCGGCACATCCGACCATCCATTTAAATTATCAGCTCCGCCAAGAACAACACCTTCAAAAATAATCCCCGGAGTTCCAATCCCAATCCCCGAGATCTGAATATCCTTCAAATCTGCCTCTTTACTGACCATAGAAATTGCCAGACCAATGGTTTCAAGGATGTCTTCACGGGAGGCTCTAACACCAATTTCAAGTTTATCATTAAAAAGAATGCTTCCGTCTTCCGAAATCAGGGCCAGTTTCACAAATGTACCACCCAAATCAATTCCCGCCGCATATCTCATACAATCAGACACTTTCATTTTATTTATTTCAAAATTATCTTATTAACATTCTATGCATTTAATCAAATTACAGGTTTACTCCCGTCTGAATCCCTCAGGAAATACTTTGCCTTGCAGGTACGTTATTTTCCGGGTAAAAGGGACATATAGTTATCCTTCCAATCAACAGGCAATATAGGTTTTTCTGTCCCAGGATCAAGCATACCGAAGAAGTAAAAACAAGTTAAAAACCCATAGGTTCCGGTTTTAAACTTTGTTCCCGCGGTATCCTTAAATAATAAGATAAATGTAGGCCCCGACAAATCGGGGCCTATTTTATTTCTTTAATTCAATTTTTACAACAGTGTCATATTTAACCGGTTTCTCGGCTGTAATGCTCGCTGTAATGAAAAAATTCCCTGTTTCAGTATTTCCCCACCAGGTTTTCTGGTAAGGCAATTCAGCACCCGACTTTAAAAGTGTCACATTTTTCACATTCTCTCCGCTAACTCCTTTTGCATTAAGCTGTCCAAGGTTTGGGTACAACCAATGTGCATAAATTGTATTGCCTTTTTGCGTATACCGTCCCCAATCGGGTTTCGCCAGGCTGGACGATCCGGAACCGTAAATGCTTTCCCCATTTTTACCGAGCCAATTGCCAACTTCATTGAGGATTTCAACGCATTCTGCAGGAATATTTCCACGGGCATCAGGTCCAACATTCAGCAAAAGGTTACCATTTTTGCTCACACAGTTCACCAAACTATGAACGATTAATTCAGGTGATTTCCAATTGTGATCAAATTCGTTGTAGCCCCAAACACCATTAAGCGTCAGACAGGTTTCCCACGGAATCGGGTTGCCATATTTATCGACAAGTGGAACATCAGGAATGCCCTGTTCCGGGGTTTCAAAATCGCCTAAGGTACTAACCATACGGAGTTTGGACGAGGATCCCTCATGTGTTGAAAGACGGTTGTCCATAATTATATCAGGCTGGTACTTCCGCACCATTTCGACGAGTTCCTTGGCTTTCCACTTCTCGCCACTATATTCGTCAAACGAATAGTCGAACCATATAATGTCAAGTTTTCCGTAGTTCTTCACAAGTTCCTCAACCTGTCCATGCATGTATTTGAGATAGTTATCCCAGTTGAAAGTCCGTTTGGCATATTCTTTATCATCACGTTGCGGATGATTACCCACATTCGGATAATCGGGATGATGCCAGTCGATGATCGAATAATAAAGGCCGACTTTAATCCCTTCGGCGCGAAAAGCGTCGAGGAACTCACGGACCAGGTCACGACCTCCAAACCGCGTACTTAGTTTGTAATCAGTTAATTTACTATCAAACATACAAAAGCCATCGTGATGTTTAGCCGTTAATACTGCATATTTCATTCCGGCAGCCTTCGCCGTTTTGGCCCATACTTTGGCATCAAAGTCAATCGGATTAAATGTATCAATGTATTTCTGATATTGTTCTGTTGTCAGCTTTTCATTCGATTTTACCCATTCTCCGCGGGCAGGAACGGCATATGCACCAAAATGGATAAACATGCCAAACCGCGACTGTCGCCACCATGCCGTACGCGCCATAACCTGTTCATAATTTGACTTATATTCTTTCGAAGGAACCTCCTGTCCATTCAGAAAATTGAGCGCGCTCCATAAAACAATAGCGCAGATTACAAGTAGTTTTTTCATTACTTATTTCTTTTGATGTTTGAGAAACCAATCGAACAAACCTGCCTTATCGTAAGCATATACCCACGCGTCAGCATGACCGCCTTCGGGCAAAACAGTGTATTCCACATCCGCACCAATCTTTTTAAGAGCCTCTACCATGATCGCCGATTGCTGCTCCGGAACAGAGGTATCTTTCTTTCCATGAAAGACCCAAATCGGAATACTTTTCAATTTAGCTGCCAAAAATGGGTTACCGCCACCGCAGATAGGTGCAATTGCAGCAAAATAATCAGGGAATGCCATCGACAAATCCCATGCTCCGAATCCTCCCATACTGAGCCCTGTAAGATAAACGCGACTTTTGTCCACATTGTATTTTGCCAAAACATCGTCGATCATCCTTTTAAGCAAATAAGTATCCCACCACTGTCCATCAGGACATTGAGGCGATACGACTATAAAAGGAAAATCGGGATTTTTTTCAACGATAGCTGGTGGTCCCCATGCCTTTACTTTTTCAAGATCATTTCCACGTTCGCCCGACCCATGCAAAAAGACAATCATTGGTGAAGAAGGTTTACCCGTCTTCGCATAATCTTTGGGCAAAAACAACAGGTAGTTGATGTCTTCCCTGACGGCGGTTTTCATTTTTTTCTGTGCAGACTGTCCCATTGAAGGAACAATCATGCCAAGACTAAAAAAGGTGATCAGGATCAATTTTCTCATAATTATCTTAATTTGATTTGTAAAATTTGAGTCATTCAAAAACAGTCATAAACTGCTTTCGAAAATATCCTTTTGATTAACAAAAATAGTGACTTTACCCGAAGTATTGCATTTCAGTAATATTATATTCCAATTCTCTTTTCTGATTTCTAAAGTAACTTTAAGTAAAGGAATTGGAAGAATGTTGTATTTGCAATAATTTTAAATGGCACTCTGACGTTGTAGTGAAGGGAATCTATGTGGACGTTTTATTAAATCAACAATGTGCCCTGTTTCCGAATATGCGGAATTGTGGTGAATAAATACCAGCAAGGGGTTAAGTCCAGACATTATTCGTTAATTATTTGTACATTGTTCGTAGATCATTCGTATCTGAACGAATAAACTACGAATAAACTACGAATAAACCTCAATCATGTCAGTTTTTTGACACCTCTGCGAGAGGCTGCAAATTCAAGGAAGGAATAAAACGATAATGCGTATGCTGACTCCTATGATCTATCGGTAAGTGGTATAAGCATGCTACTGTAAATATACATTGTTTTTGAATACGTTATGCATTTTTAAGTCCATTTATTTAGCGCTATAACGAATCTTGGTGGATTAAAGTCACCTATCCACACCAAACGTCATAGAGCCGTAAATTTGTGTGCATGGTGCATTCCTTTGTGGTAAATTATTTTGTGATAGCCGAGCTTGTTCTGCTTCTGAATAAGTCTGGTTATCATATAAACCTGTTTTCACCTCTAATTTTGACCGGTCAGCAGAACTTCCAAAACTATTTCACGATTTCTGACTTTTTTCAAACTATTTCATAACGATTTTCATTTACTTTATTGGATATTTACATCGAAGTTTCAGCTTATACAAATTGACTAAACGAATGAAAAATCTTCTGATTCTTTTAAGTGCCGCTGCCCTGTTTTCGTGTTCTTATGTAAGAGAGAAAGCAGGAGAATCAGCCATACAATACAAGAACATCGAAAAACATATTGCAGAACTTTCATCCGATCGTTATAAAGGGCGAATGCCGCTAACCGCAAGCGAAGGAATCACTGTCGATTATATTGCCGGACAGATGAAAGATATTGGTTTGGAACCCGCCAATAACGGAAGTTATTTCCAGGATGTTCCATTGCTGGCCGTAAACTCTAAAATATCGAATACACTTGACTTTACGACCCCAAAAGGTACGCTGAATTTTAAGAAGATGGCCGATTATGTGACCTTTTCGCGCCGAATGGAAGAAGAACAAACACTCGATCAATCGGAACTTGTATTCGCAGGTTTCGGAATTACAGCACCAGAATATGATCGTGACGATTTCCAGGGAATGGATCTCAAAGGAAAGACCATTCTTGTATTTGTTAACGACCCGGGTTATGGAACTCCGGAGGCTTATTTCAAGGGAAATACAATGACTTATTATGGTCGCTGGACCTATAAATATGAAGAGGCTGCGCGACGCGGAGCAAGGGGATGTTTAATTATTCATGAGACTGGTCCGGCAGGTTATCCCTGGAAAGTCGTTATGAACAATGGCGAATCGACCAAGCTATATTTGAAACCTGACAATGGATATCAGGATCGGTGTGCTTTTGAAGGATGGATATCGAAAACTGCTGCTGAACAATTGTTTTCGGCTTGCGGAATGAGCTTTGACCAGGCAAAGAAGATGGCAGTACAGAAAGACTTTAAACCGGTAGTGATGCCTGTAAAGGTTTCGGGCTGGATGAAGAGTACTTTCGAAACGAATACGTCGAAGAATGTATGCGGACTGATCAGGGGGAGCAAACATCCTGATGAAGTGGTTGTCTACACCGCACATTGGGATCATTTAGGCGTGGGGATTCCGGTGAAAAGCGATAGTATTTACAACGGAGCAACCGATAATGCGAGCGCTGTGGCCTGGATGCTCGAAATTGCGCGGGGTTTTAAGACAGGCCCTCCACCCGAACGGTCTGTTTTATTTCTTTCGGTAACAAGTGAGGAGTCCGGTTTGTTGGGTTCGTCCTATTATACCGAGCATCCTTTCTTCCTGATGTCCAAAACGGTTGCATGTATCAATACAGATGTAATGCTGTTTCTTGGGAAATTTAAGGATGTTACGCTTACCGGAATTGGTCAGTCGGAACTCGATGAATGGGTTAGGAAAGAGGCATCCTTGCAGGGCCGGTATATTGCACCCGATCCGAATCCTGAGAATGGGATGTATTTCAGATCCGATCAGTTTCCGTTTGCAAAGAAAGGGGTGCCTGCTATTTATGCAAAGGGTTATATAAATGCCGAAAAATATGGCAGGAAAGAAACACTTAGTATTCTTGACCACTATTGGAAAGAGACTTATCACAGTCCTTTCGATGAATTCCACCATACAACCGATGATTTAAGCGGAATCGTCGAGGATGCCAAACTGTTGTTTCATGTTGGCACTGATCTTGCCAACTCAAATGCATGGCCCGAATGGAATTCGGATTCTGAGTTTAAAGCAGTACGCGAAAGCTCACGGAAATAAAACATTTGTACTTACTCATTCAAAAAATAAGACTCATGGCAGAAAGAATTTTAGGCGTCGGCTCGCGGGTAAAACATCCGCAGATGGGGAAAGGGGTTATTGTTCAGTTACGATCGGATGCTTACGAAATTGGCTTTGTCGATTTTGGCGTAAAGCAGATCTTGCGCAGTTTTGAAGGACTGGAGGTGATCGAAGCTGTGGAAACCCCGTCAGATCTGCTTACTTACGAGAAAATGGAGAAAAGCCTGACAAGGGTGCTGCATCGTTTTAGCGATATTCAGGAAACCGTGCCGCTTGGACAAAAATGGACTGGCGGGAAAATGATTCTTTACCCTGGCGATAAATCGTTGAAAGAAAAAGAGGTTCTCATTGAAACATTCTTTCATAAAATTGTTATGGTTCGTGACAGGGTAAGGGTGATGGAGCAGCGTATCAACGCCAGTAATCTTACAGACGAGGAAAAGGTTGATCTCGAACAATATATCACAAGAATTTATGGCAGCCTTACCACATTTAATGTGCTGTTTAAAAATAAGGACGACCAGTTTGTCGGTGAGAGAGGGAAAGAATAGGCAATCGCTGGCATAATGATCAGACTAAAAGTATCACTTAAAGAATGAAATCTGCCTTTCTGCATTTTTTAAATTCGTGCAGTTTTGTTGAATAATTTAAAACGGGAAGCAATGAAAAAGATAGTTTTAATCGGAGCAAGTGGTTTTGTTGGCTCGGCACTTTTAAACGAGTCAATCAGCCGTGGTTATAAAGTGACCGCGATTGTACGTGATCCAAAGAAAATTAAGGTAACTAATGAAAATCTGTCTGTTATAAAGGCAGATGTTTCATCGGCCGAAACTGTGGCTGATTTATGTAAGGGTTTCGATACCGTTGTCAGTGCCTATAATCCGGGATGGACAAATCCGAATATTTACGACGAAACCCTTTCGGTATATGCTGCAATTCTAAAAGGGGCAAAAGCTGCGGGAGTAAGAAGACTTTTATGTGTTGGAGGGGCAGGCACTTTATTTTGCGCACCTGGTTTACGTGTTATGGATTCGGGAGTTATTCCGGAATCATTTTTGCCTGCGGTGAAATCGTTGGGTGAGTTTTACCTGAATATACTTAGTAACGAGAAGGAGATTGACTGGGTATTCTTCTCCCCTGCCGGAAATATTGCACCCGGGAAACGCACAGGAACGTTTCGTTTAGGGAAAGACGATCTGATTGTTGACAAAGATGGGAAAAGCAATATCTCTGTGGAAGACTATGCGGTTGCGATGATTGATGAAGTCGAGAATGAGGCGCATCACCGGGAGCGGTTTACGATAGGGTATTAAATGATGGTGATTCCTTTTCTCCTATATAACATGAAATACCTTCACGAAAAAATCACTGATTATGTGCCTGATTTGGCTCAAAATCAGTGATTTTAGTTTTATGAGGGTTCTTCAGAAACTTACTTCACAATCGGAGTCAGAACAAGATTTTTGTACTCAACTTTTCCGTGGTCTCCCTGTAAGTATATTGGTCCCGGTGTGTTGACATCCGATTTCATTGCACCACCTGTTGGCCCAAATACTGGCTTATTATCAATGATCTTTGTGCCATTCAGGATAACCGTTACATGGCGGTCACATAATGTAATATCAAGCGACTGCCAGTTTCCTGCGGGTTTTTCTGCATTTACAGAAGGTGTAATACGACTGTAAAGAGCACCCATATTATGAGGGTCAAGCGGCATTTTGTAGGTGTCGGCTACCTGAACTTCATACATGCCACGCAAATAGACTCCGCTATTGCTTCCTGTCGGTACATTTACTTCGAGCTTCAAATTAAAATCTTCAAATTCCTGATCTGTCCGAAGATTACCATAACTGATATGCTCTTGTCCTTCAACCTGGGCAGGATCAGTTCCAAGTATGCCATCTTTCGCATAGAAACCATTCTTTTGTTTCGGATCAATTAATCTCCAGCCAGTAAGGTCTTTGCCGTTGAATAAGTCGATGGGTGTACCAAATTTAAGGTTGGTTATATCGGGAGCGGCAGGAGGCGCGGCTAACTTTGTTCCTGTAAATGAGGTTGAGTCGACACCATCTCCATTACGTTTTGGACTGTAAAGAAAGCCAACAATTTTATCTCCCTGTTTATCTACCTTTAACCAGTTGGTTACCTGGTGTGAACGGATCGGAGTCCCTTTTTCATCCTTCGTGCGAACAACATTGTCTATCCACGTAACGACCAGCTTGTGATCATTGTCAAGATAAACATCGGCAACGGGTAAAACACTTCCACCAATCCAGAGAAGATCGGCATCGAGGTAATCTTTTTCCTGGCGAACTTCAAGCCAGCTGACTCCACCACCCTGAACATCAATGGTCCACTGACCAAGATAGTCACTTATGTCAGCCTTTTGAACAGGGACCGGCTCTGCTTTTGGCTTTTCCTTACACGAGGTGACCAATAAGGAAATCAAAGCGACTGCGAAGACAAATTGAATAGCTTTCATTTGTTTCATTATTTATTAGTTTTACATGATTTGGGTCTAAAAATATATAATCTCAAAAAATAATACCCTATTTCCCAGGGAAAAGTTTGAATTCTTAATAAGAAAAACCGATGTGTCCCGTTTCTTCCAGGTATGAAAGTAAAATGGGAAGGTCATTGTTTTTGTATTAGCTTCATGTCACTTGGCTTCGCCGTCATTGAAAAGGTCATTGGGGGAAGTCATTAGCTTCACGTCATTTGGCTTCGCCGTCATTGAAAAGGTCATTGGGAAAAGCCATTAGCTTCACGTCATTGGGCTTCGCCGTCATTGAGAAGGTCATTGGGGGAAGCCATTAGCTTCACGTCATTTGGCTTCGCTGTCATTGAAAAGGTCATTGGAAAGGTTCATTGGCTTCACTGTTTGTATATACATATCCCATATTCAAACCCGGAGCACTCCCGGAGTTGAGATGGGGCGAAAAGGCGATGGGGCAATAGGGCGATGGGCGGTGAGTGGGAGCTCAGTGGGAGTTGAGTGGGAGCTGAGTGGGAGCTGAGTGGGAGGAGGTGGTATTACGAATCAATGTTGATTAGGTAAGGAATTTTAATTATTTGGATGATTTGTGTTCGTCAGTTGACGGA
>JAATGF010000111.1 GCA_015654795.1 Bacteroidales bacterium
AAAGTTGGGGGATAAAAATCATCAAAGAAAGGAGCAACGAATCGTCCACGGCCGTCCATTTCCGTCCATCTCAGAAAAAGTCAATCCGGACTATACGTTTTTTCACTACCTTTATCTATCGATAAAGGCGCCCCACTTCCTTCGTATCTGGTCCTGACCAACTCCTGACCAACTCCGTACCGAAATCGGGTTCCTTCCTCCGGTGATAATTTCATGGGCAGATTACAGGGTATCAGGAAAAAAAGGCCATACGACGTTTACTGAACCCGTAAAGACAAGGCATATCTTGTCTCTGACCTGAAACATAATTATTAAAAATCCCGTGAGGGATTTAATATGGGTAGAAGTTCCATAAACTGTATTTCTTAAGCCTCCATGAAACTGGCATCTGTGTTCAAATCCATTTATTATACATTCTTAAATATCTTCCCCCGGAATTCTGTCTTGATCCACGAAAGCCCACATATTCCATATTGGCAAAAGACGACATTTATTTATTCCTATTACTTATGTCTTGATCTTAGAACTGAAATTATGTTGGACATTCGCCAATGCTGTCATTTAAAAATGACATCGACATAATTAGATGATTTAAAATATTGAGAGAATACCTTTCTGATACATCAGAAGGTCTGCTTTTAATCAAGCCGGATTCAAACGAATGGGCAAAAACGGAACCGCAAAAAAGCAACTCCGTTTTTAAATTTAGCCAAAAGATGACGAATCTAATTGGCAGACTGTAATTTAATATTCAATTCTGTATTCGATTTCTCAATATCTAATTTTTCAATAAAGCTTTTGTTATAGGAAATGTATGAGGCAATCAGGTTATATGCGCCGGGTTTAAGATTCTCTATTTTAAAGTTTCCATCGAAATCAGTATGAACCTTTTTCGTTGATCCTTCAATCGCTACTTCAACACCTGCAAGCGCTTCGCCGGAAGTGAAGTCGATTACTTTACCTGAAATTGAAACCACTGCATTGGCTGAAACCGTTTCAGCTGATTTGTTTTTATTTTCAGAATTACCATTGTTGTCTGCAAATGCAAATACAACTGCTGCAAGGAATGATAATGTTAAAAGTGCCTTTTTCATTTTTGTTATTTTTAGTACGTTACAAATATCGGTTGCTGTTGTTAAGATTCGATTACAAGACTGTTACAATACGATTAAGAAAATGTAACAAAAAAGGAAAGGCCAGGTTTACACAAAGGCCGTTCTCCTGTTAATGCAGGAACCATTTTTATTAAATGTATCGTGATGTTCTCATTAAGTAACGCAAAACAACAGATGCCACTTAAATAATGTGAAAGTTAATGTCTGATTTTGATAGTCATACATAAGCTAACAATAATACAGGAAAAATGCTTCCTCCATGTTAGGTCCATATTAACTGCATGTTGATTCCATACGGGAACCGAATACATAAAGTGCATGATTAATATTAATATCGCAAAAAGACATGCATTTTTAAATACGATTAAGCTATTTACAAATACGACATTATATCATTTCCGGTACTTAGTATTTTCTTTCGTTGCTTAATTTACCGGTTTCATCATAGATCTTCCATATTCCGGTTTTCTCACCCAAGTTGTAGTGTAATTCGTACAAAGGTTTTCCTTCAGCTGACCAGATCAGCCAATCACCATGTTTCAGGTTGTTCTTGTATTCGGCCTGGGCAGTTTTCGTTCCTGATTCGTCCCATGTGATCCATATGCCATCTTTGTTGCCGTTTTTATAAGAGCGCAACTCCTGTTTGTTACCGTTTTCAAAATAGGTAGTGACCGTTCCTTCGAGGACTCCGTTCGAAATATTCAGAATTGTTTTTGGATTATTGTTTTCGTAATATTCCGTATGCACCCCGGAATAAAGCATCCCTTTTTTATAGTATTTTCCATCTATATTTTCCATCTCCTGAGCGTAAGCAAAGGCAGTAATAAAAATAAACAGAACAACTAATAATTTCTTTTTCATCTTTGTCGACTTCTTGTTATAAATAGATTTCGAATGTAGTAAATACCTGGGATATTTCAACTCTGACTTAACCTGTATAGTTTAAAAAGAAAAGGCTGCCCCCGAAGGAGCGGCCTTTCGTTATTATTTTTCTTTGAAATTAATAAACCGTAGTTTTAGGAGTCCAGTTGGCCCAGCCTGCAGTCCAGTCTGTTGTGTTGAAAGCTCCAATATAAGTTGTAGCATCAAAACCCGTAGGAAGATCGGTAGCTGCACCAGTAAGTAACGGTGAACCTGTTTGCGGAAGGAAGTTCGGCGCAGTCAGGTTGAATGCATTGGTCACCATCAGACTTGTATTCAGGGCAATAGTTCTGTTGATCCTTGATGCATCCTCGTAGAAAGCTTGTTCGCCTGCTGTATTACCGCTAAAAACGTTAGTCATTCCTGAAAGAATACAACCTTTAACCTGGGCTCCTGTACCGGCATTGCCTGTGGTACCACCGTTCATATATAACCCCATTGGCCAACCTGCAAAAACAGAATTGTAAACTTCAAGGTTTGAACCTCTTCTGATATGCATTGCAGCCTGATAATAGCTGTTGATTGTAGTTGATGGAGTGGCAAGAGGACCGTATGAACTGACATTTGCAAATTTCGGATTGGTAGTAGGCGTGTTTGTTGATCCGGTAGCGTCATTGTCTGATTCAAAGCCGTTAGATTTTGATTGAGGATCAGCAACCTGCGGGTCGCGTAATCCAACAATATACTGCACAAATCCACTGAATCCAAAATCGGTATCAAACTCATCGTCAACACCACCGAAGGCGATCAAGTGCTTGCAATTAACAGTTCCGCCAAACCATTCAAAAGAGTCGTCGTTTGAATACGAAACCTGAATATATTCGATTGTGGTTCCTTTTCCTACACCACCCATTGTTAAACCGTTAATCTCCTTATCAGGCTGGAATGCATAACCTGGAAATTCGATTCTTATATACTTCAGGACTCCGGAATTATCATTGTCATCTGTTCCTCCATATGGAGTACCTAATCCGCCTTCGATAATAGCTTCACCGCCCGGCGCATTTATTTTTGCTTTACCGCAGAGTACAAGACCGCCCCAGTCACCTGCCGCACGTGATCCTGCAGGTTGTGAGGATGTGAAGACAATGGGTTTTGCAGCTGTTCCTTCAGCCATAATTTTTGCTCCTCTTTCAATTACGAGCGATGCCTTGGTATCAACTTTACCTTTGATAATAGTTCCAGGCTCAATAGTAATAATCGCGGGTGATTTTACATAGACCCAACCATCGAGAATGTAATTAATATCTGCTTTTAAGGTGATGTCAGCGGTAATATTTTCCTTCAGCGTGATTGTTGAACCAGATGCAGGGAAGATAGTTACAGTACATTTACTTGTGAAATGACCATCCGTAGTTGTAACAGTAATATCTGTTGTTCCGGTAGCTACTCCCGAAACTGTTCCATCGATAGCAACTGTTGCAATTGCTGCATCCTGCGTAGTCCAGGTCATCGTTTTGTCGGTTGCATCAAAAGGAGCGATTGAAGCCGTAAGTTTAAGCGGAGTGCCAATTCTTACAATTGCGGTCGTCTGATCCAGCGTTACACCTGAGGCTTTCACAATAACCGGATCCTTTTTGCATGATGAGATCCCTACTAAAAGAAGGGTCGCCATGAATAATCCATTTGATAAAATTCGTCTCATAATAATAAATTTTTGGTCAATAATTAAATTCAATTTTTTAAATGTTACTAATTGTATTTTCTTCAAGATTCAGATTAATTGTTATTTACATTGTAATTAAAAGCGGAATCCAAGTTCAAGCGAATAGCTGCTTCCAGGTTTGTAGCTTCTAAGTATCTGATCGCGATCAAAATGTCTGATATCAGAAGCCCCTCCGTTGTAATGGCTCATATCCACCGTCGCATTAACATTCTGTTTGTAAATGATACTTTGGTTAAGCAAGTCTTTGATACTGAATTTTAGCTCGGCATATTTTCCTATTTTCTTGCTGATCACAAAGTCAACAAGGTTGCGTGGCATTTCATAAACATCAGGAATATCTTCCCATGCATTTTGCTGTGGAATTCCAACAATATGAATTCGTTTCCCGATCACATTATAGAGCAGATTAACCATTAGTCTGCTTTTATCGGGATCGCTGTAGAATATTCCGGCATTCAGAATAAAAGGTGATTGGCCTGCCAGGGGACGTGTCCTTTCAGTTATTTTATCAGTGAAATTGATCTCACTCTTAATCAACGCACCATTCAGTACTACATTAATTTTCTCAAAAAAGCCTGTTGATCTGAGTGTTTTCCGGAATTCAGCTTCGATACCATAGTTAGATGCCTCTTCGGCATTTTGATAGGAGTACTCCAGCCCGCTTCCTGTCTGAAGGTATTTAAGTTCAATTGGGTTATGAAATTTCTTATAAAACAATCCAACCGAGATTAATTCGCTCTCCGATGGATAATGCTCATACCTGATTTCGCCGTTATGGATCGTTGCATTTTTAAGATTTGGATTTCCTGAATAAACGGCGTTGGTTTCGAAATCATAGAACGGAAAGGGAGCAATTTCGCGAAATTCAGGACGATTTAATGATTTCCCGTAAGCTATTCTAACCAAATTCTTATCGTTGAATTTATAAATGGCATTAACCGATGGGAGTATATTGAGCGTGTCGTTTATTACTGTGATTGGTTGCTGAAACTTGTCGTAACTGTCGATTATTTGTTTATTCTTTTCCCCTCTGATACCTGCATAGACTGAAAATTTTTCTGTGAAAGGAATTTGAAAGGCAAGGTATGCTGCAATCTGATCATTGCTTCCCGTATAGGAATCTGATTTACCGGTTTCTTCAGTTAACTTTATTCCGGTAGTTGTATTGATATTATCATCATTAAACATTTGATTAAACGGAAGATACCCGATATTTGTGTCGTATTTTGATATATCTGAAACGATATAACTTAATTTGCGGGCATTAAAATCCCGTTCTTTTTTTTCTGCATAGACTCCCGCCTTTAAAACAGGATTGATATCAAATATTTTAAAGGTGTTTTCGATATTGGCTGCAACAGAATAAACATTCTCCCAAAGATTCATAAACAATCTACCGGTGCTGCTACTCC
>JAATGF010000010.1 GCA_015654795.1 Bacteroidales bacterium
GCACCCCGAATACAGGGGTTCAACAAGGCTCTCTGCAGTTCTCCACGACTCTTTTATAACCTAATTATCCGGGAACGGAAAGCACCTGCTCTATACCAGCTCTATGTTTGCTCTATGTTTGGTTCTTGTTTGGTCCATATCGAGTCTGGACCTTTTAATGACGGCGAAGCCAATGACCTTTTGAATGACTATTTTAATGACACTCCCTCAGTCTCTCCTTCTCCCTATCGCCCTTGCGCCTTTTCTCCCCATCGCTTTATCGCCCCATCATTCTATTTCCCTGCTCTATATCAGGTAGGGTTCAAAACAATAAATTCTTTACCTGAAAAGATATGGGTTGTATCAAACGAGTCATTTTTATTGATCGAAGATTCGTTTTTATAAATCTCCACAACAATTCAATGTGATCCGTTGTCTTGAGTTTGCAATTCATATTCAAATTTTCCATGCATGATAATATGTGCCGAGCCTGCGGCTCCCGGCGTTGATAATCATATGCTTGATGATGAACTAAAGTATATCCTTACAATATGATTCGGGACTGCGGCTCTTTTTTAAAATACTTATCAACTAAATTGTGTTCATTACTGCTTCCTGATTTCGATTGTGCCACTTTTCTTTTTCATTATATTTGTGCAAAATCGTATTAAAATGGTCCCAGGTTATTCAGAAGAATCGATTCGTACGCTTGATTGGAAAGAACATATTCGCAAGCGGCCAGGAATGTATATCGGCAAATTGGGCGATGGCTCTGCCGCTGATGATGGTATCTATGTATTACTAAAAGAGGTACTTGACAATTCTGTTGACGAATTTATGATGGGCAACGGACGCAAAATCGATGTTACAGTATCGGATGAACTTGTGTCGGTGCGCGATTATGGTCGGGGTATTCCGCTTGGGAAACTGATGGATGTGGTTTCGAGAATGAATACAGGTGCAAAATATGATTCGAAAGTATTCAAGAAATCGGTTGGATTGAATGGCGTCGGTATCAAGGCCGTGAATGCGCTCTCAATGAATTTTTCGATTAAGTCGGTGCGGGAAGGTCGCCTGAAACGAATCGATTTTTCGAAAGGAGAGCTGGTGAAGGAGTACCCGGAGGTTCCAACCGAAGAGATCAACGGTACAGGTGTTACTTTTACTCCCGATAGTGAGATTTTTAAGAACTACCATTATATTGAGGAGTTTGTAGTCCCGTTACTGAAAAACTACACCTTTCTGAATGCAGGGTTGATTATCAATTTCAATGGTGAAAAGTATCTTTCGAAGAACGGTCTTTACGATCTTTTGGAAGAAAACCTCGATCAGGATCCCGTTTATCCGATCATCCATCTGAAAGGCGAAGATATTGAGGTTGCGCTTACCCACAGTAATCAGTACGGTGAAGATTACTATACGTTTGTGAATGGTCAGTTTACGCCGCAGGGAGGTACTCATCTTGCCGCTTTTCGCGAAGCAATTGTTAAAACAATCCGCGATTTTTACCATAAGGAATTTGAGGCTTCAGATATTCGGGCATCGGTTGTTTCTGCCTTGAGTATTAAGGTCGAAGAACCTATATTCGAATCGCAGACCAAAACAAAGCTCGGATCAAAGGATATGGGTCCCGAAGGTCCTTCGGTGCGGAACTTTATTATGAATTTCGTACAGAAGGAGTTGGGTAACTTTCTGCATAAGAATTCACAGACTGCCGATATTCTGCTGAAGAGGATACAGGAGTCGGAACGCGAGCGAAAAGCTATTTCGGGGATCCAGAAACTTGCCAAACAAAGAGCCAAGAAGGTCAATCTTCACAATAAAAAATTGCGTGATTGCCGGATTCATTACAACAGCAGCCACGAATTTAAAGATAATAGTTCGATTTTTATTACTGAGGGTGATTCGGCAAGTGGTTCAATCACTAAATCGCGCGATGTTACGACGCAGGCAGTTTTTAGTTTGCGCGGTAAACCATTGAATAGTTATGGTTTGACTAAGAAGATTGTGTACGAAAATGAAGAGTTTAACCTTCTTCAGGCAGCGTTAAATATCGAGGAAGGAATCGACGAGCTTCGCTATAATAAAGTGATAATATCGACCGATGCTGATGTTGACGGAATGCATATTCGTTTGTTACTGATCACTTTCTTTCTTCAATTCTTTCCTGAGCTGATCAAGAAAGGGCACCTGTATATTCTGCAAACACCTCTTTTCAGAGTCCGTAATAAAAAGAAAACAGTTTATTGTTATTCGGAACAGGAGCGCGATCAGGCTGCAAAAAATATTGGTGCAAATCCTGAAATTACCCGTTTTAAAGGTTTGGGTGAGATTTCACCCGACGAGTTTTCAAACTTTATCGGTGAAAATATCCGGCTTGATTCTGTGATTCTGAATAAGAACGAACCTGTGTCGGAGATGCTTGAGTATTACATGGGAAAGAATACCCCTGATCGTCAGGATTTTATTATCGCAAACCTTCATGTCGAAAAAGATGAACTGTAATTCAACTGAAAAAAATGTCTAACGAAGAAGATAACGAGCTAGTACCGCTTTCTGAAGAAGAGGCCAAAGAAGGTAAAAAAGAGCTTCATCATATTGTTTATTTATCATCGATGTACCAGAACTGGTTCCTCGATTATGCTTCGTATGTTATTTTGGAGAGGGCAGTTCCATATGTAAACGATGGTCTTAAACCTGTTCAGCGTCGAATTCTGCATGCGATGCGGCAGATGGATGATGGACGCTATAACAAAGTTGCCAATATTATAGGACAGACAATGATGTATCACCCTCATGGTGATGCCTCGATTGGAGATGCTTTGGTACAGCTTGGACAAAAGGAGTTGCTGATTGATGCGCAAGGTAACTGGGGTAATATTTTAACCGGAGATGGGGCTGCTGCGCCACGTTATATTGAGGCGCGGCTTTCGAAGTTTGCACTGGAAGTTCTTTTCAATCCTAAAACTACGAAATGGCAGCTCTCATACGATAGCCGAAACCGGGAACCTGTTACTTTACCTGTGAAGTTTCCACTTTTACTCGCCCAGGGTGTTGAAGGAATTGCGGTTGGACTTGCTTCTAAAATCCTTCCTCACAACTTTATCGAATTGCTCGATGCCAGTATTGCTTACCTCAATAACGAAAGTTTTGAGCTTTTCCCTGATTTCCCGACAGGTGGTTATATCGATGTTTTGAAATACAACGATGGTTTGCGTGGCGGAGCGGTTAAAATAAGAGCGAAAATTGAAAAGCAGGATGGCAAGACACTTGTAATCACAGAAATACCATTTGGAAGGACAACTTCGTCTTTGATTGAATCAATCGTTAAGGCCAATGAAAAAGGCAAAATCAAAGTAAAAAGGATTGATGATAATACGTCGGCGAATGTCGAGATCCTGATTCACCTGATGCCCGGCATCAGTTCGGATAAGACAATTGATGCGCTTTATGCATTCACCGATTGCGAAGTATCGGTTTCTCCAAATGCCTGTATTGTTGAAGACGATAAACCTAAGTTTATTAATGTCACTGAAATACTAAAAAAATCAGTCGATAAAACGATTGAATTGCTGAAGCTTGAGCTTGAGATTCGCATGGGCGAATTGGAAGAGCAATGGCATTTCGCGTCGTTAGAGCAGATTTTTATTGACGAACGAATCTATAAGGATAAGGCTTTTGAAGATTCAAATAATATGGATCAGGCTGTCGATCACATCGATGAGCGGCTTGAACCATGGAAGCCAAAGTTCCGGCGACCGATCACGCGCGAAGATATCCTCAAACTGATGGAAATCAAAATGGGGCGTATTCTGAAGTTTAATACGGATAAGGCCAATGAACTTATCAAAGGGATTGAGGATAGCATGGCCGAAGTATTGGTAAATCTTCAGAATTTAATTCCTTATACTATAGCCTGGTACGAACATCTGAAGGCTAAATATTCGAAAGGCCGCGAACGTAGAACCGAGATCAGAAGTTTCGAAAATATCGAAGCGGCAAAGGTTATTGTTGCCAACGAAAAACTATATATCGATCGTGAAGAGGGTTTTATTGGAACGGGTTTGAAGAAAGCCGAATATTTGTGCGAATGCTCTGATATTGATGACGTAATTGTCTTTCGCCGCGACGGAGTTTATTTCGTGACTAAAGTGACTGATAAAGCATTCATCGGTAAAAACGTTCTCCATGTTGCCATTTTCGAGAAAAACGACAACCGTACGATTTATAACCTTGTTTATCGCGATGGCAAGGCTGGTGCTACTTACATGAAACGTTTCAGTGTTACAGGTGTTACACGTGATAAGGAGTACAATATGACAATGGGAACAGACGGATCGCGGATACTCTATTTTAGCGCCAATCCAAACGGCGAGGCTGAGGTTTTGCGAATCACCTTTAAGCCCAAACCTAAGCTTAAAAAGCTGGTTGACGAAATCGATATGGCGGCATTGGCCATAAAGGGCAGGCTTTCAATGGGAAATCTGGTTACAAAGAACGAAGTACATAAAGTTACGCTTAAGGAAAAAGGACTTTCTACGCTTGGCGGACGAAAAATCTGGTTTGATGAGGATGTTCTCCGTTTAAATGCCGATGCTCGTGGCAAATACCTTGGCGAATTCATTGGGGATGAAAAAATATTAGTTGTTGATAAGAATGGTGAATATCAGGTCTATTCTTACGATCTTGAAAACCATTTCGAGAAGAGCCTCCTCTCAATTGAAAAATATCGTCCCGGAAAAGTTGCTTCAGTAGTCTATTTTGATGCAGAGCAAAACTTCTACTATGTAAAACGGTTTCAAATCGAAGTAAACGGCGGTAAACCTTGCCGGTTTATTGGTGATCATCCGGATAGTAAGTTGATTAGTGTTACATGGGTGACCTATCCAAGGCTCGAAATTGAGTTTGGAGGCGAGAAAAACAACCGTGAGAACGAAATCATTGAGGTTGCTGAGTTTATCGGCGTGAAATCATATAAGGCAAAAGGGAAGCGTTTATCGAGTTATGAGGTCAGGGATATTCACGAACTGGAACCCGTCATTAAAGATGAAGATATTAAACCCGAAGAGGTCCTTCCACCGGTTGCAGAGGATGACGTGCCTTTCGAGATCAATCGTCCTGCAGGTGATAATGATCCAAGTCAGATGGAATTAAACTTCGACTAATGAGAATTTACCTGATTGGATACATGGGTTGCGGCAAATCGACAATCGGACGTAAAATTGCTGAATTATTGGGAATTAGTTTTGTCGATCTTGATAAATATATTGAGGAACGTTATTTCAAATCTGTTCCGGCTATTTTTGCGGAGGAAGGGGAGGAGCGCTTCCGTGAAAAAGAGCGGCTTTCTCTGCTCGAAGTTTCTCAATTCGAAGATGTTGTTGTTAGCACAGGCGGAGGGGCTCCCTGCTTTTTCGATAATATGGAGGTGATGAACAACAGCGGTACCACTGTTTATATTGCTCCCGATACAGATGTCCTCGCTGCACGACTCCTTAAATCTAAAACTGAAAGGCCGTTGATTATTAGTAAATCGCGTGAAGAATTGATTTCGTTTATCAATGATGCGTTGCTGAAACGAGCTCCGTTTTACGAAAAGGCGAAGATCATTATCCGCGGAGAAAATAACCTTGATCCACAACTTGTAATTGATAAAATTAATCAGCTTAATGTGAATAAATAAGTTGATTTTGAATTTAAGATTTTCAGTCCATCTTATTTAGCGCTATCATATCCGTTGCTGGTTGCCAAAAGCCTATTGCATAAACCATTTGAAAGCGGTTTGCAAAATTACACGATCCGTCATAGAGTCTTAAAAGTTACCTATCCACACCAAACGTCATAGAGCCAATTCTATACTTGTTAATTGGGTTCCGCTGAACAATAGAAAGCTGAAATGGGTTATGTGGAAGAACGTTCCATATACATTTAGTTAAGAGATGAAGAATAAAGGTAGAATAGAAGAAATTGCTCATATTTATTCCGGGCTTCAGAAAGAAATGTGTCAGACATTGGAACAGGCCGATGGCGAAGCTGTTTTTGAAGAAAATAAATGGGAAAAGAACATTGGCTCCGGTAAAACGTGTGTGATCCGAAAAGGCGCTGCTATTGAAAAAGGCGGTGTGAACTTTTCTTTTGTCGGGGGCGATTTTACGCCGCAAATGGAAAGTTTATTAGGCGAAAAAGCCAATCACTATGCTGCTACCGGAATTTCATCCATCATGCATCCTGTTAATCCGTACGTACCTATTATTCATACAAATGTCAGGTACTTTGCGCTTGACAATGGTACAGAATGGTTTGGCGGTGGTATTGATCTTACGCCGCATTATATTGATATTCGCGAAGCAGGAAATTTTCACAGAGAGCTTAAAAGTATTTGTGATAAATACAGTTTTGATTTCTATCCTCATTTTAAAAAGTGGGCCGACGACTATTTTTTTATACCCCATCGTAATGAAACGAGGGGGATTGGTGGTATTTTCTTCGATCGGTTAAAGCCAGATGCAAAAATAAACATTGAGCAATTGATCGCATTCTCCACAGATGTGGGCTCTGCATATGCAAATTTATATGCTCAAATAGTGAAAGAGAAAAATTTGAAAGAATATACTTCCCGGCAGAAGGAATGGCAGGAGTTGAGGCGTGGAAGATATGTCGAATTTAATCTTGTTTGCGACCGGGGCACGAAATTTGGTTTCGAATCAAATGGTAATACGGAAGCGATATTGGTCAGTTTACCTGCCTCCGCGGCCTGGGAATATAACCATGAAGTGAAGCAAGGCACACCTGAATATGATACCTTAAAATTGCTTAGAAAAGATATTGACTGGGTAAATCTATAAAAGCATCACGACAATTGAAAAGACAAAAGTCTTGCTGAAAATAACTAAGCCAGAGGGGGAGCCTGATTTTATGCCGTTTGTTTACTGACGTTCCTGTAAGTATACGAATAGAAAATATGTCTTCTTGCAAATCTTAACAAGGTCGACGAATTCAGAAATTTGTTGTAAATATTTTTGGGAATTCCGAAGTATTCATAAACACTCCCGTCTTGAAAAGTAATTTTCAATGTTTGCCCTTTATACGAATAATCCTCAATGTTCGATGCATTGGTGGTTTGGGTATATCCCTCTAAATTGAAAGCTTGTGTTTCGGGTGCTATACTCACTAAAAAATGATAAGCTTCGATTATTTTTTTACTTTTATCTTCTGCTTCGGCTTTGCGTTCATCGTCACCAATAAATTTATCAGGATGCCACTCCTTTATTAAATTTCTGTATGTACTTTTTAATCCGTTTAAATCTGTGTCGGGAGTGATGTCCAATAATCTTCGGTATTCAATAATACGCTTCATGAATTTTTTTAAGTGACTTAATTTTTCAGGGTGCAAAGGTAATCAAAACTGTTAAAGGACCTATTTGATAAAACAAAGGCTGTCTCCATAGAAGGAAGACAGCCTCTTATATCAATTTTAAACAGGCAAATGATCGCCTATAATTGTGGACCAGCAGGGATTAAAGCTTTTCCGGCTTCAGTGTCGCAGTACTGTTCGAAGTTTTTAATGTAACGGGCAGCAAGATCTTTTGCTTTTCTTTCCCATTCTTTCACATCGGCATAAGTCTCGCGTGGATCAAGAAGACCCTTAGAAACATTGTTTAATGCTTTTGGTGCAGTAAGGTTAAGAATCGGGATGTGTATAGTTTCTGCCTTTTCAATTGAACCATCGAGGATCGCATCGATAATTGCACGTGTGTCTTTAATCGAGATACGTTTGCCTGTTCCGTTCCAACCGGTATTAACCAGGTATGCTTTTGCATTGTTCTGGTCCATCTTCTTTACCAATGTTGAAGCATACATTGTTGGATGCAATGTAAGGAATGCTTCGCCAAATGCAGGTGAGAATGAAGGAACCGGTTCGGTGATACCACGTTCTGTTCCTGCTAATTTTGATGTAAATCCGCAAAGGAAATGGTACTGTGCCTGATCGCGGTCGAGAATAGAAACCGGAGGCAATACTCCGAAAGCGTCAGCCGACAAATAGATGATTTTATTGGCATGACCAGCTCTTGAAGGAAGAACGATCTTATTAATATTGTAGATCGGATATGAAACACGCGTGTTTTCAGTTACTGAACTATCGGCGAAATCAACAGTACCGTCTTCGCGAACTGTTACATTTTCCAATAAAGCATCACGTTTGATGGCTCTCCAGATATCGGGTTCGTTTTCGAATGATAAATTGATTGTTTTGGCATAGCAACCACCTTCGTAGTTGAAAACACCGTGATTGTCCCATCCATGTTCGTCGTCACCAATCAGGAAACGTTTTGGGTCAGCCGATAAAGTTGTTTTTCCTGTTCCCGAAAGACCAAAGAAAACAGCAACATCACCTTCTTTACCAACGTTGGCAGAGCAGTGCATCGAAGCGATGCCTTTAAGTGGCATATAGTAGTTCATTAATGAGAAGATGCCTTTCTTCATTTCGCCACCATACCATGTACCACCAATTACCTGCATTTTACGGGTTAAATCGAACAAAGTAAAGTTTTCAGAATGTAATCCCTGTTCTTTCCAGTTAGGATTGACAGTTTTCGAACCATTCAATGCTACGAAATCAGGTTCGCCGTAGTTTGCCAATTCATATAAAGACGGACGGATGAACATATTGGTTACAAAGTGAGCCTGCCATGCAACTTCCATAATGAAACGAACTTTCATACGGGTATCTTCGTTGGTACCACAGAAAGTATCCACTACATAAAGTTTTCTTGCTTTTGAAAGTCTTGCAGTTACAAGATTTTTGCAATGATCGAAAACCTCAGGAGTAGTTGGCCTGTTGATTGTACCATCCCACCAAATAGTATCCTTTGTAATAGAATCACTAACGATAAATTTATCCTTAGGCGAACGTCCCGTAAAGATGCCTGTAGAAACGGCTACAGCACCGAATTCTGTTTCAACACCTTTTTCATAACCTTCGTTTGCAGGATCCATTTCGTCAACAAAAAGCTGCTGATAAGTTGGGTTGTGCAGTACTTCAACATTGGTGTCGATACCATACTTTAATAGATCTGTGTTCTTCATGACAAGTGTTTATATTTTAATAATTTCAACAATACAAAAAGAAATTCGCCACCAAAAATAGTTTTTTTTCAAAGCGCTTCTGAAAGGGATGTATTAAATTAAGATTATTTCGTAATAACTTAAATCGAAAAGAAAAAGATAATTTTTAATCGTTTGTAATTCAATACTTAATTCGATAAAAGTAAGAAAAAAGGATGTTAAGTAATTGTTAATTTTCCACCGTTCTGCTTTTAATGATCAGTTATTAGGTCAATGGCTTCGCCGTCATTAAAATAGTCATTGAAAAAAGTTCATTGGCTTCGCCGTTATTGAAAGGGCATCCGATGCTGATATAAGACCTGATACCAGACTCGATATGGACGAAACATAGAGCAGGGAAATGGAACGATGGAGTGATAAGGCGATGGGGAGAAAAGGCGACAATTAGTATTGTGTTTTTCATATTAAACAGGTATGAATCAAACATAGAGCAGGTATAGAGCAAACATAGAGCAGGTACGAGGGAAATATGGAGCAAATCCATCCGGGCTGTTTGTTTCAATTATGATGGATATGTATTAAAAGTGCACTGTTATGGCCCCTTATTTATCCTGTTCCCATATGGAATCAACATGGACTTAATATGGACTTAACACGGAGGAAGCACTTTTCTATATTATTGTTAACTTATGCATGACTATTAAAATACGACATTAAATTATTCGCATTCATTATTCCTGTTACTTATTGATTTGAAACACAAAATTTGCTGTTTTTAATTCCTGGCAAGAGAGCCAAATTACCGATGACGCTGAATTAATTAATCATTAGTTAACTTTAAGCATGGACATGAAATTGTTAGTAGTAATACGCTGTATGACTGAATTATAGAATTTAGTTGATCGCTTCTTCCGAATTGTCAATTCAGGGATTAAAGATTTTGGGGGAATTAATACTCAATTTCTTCCCGATTAATAGGAGGATAACAACGATTGCTTTTAATTGGCACAAAGGGCAAAGTAAATTTGATTTACTTTTACCCTTTATTAAAAAAGTTATTTTATTGCGGTATTCTTGCATTTAATAAAATTCTGATGTATTCGAATACTATATAGGTAATTGTTTTTAATATTCAATTCATATTTCTGAATCAATTTAAATTGTAGATGAAAACTGAGAAAGAGATAGTCGAAGATGTTAAAGAGGGAAAGGCAAGTGCATTCGACAAATTGTACGAGGCTTATTGTAACAGACTCTATTTTTTTGCCTTCTCTATTTTGAAGTCAAAAGAAGATACTGAAGAGGTCGTTCAAAATACGTTTTTTAAAATTTGGGAGAAACGCAAAAGTATTGACAGTAATTATGCCTTCAAATCATTTCTGTTTACCATAGCCTATAATATAATTGTCGATTTGCTCAGAGAGCGATTGAAGGAAAGAAAATATAGAGAAATAATCATGGATAAAGCTACTTCCAATTACAATTTGGAAGAGGCGATTGAATTTGGGGATCTATTAGTGCAAGTCCAAAAAATCGTAACTGAATTACCAGCCCGGAAAAACGAGATTTATCAATTGAGTAGAGTTAATCATCTGTCGTATAGTGAAATTGCTGAAAAGTTGAACATATCAGTCAAGACTGTTGAAAACAGTATTAATTTTTCGATGAATTTTATAAAAAAGCGTTTAGGAAATGATTCTTTAATCATTTTGCTTTATGCGGTGGTGTTCCTTTGATTCTTTTTTTAAAAAATTAACACAAAATCACATTTTTTTCCCTTTTGGCAGGGGGTATCGCCGTTCTTCTTCGTATTACTTACAGGTTAATAAATTTTAGGAAATCTTGCTGATCGATTTTAGGTTCATATATTAACGAATAAATCAGAATGTCCAATCCCGGAAAAGAATATAGCAGAATATCATTTCTTTTTGAGAAATACATGAAAGCGACTTGCTCCAAGCCAGAAGCTCGGGAAATCGTTGATATTTTTGAAGATTCCGGGAATGACAATCTGCTTAAGGGCGCGTCTGAAAATCAATGGAATACAATAGTTGCAGCGCATAACGACGATTTAGACCCAACTGACACACGGTTAATAACTGATCGGATACTTGATCGGCTGCACCATCAAATAAGATTACATGAAGAGGGAATCTCAGGAAAATACTTCTTGCAAAAGAAGGCATTTGCCATTTTTACAAAAGTAGCCGCTGTATTCATTCTTCCCTTATCAATTTATTCGATTTACCTTACCACAAGAATACCCAAAACCTTACCAGCAGAGGCTAATCAGATTGTCTGGCAAACGATTAAAGCACCTGTAGGGACGAAGGCTGACTTCTTACTTCCTGACGGTTCACATGTTTGGCTGAATTCCGGTTCTGTTTTCAAATATCCTGTCTCCTTTGCTAAAGACAAACGTCAGGTGGAGATGATAGGAGAAGCTTTTTTTGATGTTTTTAAAGATGCTTCACATCCGTTTCTGGTGAAGGCAGGAAAAATGAATATAGCGGTCAAAGGAACGCGCTTTAATGTTACCAATTATGCCGACGAAGTAAATACTGAACTAATACTTGAATCAGGCAGCGTGCAATTATTTTCAGGAGATTATAATGAAAATAATATAGTTGCAAACATAGTACCCGGAGAGCGTGCTATTCTTGATGTTGCCCGTAATGCATTGTCTGTTAGTAATGTGGATGTTAGTAAATATACATCATGGAAAGAAGGATTGTTAATCTTTAAGGATGATCAAATGGATGAAGTTGTAAGAAAATTAAACAGATGGTTTAATGTAGATATTGTCCTCGAGAGTCCTGAACTTAAGGAGTATGTCTATACTGCCACCTACAGGAATGAGACATTGCCTCAAATACTCGAATTATTAAAGATTTCTGCACCAATCAAATATACTATCACAGATCGGGAACGACTTGATGATAACACTTATTCAAAACGGAAAATAGTAATTACAAAACGGATATAAGATTGCCTATGAAGAAATTATAAGCCTGCTAGACGATGAAAATCAAAGGGATGCTACAACATCCCTTTGAAAATCACAAACCTTTTCATCTTGGACGATCGAAAAGTCTTAATTTAATTTAGTATTAAATCAAACATTACAAAATTATGAAATTTAAACGATTCACCAATCGACCTTTAATAAGAAATTGGGTCGGTAAAACATTTTTAGTTATGCGGCTGATATTATTCATCATAACATTTAGTGTGGCGCAGGTTTTTGCAGTAGAAACATACTCACAAAATGCCAGAGTCAACCTCAATATTGCCAACCAGACTGTTAAAGAGGTTTTGAGGGAAATACAGGGTCAAACTGAATTTTTCTTCATGTTTAATAGTAAAATTGTTGATGTGGAACGCAGAGTAGATCTTCGGGCTGAAAATGAAAAAATCAGTCAGGTTCTCACAAAACTTTTTGAAGGCACAGACATCACTTACACTGTTGTTGATAAGCAAATTGTACTTTCTTCATCCAAAATGCTTGAAGGAGGACAGCAAGCAGCTAAGAAAGTCTCCGGTAAGGTGACGGACCAATCAAAACAGCCAATTCCGGGTGTAACAATAGTGGTGAAAGGAACTACTACCGGAATAACTACTGATATTGATGGTAATTTTGCATTGTCACTGCCTGCGGATGCCAAAACGCTTGTCTTTTCATTCGTAGGTATGCGGTCGCAGGAAGTGGCTATTGACAACATGTCGAAGTTCGATATTGTGATGGAAGCTGAGTTGGTAAATCTGGAGGATGTTGTCGTTACTGCATTTGGGATCAAACGGGAAGCAAAAGCGTTGGGATACTCAATACAGGAGGTCAAAGGGGAAGCATTAACAGAAGCTCGGGAGAACAATGTTGTAAACAGCCTGGCAGGTAAAGTTGCCGGGATACAGATTAATCGTTCCGGAAATGGTACCGGAGGTTCCAGTAGAATTGTAATTCGTGGTGAGAACTCGATTAGTGGAAATAACCAGCCGTTGATTATTGTTGACGGAATACCGATGAGCAATGATTCCGGAGGAACCGACAGCCAGTGGGGAGGGATTGACCGGGGAAATGGCCTATCTGCTATTAATCCCGATGATGTTGAGTCTATTTCAGTATTGAAAGGGCCAAGTGCTGCAGCATTGTACGGTTCACGTGCTGGAAATGGGGTATTGATGATCACAACAAAAAAGGGAACTGCAAGAAAAGGTGTTGGTATTAAGTTGAATAGCAATGTTACATTTGATAGTCCACTTGTCCTTCCTGAGATGCAGAATTTATACGGACAAGGTTCTGGTGGTGAATTCGACAGCAATGGTGAGTATAGTTGGGGTGCAAAAATGGATGGACAACTACGAACTGACTGGACAGGAAAGGAACGCCCGTTTAAAGCATCCGATAATAATATTAAAGATTTTCTTCGTACGGGGCTGACAACTAATAATACGGTAGAAATGAATGCCGGATCCGATAATGTTACTTTTTGGAGTGCGATTTCTCACCTTAATAATAATTCAGCTGTACCACATAGTTCGATGGACCGTACGACAGCTACTTTCCGTGTAACTGCAAATCTGTCCAAAAAGTTATCTGTTGATACAAAATTTAATTATATCAGACAATCAGCCGATAATCGTCCTAATTTAGCAGGTAGTCCAGAGAATGTATTCTTAAATTACCTGATGATGCCTCGTAGTGTGCACTATTCTGATATGACGTCACCACGCGATGCCTTCAACAATATGCGTAGCTGGTCGGACAGAAACAAATATATGGTCAGAAATCCATATTGGACCACCGATTATAATTCGAATTCTGACAGCCGTGACCGAATTATCGGGTTTATCTCTTTTCAATACCAGTTTACAGATTGGATGAACCTGAAAGTTCGTCATGGAGAAGACTTTTATTACGACTACAATGACAATAAAACTGTTCAGGGAACACCTTACGGAAATTATGGAAGTACTGGTGATTATATTTTGGGCACAGGTAATTCGAGAGAGGATAATACAGATGCTTTACTAAGTATGAACAAGGATAATCTGTTCGGTTCTAAATTTTCCGGTAGTTTCAGTTTTGGAGGTAACATTATGAAGGGGCGCACCAATCTTTATACAATGTCGTCCAATGGATTGGTGATTCCTGATTTCTTTGCAATGTCGAATGCAAAGAATCTAAACGCAACCAACTATGTATCCCAAAAAGCAATTCATTCTGCTTATGGTTTTATGCAGGTTAATTATAATAATTATCTTTTCCTTGATGTAACTGGTCGTAATGATTGGTCGTCTACGCTTCCTTCGAATAACCGTTCATTCTTCTATCCTTCATTTAGTTTAGGTTGGGTAGTATCAGATATGGCGAAGGAAATTAAACTTTCGCTTCCTAAATTTATCTCTTTTCTAAAACTTAGAGGTTCTTATGCGGAGGTTGGAAATGATGCAAGTGCTTATCAATTGCTCCCTACCTATTCTTTATTCACAATTATTGATGCAGTGAAGGGTGCAACTTCTCCTACCACAATTCCAAATTACAATTTGAAACCGGAAATGATTAAATCAAAAGAATTTGGTTTAGATCTCCGAATGTTTGATAATCGCGTGGGCGTCGATTTCTCATATTATAAGAAAAATGCTACAAACCAGATTCTTGCCCTTCCCATAACGGTTACTACGGGGTTCTCTTATCGTATGATCAATGCGGGGGACATCCAGAATAGTGGTATAGAATTGGTACTTCGCGGTACACCTGTTAAAACACAAAGTGGATTCCAGTGGGATGTGACTGTAAACTATGCTGCGAATAAAAACAAGATTATATCGTTGCATCCTGACGCAAAAGAATACCTGATGGCTTCAACTGATTTTATCCGGATTCTTGCAGTAGAAGGAAGCAGTTATGGCGATATGTTGGGAAGAACCTACAAGAGAGATGTTAATGGAAATCGTCTTATCGGAAGTAATGGATTGCCACTTATTGCTGATGATTTGAATGGCAAAGTGGGTAATTATAATCCTAAATGGACAGGTGGAATAGTGAATAGTTTTTCTTACAAAGGAATAGATCTAAGCTTCCTGATTGATGTCCGCTGGGGTGGAAACATCTACATCAATTCGTTATCGGCTTCCAACGTTTATGGTACTTCGAAGATGAGCCTCGAAGGAAGAGAGGCATGGTATGCCGGTACAGGCGGTTATGTGGCAAAAGGGGTTAGTGAAACCAGTGGAGCCGTTAATACTATTGCCGTTAGTCCGGAGGCTTATTGGAATCACGTTGCCAATGTTGCTGAGGAATATGTTTATGATGCAACGAACATCCGGTTGCGGGAACTTAGTTTAGGTTATAATATTCCTAAAAGTCTGTTGAGTCATACACCCATTGCTACAGCAAAATTGAGTGTGGTAGGACGCAATCTTTGGTTGATCAAAAGCGATGTACCGGGTTTTGATCCGGAATCGGCTTATAGTACTGGTAACGGACAGGGAATCGAATATGGTTCAGTTCCATCCTTTAAGAGCGTAGGGTTCAACCTTAGCATTGGTTTCTAATGTTTTATACTAAAATTGAAATGATTATGAAAGCAAAAAAATATATCCTTATTGGATTTCTCGGATTGATTCTATTTTCTGGTTGTACAAAGAACTTTGATGATATGAATATTGATCCCAATAATCCCACGCCAGAAACGATTGATCCGGACTTCCTTCTATCAAATGCATTGATTAGTGGAACAATGGATATTGATCTTCATCAACGAATTCACAGTCTTACTGTTGATATCTTTGCTCAATATATAGCTAACGAGGGATTTACAACCGATCGGTTTATTCCTGTTGAAGGTTGGACAAACAGTTACTGGGCAAAACATTGGACTTGGGTTAATGCAATGAACGACATTATTATTAATCAGAAGGACAATACGTTGAAAAGTAATACCGTTCAGATCGCCCGTATATGGAGGGTTTGGCTGTTTGATCGCGCTACTGACTTATTCGGTGATATGCCCTATTCTGAAGCTGCCAATGGTACCGGAATCCTGCCAAAGTACGATACCCAAAAGGATATCTATTATGATATGGTCAAAGAGCTAAAAGAAGCTGCCGCAGCTCTTGATGCGAATAAAATGAATCCGGGTGTGAATGATCTTATTTTTGGAGGCGATGTTGCCAAATGGAAAAAGTTTGCGAATTCACTTCGGCTTCGTTTGGCGATGCGCATGAGCGAAGTTGATCCGGCAAAGGCAAAAGCTGAAGCTGAAGATGCAGTTGCTTCCGAATTAGTACTCGCCAGCAATAATGAGTCAGTTAAGATATTAAGAACTGAGAGTTATAAATTGTGGGGTTTCTATTATTGTTATCCTACATATTACTCATGGGGCGAATTGGCAATGAGCAAATCAATGGAAAATTTGCTTACCGGTTTGGGTGGAATCGATTTTCCTGCTTCTACCGATGGTATCGCTAATGTTTCTGTTCCTGCCAAAGTTGACCCTCGCGGTCCTGTCTATTTTAATGTTACCCGCTTAACTACGGGTGCAACATCTGCTTATGTTGGGTTGTGGAGGGGAATTCTTCCTGGATTGCCACTCGAAGAAGGACAAAAAGCAGTGAATGTCAAGACAAATAATTCCCGGTTAGGATTGCGTTATGTAGGTACCGTAGCCTCAAATGGAACAGTAACATTAGATAATGACCAAAACATGACTTTGATGCCTTACAGTGAAGTTTGTTTTCTAAAGGCTGAGGGTGCTGTTCGTGGCTGGAATATGGGAGGTGCAGCAAAGGATTTTTATGAAGCAGGTGTACGTGCCTCGATGTTAGAAACAGGAATTGATAATGCCTCGGTCGAAACTTATTTGGTTTCGGAAAATCCTAATGTTAATGGGACTACTGTCGCTTTTAACAATACCGTAGGAGATCACAACACGCAACTTGAGAAAATTATTACGCAAAAATACATTGCGAATTTCCCTGACAATGGTTGGGAGGCTTTTAACGATTATCGCAGATTAGCATTGCCTGCTCTTATCCCGTTTGTGGCACCCGATCCTACTGCAGTTGTTGAAGTTGGATCTACTACATGGAAAGGATCTATTCGCAGATTAATTTATCCGGCTACTGAGGCGATTGTAAATGCTGCAAATTATAAGGAAGTTGTTGCCCGCATAGGTAGTGACAAAACTACTACACGTGTTTGGTGGGACGCCAAAAACTAAATTAAATAATGAGGAGGAGGCTGTTTGTATGGCCTCCTCTTTTTTCTTTTTCTCACCTAAGTAGATTTTTTTTAAGTTATTATTTATTTGGAAAGTAAAAAGAAGATGATATCTTCAGCTTCTTTTTTAAAAACAGATAATATGAGAAATCGTGTTTTTTGCTTAGTGGTTTTGCTTAGTGTTTTTGTACCTAGTTTTGTTAATGCCAGGAAACCGGACTTGAAGTTCAATCAGAATGGAAAATTCAAGATCGTACAATTTACTGATACCCATATCAAGGCGAATGATATCGAATCGCAGGTGACTTTTGCAACCATAAATGAAGTATTAGATAAGGAAAAACCTGATCTTGTAGTATTTACCGGCGATATTGTAACGGGGCCTCCGGTCGAAAAAGGGTGGACAATGGCAACAGAGTCGGTAATAAAACGCAAAATTCCATTTGCCGTGGTATTTGGAAATCATGATGACGAAAACGGGCTGACAAGGGAAGAATTATCCAAAATCATTGAACCAATGCCATATAGTCTCTTTGTCTCCAAAACAGAGAATGTTTCCGGGTATGGTAACTATTTGCTCAAAATTAAATCATCAACAGGAGAAAAGAATGCCGCATTGTTATACTGCATGGATTCTAATGCTTATAGTACCATCGATTCGGTAAGCGGATACGGTTGGTTTCAATTCGATCAAATTGGTTGGTACCGAACCGAAAGTAAAAAACAGAAAGAATTAAATAATGGGACCCTTCTTCCTTCGTTGGCATTTTTTCATATTCCGCTGCCGGAATATCATGAAGCGTATTCCAACGAAAAACATCCTCCTGTTGGATTACGTCTTGAGTCCGAATGTCCCGCAAGTATCAACTCTGGAATGTATGCTGCGATGTTGGAATGCGGAGATATAATGGGAATGTTTGTCGGACACGATCACAACAACGACTATATCGCATACCTTCATGGTATTGCGCTGGCTTATGGCCGCTTTACCGGAAGCAAAACGACTTATTGTGAATTGCCAAACGGCGGTCGCATAATTGAATTAACAGAAGGTTCCCGAACATTTAAAACATGGATACGTACCGGTAAAGGTGATGTGTTTTGCAAGCTGGAGTTTCCTTCCGATTTTACGAATATTAAAAAATAGGATATTTAGTTATGAAATACATTCTGTCCATTTTCATTTTAACGCTAACCATTTCTTTATCAAAGGCACAGGTGCAATTTATTGCTCACAGGGGAGAATCATCCCGTGCGCCCGAAAACACGTTGGCGGCTTTTAAGCTTGCATGGGAACTAAACGCAGATGCAGCCGAATTAGATATTCATCTGTCAAAAGACCATCGAATTATGGTGATTCATGACGGGAATACAAAACGTACTACAGGCAAGGATTTCGAAATTAAGGACTCCGATTCGAAACAGATAAGAAAGCTGGATGCAGGCTCTTTTAAAGACTCTACATTCCGAAACGAAAAAATTCCTTTCCTCGAAGAAGTCATAAAAACAATTCCGCAGGGCAAAAAATTATTCATCGAAATAAAATGTTCGGCAGAAGTATTACCATGGTTGAAAAAACTAATACAGAAAAGCGGTAAAGAAGATCAGCTTGTTTTTATCGGATTCGATTGGCAAACTATAGTTGATACTAAACATGTTTTTCCTCAGAATAAGTGCTATTGGTTATGCAGCACTAAAAAAGAATTGCTTGAGAGAATGGATAAAACAGCCGCAGAAGGCGTGGATGGATTGGATTTGTATTCGCCCGTCATTGACGAAGACCTTATGAGCAAAGCCCGACAACTGGAACTTGATGTTTTGGCATGGACTGTTGACGATCCCCAAGAGGCTAAACGACTAATCAGCCTTGGAGTAAGAGGAATAACGACAAATCGTACTGCGTGGATACAATCACAACTTAACGAAAAGTAATCAACTTCCTTTCCTTTTACCATACCTTCTTCGTATTTTAAGTAAGGTTTCTGTATCATTTGTTACAGCAAGATTTCACAAAGCCCGGAGCTGGTAGTCTGCAAATATATTTTAAACAATGGGTGAATCCCGCATTTTGCAGGACGAGATTATAATTCTCGTTATATTTTATTGCAATTTATCAGTAGACCTTATATTTTGAAATATGACATCAGACTGTTCAAATTATCTATATTGTTTTTTACCTTCAAAAACTACAAACACAACCAATAAATTCTGTTACATGAAAAATTTATTTATGATCCTTGTTCTTCTTTTACTGGCGACCTCAGTTTTCGCGCAGAAAAAGAGCTCGAATAATGCAATGTCGCAAAAACGGATGACCCCAAAATCGATGGGATACAAGCTTATCTGGGAAGATCAGTTTAACGGACACGAACTCGATACAACAAAGTGGAACATTAGGGGTGTGGGTCCCCGGCGAATTGGGTACAATTCAGCAGAAGCAGTAAAAGTCGAAAATGGTTGTCTCAAACTTTATGCGATGCGAAAAGGTGACTCCATTTTGGGGAGTGCAGTCGGAACGGCAAGCCATTTTACTACAAAATACGGATATTTCGAATGCCGGGCTCAGCTGCAGAAATCGCCGGGAGTCTGGGCCGCTTTCTGGATTCAGTCATCCAAAATATCTCAGGGTGAGGATCCTGCATTATATGGGGCAGAAATGGATATTTTTGAGTTTTTCGAAGAAATGGGCAACGATACCATCACCAGTGCCATTCACTGGAATTACGGGCCTAATATGCATTCCATCGGACCAAAGAAGAGTTACCTGAAAGGATTAAGTGAAGGGTTTCATACCTACGGTTTTGAATGGACTTCCGAAAAATATTCCTTTTTCATCGATGGCTACAAATTCCACGAAGAAACACGCGGAGTTTCGAAAATTGAAGAATATATGATCCTGAGCATGGAACTTCCCGGAGAGCTTAAGAACATCGCCAACACTGTTTTCCCGGATGTTTTCATTGTCGATTATGTGAAAGTATACAAAAAACAATGAATAAAACAATTTTATTTTCGGCAATCATCCTGATTGCTTTTATATCGCATGGCTCCTTTGCTTCTGACAAGCCGAAAGGTCCCCAAAACGGAACTCTAACTATTTCAGATCTGGCCTTGATTTATCATGGTGGGACACAGCGCCCCGCATGGACTGCCAGCGAATTAGCGCCATACCTCTACCGTGAGAATTCAGGAAACACAGAATGGCTTTTCGATGGTTTTCTTTTCCTCGAAATATTCGACAATCTTCAGAAGTACGACTACGATCCGGGATTTGGACACAGGACTGCCGGAAAAGAACAATGGGAAGGGTTGCTTAATCGTTATTTCGGAGACCAAAAAGGGCCCGATGCGCTTGAATTTCTTCTTGATAGTCTTTCGCAAAAAGGGGAAAAGCCAGTGCGTCAGCGTCAGGTTGTTTTAAGTATTCCATGTCCTGTAAACGGATTTACAGAATGGGGAGAACTGGACGGAAAGAAACTCAATTTCAACAATTCCGATGATCAGGTTAAAGCCGCTTGTTGGTTTATTGATGAAGCGTTGAAAAAGTGGAATAAAAAGAACTATAAACACATTCAATTGAGTGGCTTTTATTGGGTACATGAGGATGCTGTTCAATCTGATGAGGCCATCCCCTTCGTAAAAAAATACCTTGAAGCAAAAAGCTATCAACTCCTTTGGATCCCATACTGGGGAGCAAAAGGTAAAGGTGAATGGGAAAGATTAGGGTTCGATTTTGCATGGCAGCAGCCCAACTATTTTTTTGCAACCGACATCCCAAAACAACAGCTGACGGATGCGTGTGTATTTGCAAAAGAACATCAAATGGGACTTGAGATGGAATTTGATGAGCGGATTGCCAAACCTGAATTTCGGGCCCGGTTCTATGATTATATTAATGCTTTCAACGAAAATAATGTATGGAAACAATATCCGGTTGCATATTACGAGGGAGGCGGGGCCTGGTTGCAAATGTCCAAAAGTAAAGATCCGAAAATGAAAAAGATGTTTGATACGTTGGGTAATATTATTGTTGAACGGCAAACGCGGGCAGATAAAACGCACAAATAGAAACTTAAATGATGAAAACTATTTACTCCCTCGTTATTCTTCTTGTTCTTTTCACAATAAACGGAAACGCGCAAAAACATCGGCGTTTTGTTGTTGGCTATGTTAATAGCCCTGAAAGCAGTGTCGATTTCAATACCTTCGATCCGGGCAAACTTACACATCTCAATTATTCGTTTGCTCATATTGTTGATAATAAAATCGTACTCCAGGAAAGCGACCGCAAATACCTCGCTAAATTTGTTGCATTAAAAGAAAAATCACCCGATCTGAAAATCCTAATCAGCATTGGTGGTTGGACTGGCGATACAAAGGAGTTTTTCCTGATGGCCGAAAATCCCGAAAACAGAAAGATCTTCATCGACTCGGTGCTCGATTTTATTGAACAAACAAAAATAGATGGTATCGATATTGACTGGGAATTTCCTGGTTATGATTGGGTCGGTACAGGAGGAGCACTTTCGTTAAATCCGAATCGACCACAAGATAAAGATAATTTTACTAAATTGCTTACGGAAACAAGGGCAGCTTTTGTAAAACAATCGGAAGCAGCGAATCGGAAGCAACAGTATTTATTGACAATCACCACTTCTCCGTTATCAGAGATTACTCATGCGATTGATTTACGAAACATTGCCAGACAGATAGATTTTGTAAATATTATGGCTTACGATTTTTATATGTCATGGCTTCCGCTACCAATCTATTTTACAGGACATCAATCAAACTTGTTTGATACAGCGAACAATCCCCGAACAATTAGTGCCGATCTTTCTGTGCGATATCACATCGATGCTGGTGTTCCGGCAAATAAGATTGTTTTGGGCATACCATTAGGCTTTTATAACTATTGGAGTGGCGTAAATCCTAAAAACAAAGGTTTGTATCAGTTTGCGACCAACACACCCCGATTATCGGTAACTGAAATTAAAGCTATGATTGCTGACGGAACCCTGAAAAAATATTGGGATAACAAGGCTCAGGCGCCCTATTACTGGGATGCGAAAAGTTGTACCTTTGCTTCAGGCGACGATGAAAAATCGATTAGCATCAAATGTAAATATATAAAGAAAAATCAATTAGGCGGAGCGATGTTCTGGTATTATCAAAAAGATCAGGAAAAATTGCTTGATGCGCTAGTATCCGGGATAAAATAAAGAATGTCTTTAGAAAAAGATCAGAATATGTTTTTCTGCTTTAAATTCAATACTTTTGCATTTAAGAATTCAAGATTTAGTCTTTTGAATTTTAAATTGTTTTGAGCCTATTTTTAGATTTTTTCAAGAATCAATATGAGTCTTTCTATTTTACTGGATTATCCTGAAGATATTTCGCTTTCAGCGCTTAAATTGATAAAGCTTAAAAAAAGCATTATTAAACGCCTCACTTTAGTTGGGGTGGCAACTATTGCGGAACTTTGCAAGGAAACTGACTTTAGTATCCCTACTGTAACAAAAATCATCTCAGAACTGATTGAGGAAGGTATAGTTTTTGAAGATGGAAAGGTTGGAACTTCAGGTGGAAGACGCCCCTCACAATACGGAATAAATCCAAAAGCTTGTTATTATCTGGGTGTTGAAGTCAAAAAGAGCTCAATAAGTATTGGAATTCAGGATTTCAATAACAATTTTGTAAAGCTTTCCGAAAGCATTTCATATACACTCGAAAATACCCGTGAATCTCTTTTTTCGCTGTGTTCTATTATTAACCAGTTTGTTGATGATTCGGGAGTGCCACGTGATAAAATTATTGGAGCCTGCATCAATTTAAGCGGTCGCATCAACTCGCGCAAAGGATTCAGTTATAGTTTCTTTTTCTTCGAGGAGAAACCGCTCAGTGAGATTATTGAGTCGCGGATTCATATTAAAACATTTCTTGAAAATGATACCCGTGCCATGGCCTACGGCGAATATAACGGTGGTGTGGTTAAGAACGAGAAGGATGTTATCTTTGTAAATATTGGGTGGGGAGTTGGAATCGGGATCATTTGTGCAGGGAAATTGTATTACGGCAAATCGGGATATTCGGGGGAGTTTGGCCATAGTCCCGTATTTGACAATGAGATTATTTGTCATTGCGGAAAAAAGGGATGCCTCGAAACCGAAATTTCGGGCATTGCTCTGGAACGAAAGTTTAAAAAATCACTTGAAAATGGATCTATATCAATTCTTTCCGGGAAAAAAGCAATTGATGATATTACAGTTGATGATATTCTAACGGCCATTATCAAAAATGAAGATACATTGGCAATTGAGATCATTGAGGAGATTGGAAACGATTTGGGTCGATATTTGTCATTATTGATCAATGTTTTTAATCCTGAGCTTGTTGTGCTTGGCGGGGCGCTTGCTGAAACAGATATGTATTTACGTTTGCCCGTCCGAACTGCTATCCACAAATATTCGCTGAGCCTCGTAAGTCAGGATATGGAACTGAAAATGTCAATACTTGGTTCAAAAGCCGGCATAATCGGAGCTTGTTATATCCTTAGGGACAAACTCTTTTACAGCGCTTAATCATTTTTCAAACTAATCTTTGGCACTATGAAGTATAGTGCGGGAATCTATGTGGACATTTGTTCTGTTTCCGAATATGCGGAATTGCGGTTAATGAACCCCAATCATGTCAGTTTTTTTGACATCTCTGTGAGAGGCTACAAGTTCAGGGAAGAAATAAAACTAAAATGCATATGCTGACCCCCTTTGATCTATCGGGGTGTGCGACAAAATTCATAGTAACGGACCAAGACAGAATTCAGGGGGAATATATTTAAGAATATATAATAAAATGGATTTGAACATGAATGCCGGTTTCATGGAGATCAGGAAATACAGGTTATGGAACTTCTACCTATGTCAAATCCCTCACGGGATTTTAAACAGTTATTTAATGTCATTGAATTATGAATCCCATACATACGGGATTACGAATTATGTTTCAGAGCGAGACGAGGCATGCCTTGTTTCTACGGGTTCCTGAAACGTCATATTTCC
>JAATGF010000057.1 GCA_015654795.1 Bacteroidales bacterium
CTCCTGACCTTCCTCGCACCAACTTCGGGTTCCTTTTTCCGGTGATCGTTTTATGGGAAGGTTATAAATTGAAACAAACAACCTTCTCTTTGGTGCTTTGGGGAAGAGGTTTTAATTTATCATTAAAAGTCAATTGCCTGGTTATTTCGGTTAACTCTTTCGATTTCTCCCGTCTTCTCTGGTCTTCTCTCACATTGATTTAATAGTTCTTATCCCGATCCTGAGTACATTTATCGTATCGATAAAGGCACTCCACTTCCTTCGTACCTGGTCCGTACCAACTCCGTACTTTCCTCGTACCAACTTCGGGCTCCTTTTTCCGGTGATAGTTTTATGGGTATTTAGTGTTTCATAATCTGTATTTCCTGACCTCCATGAAACCGGCATCCGTGTTCAAATACTCCCGAACTACTTTCAATTTAAAATTTAAAAATAGAAAGTAGGAAAAGTAGGAAGTGCCGTATTTATGCGGACTGAATGACTATTTTTTATTCGTTTCCAATTAAATCCTATAAGTAAACAAATTTGATATTTACTAATCCTTTTTCGCCAGAGGAATCTTTGCTGAGCTATTATCGATAGTCTTCTGGATCTTCCACTATTTAGGCTCTTACGGGATTATTATGAATAAAATAAATATTACCGGGTGATATTCTATTTTGCATTCCCATGATTTCAAGTTAATAATGTTTGTTTATAATAGGATTGCAAATCCGCACCAACTTAGTCCAGATTATCCACCAGTGTGAATAATAATAATTTTTCAATACTTAATAAATAAACCGATTGCAGATAATATAGCATTGCCTATGTTAGTGATTCTTTCAACCTTTTCTGGAAAAGACGGTTTAAGTTGTTCAATTTCTAGAAGCAGTTTTCTAATGTTGTTTTGTAATAATTCTTCTTGGGCGACAAAACCACCTCTTAAATAAAAGTCATTTGCTTCAACCAAGAGTGTAAGATATATAACCTCATGTCTTGAATTTAGGTCTTTAAGAAAACCAATTCGTTGAAAATATATTAGGACAGCATTTACTGCATCAAAGTCTTTTTGAGTAGTTTTTAATAAAACGGATGTATCAAGTGATAAATGATTTTCAACAGTACAGTTTTCGCACAAACATTTTAAAACATCGTCTTTTGTCATATATGTAATCATGGGATTTGTCTTTTTTAAATTACAACCAACAATCTATAAATTAGTCATGTTCATTCAACTAAGCTGCTTGCAATTTCTTCAATTTTACAAAAAGTCATTTATTGAATAGCTCTGATGTCTACAACTTTACTGTCCTGTATATAATACCACGAATTTTCAGTAATAATGGCTCCAAAAGAATTTGTCCCTTTGTATTTGCATCTAACAACCCAATTTTCGCCAAATGAAGAAACTTTAGACCATTCTAAAAATTTAATACTTGAAGCATTTTTTGCATTTGATTTGATAAAATCTTTTACAATTTTCACTGAAGCATCTATCTCACTTTGTTCAGGTTTCAGGCCAATAGCAGTCTGGTTCATTTGTCTATTATTAAAGTCGTATTTCATGTCTTTACAATAGTCAGAGAGAGAATTAAAATTCTTTTTACCGCTCTTTAAAAAATCAGTCAAACATGCTTCATTGATATTATTATAATCTTCAATTACATTTGTTTTTGTGAATATGTTTTGCAGTCTATTGCTCACTTTGTTGTAAATTAACTTGAGCTTCATATCTTCATAATTTCGGTCTGGTGGAGACGCTTGAATAAAAATAATCTCAATAACATCGCATTCTTTGTTCCTAAGTAGTTTAAGCAATTCTGTCAATTCTGTTTTTACACCAATAGAGCCGTCTCCGTTTGTTTTCACTTTTCCAATGTCAGATTTACATATTCTTAGAGAAGGTTTTTCTTCTACAATTTGCTTATTATATTCAATTGTGCTTAGTTGAGTATTTTTCGAAGAGTCTTTTTGTTGCTGAGCTTTATCTCGATTATTATTATTTATAATACCATTTTCAGCTTTATCTTTTGGAAACAATAGGGCGCCCAATAACCAGCAAAAGATAACAATTACATATTTTACTGTACTACTCAATTTTGAGTCGAAAATTGCTTCGACATAACCTAAAAATGGAGGCAAACATATTAGTCCACTCACAATAAATAGGATACCTGAAAAGATTCCCATTCCACCTGTAATAAATGCACTCAGACTTGCCATACAAAAAGATATTCCTGCAACCCATTTGATAATTGTTTTCATATTTGTTCTAATTTTTTAAAATTACTGCCTTGTTGTAGGCTACGTCATCTATCGTTTTTATTGTATTATTTGTAATAACATATCGGCCTCTTGACTGAGAATTATGCAATCGGCGTTTCCTTACTCACACATCTTTACCTGCTTTTCGTCGCATCGCGCAGGCTTTGAGTTGCGTTTATGTAATATTTAATCAGGTCGTTCAACTCGTTTGCCAGAGTGACGTAGTTAAGTTCGTCGTATTCCGAGCTGCAATATTCTAAAGCGCCGAAAAAGACAATTAATACTAAGTCGTAATTTTTTCAAGATTGGACAACATTGCCCTGAGTTTTGCATAGGCTTTTTGTAAATGCAATACCTCGGGTTGGTACTTCAGAATAATGACCACAATTTGGTTTACGAATATTGAATATTTACTGTTTTAAAGGCGGACTAATTGTAAACGATTGATTTTGATTTCATGATAATAAAAGTATTATTGTTTAAATTGGGAAATAATTACATCAGAGTTATGCAATATTTTAGAGCACCAAATGTTTTATTAATTATTCTTACTTCTCTTGAACTATTTTTTTCAACAATTTAATTTTCGGGCGCCCTTGCAGTAACGCAGCAAGAGCGAATTTATTTTCAGGCAAGCATCCTTTAATGAAGCGAAGGCCAATTGGTTTTCAGGCAAGCTTACTTTAATTGCAATTGAAAATGAAAAGAAGAGGTTGAAAGCTTGCTCATTGCTTAGACAGAAAGATTTTTTTCGTTGGTATGGAAATTGATTTCAATGAAAAAGATTACGCTTTTCTCAATAATCATTCTAAATTATTCAGGTTAAAATACCCAATCTAATTTTCGAATGATTCAGTTATTTGTTCTAATGTGTTGAGGGGTTTGACTTCCAGAAGGGGTTGAACCGTTTTTCTCTTAATTATGCGGCTTTTCTTATAGAATTCATTAAATCGAGGTTAATCATCAGAGTTGGTCGGCAAGAATTGAAGTTTTATATTTGCCATCCGAAATCTTCATGTACAAAGGCTCGCCAAAGAAGACGAGAATTATTGAAGGTTTGATGTCCCACATGTGCGGGATTAAAAACCGTTTTGTTTTCACATTAAAGATTCAAAATCATACAGAATAATTATGAAGGGTTTAAGAATTATTGTACTTGCAAAGCAGGTTCCTGACACACGAAATGTTGGGAAAGATGCCATGAAAGCAGATGGAACTGTGAATAGGGCTGTTCTTCCTGCAATATTTAATCCGGAGGATCTCAACGCGCTGGAGCTTGCTCTGTGTGTGAAGGATGAGATTCCCGGTTCAACGGTTACAATTTTAACCATGGGGCCAGGTAGGGCCGCAGAGATAATCAGGGAAGGTTTATATCGTGGCGCTGATGGGGGCGTTTTGCTGACCGACAGAGCTTTTGCCGGTTCCGATACGTTAGCTACATCATATGCGTTATCTCAGGCTATCAAAGAGATGGGTGAGTTTGACCTTATTGTTGCTGGTCGTCAGGCGATTGATGGTGATACTGCGCAGGTTGGTCCTCAGGTTGCCGAAAAACTGGGATTGTTTCAGGTTACTTATGTTGAAGCGGTTCTTAAAGTTGATAAATCAAAGATTACTGTTCGTCGTCGTCTTGACAATGGGGTTGAAACAGTGAAAGCACCGCTTCCGTTGTTGCTCACGGTTAACAGTTCTGCTCCCGATTGCCGTTCGCGTAATGCGAAGCTACTGATGAAGTACAAACATGCCCGTACGGTAACTGAACGACAGGAAGCTACAGAGGATTATCTTTATCTGTACGATTCGCGACCTTTCTTAAACATTCATGAAATGACGGTGAATGAAATTAAGTCAGAACCTGATCAACTTGGTTTGGCTGGTTCACCAACAAAAGTTAAAAGAATCGAGAATGTTATCCTGCAGGCAAAAGATGCTAAAAGATTGACTGCTGCTGATGAAGGTATAAATGACTTGATGAAGGAATTAATCGATAGTCATGTGATCGGTTAGTCGTTAATTGTTTACGGTATAAAATAGTCGAAGAATGAATAACATATTTGTTTATTGTGAAGTTGAAGAAGGAGTTGTCGCTGACGTAAGTCTCGAACTCCTGACCAAAGGACGTAGTCTTGCCGATGAGCTGAAGTGTCAGCTCGAAGCGATAATCATTGGTGCGGGTCTTAAGGATATTGAAAATCAGGTTATTCCTTATGGTGCTGATGTTGTGCATATAATCGATGATCCACGACTGGCGCCCTATACTACATCGCCACACGCAGCTGTCCTGATCAAACTATTTCAGGAAGAAAAACCTCAGATTGCTTTGATGGGTGCCACACCTATTGGTCGTGATTTAGGTCCGCGGGTTTCATCTGCACTGCATAGTGGTTTGACTGCTGATTGCACAAGCCTCGAAATCGGTGATCATGAAGATAAGAAAGCCGGAAAAGTATATAAAAATCTGTTATATCAGATCCGTCCCGCTTTTGGCGGAAATATCATTGCATGGATTATCAATCCCGATTGTCGTCCTCAAATGGCAACCGTTCGCGAAGGCGTCATGAAAAAAGGAATTTTAAACGCCAAATATCCTGGCAAGGTTAATCGTCTTGAGGTCTCAAAGTATGTTTCAGATGTCGATTTTGCGGTTCAGGTTATCGAGCGCCATCTTGAAAAAAGAAAGATTAATATCAAGGGGGCTTCAATCGTTGTTTCCGGCGGATATGGTGTTGGCTCGAAAGAAAACTTTAAATTATTATACGATCTTGCTGCTGTGCTGGGTGCCGAAGTTGGTGCATCACGTGCTGCTGTCGATGCCGGTTATGCTGAGCATGAACGTCAGATTGGTCAGACGGGTATTACAGTTCGCCCGAAACTATACATCGCATGTGGTATTTCAGGTCAGGTTCAACATCGGGCCGGAATGGAAGAATCTGCTCAGATTATCTCGATTAATACTGACCCGGAAGCTCCGATTAACTCTTTGGCCGATTATGTTATAACCGGTGATCTGTCTGAGATCATTCCTAAAATGATTAAGTATTATAAACAAAATACGAAGTAAATCGTGATTAACTGGTTTATATCTAATAATTAAAAGAGAAATGGCAAATTTTTATAACGATAATAAAGACTTAAAATTCCACTTGACGCATCCGTTGATGCAGAAGCTGGTGATGTTGAAGGAACGTAATTTCGCCGATAAAGCTAACTTTGATTATGCCCCAATCGATTTCGAAGACGCTATGGATAGTTATGAGCGTGTTCTTGAGGTTGTTGGAGAAATCAGTGGCGATATTATTGGCCCCAATGCTGAATCAATTGATGCCGAAGGTCCCCGGGTTGTCGATGGACGCGTGATATATGCCAAAGGAACTCAGGTAAATCTTGATGCACTGGTTAAAGCAGGTTTACTGGGAATTACTTTACCAAGACGATTTGGCGGGTTGAATTTCCCGATTGTTCCTTATATCATGGCTGCTGATATCGTATCACGTGCTGACGCTGGCTTTGTAAATATTTGGGGCCTTCAGGATTGTGCTGAAACTTTAAATGAATTTGCATCTGAAGAACAAAAGGAAAGATGGCTTACGCGTGTTGTAAATGGCGAAACCATGGCTATGGATCTTACAGAACCTGATGCAGGATCTGATCTTCAGGCGGTACAACTTAAAGCAACTTATTCAGCCGCAAAGGGAACCTGGCTGCTCAACGGCGTTAAACGATTCATTACCAATGGTGATGGCGATATAGCGCTTGTTCTGGCCCGTTCCGAAGAAGGCACCCGTGATGGTCGTGGTTTATCGATGTTTGTTTATGACAAACGCCTGGGGGGAGTTACAGTAAGAAGAATTGAGCATAAAATGGGAATCATTGGTTCTCCCACTTGCGAACTTGTTTTTAAAGATGCCCCTGGCGAATTGATTGGAAATCGCAAGATGGGTCTTATCAAATACGTAATGGCGTTGATGAATGGTGCCCGACTTGGAATTGCCGCACAATCTGTCGGTATTTCCGAGGCTGCTTATCGTGAAGCATTACAATATGCAAAAGAACGTGCTCAGTTTGGTAAAGCTATTATCCAATTTCCGGCGGTTTTCGAAATGCTTTCGGTGATGAAAGCAAAACTCGATGCGTCGAGAACATTACTTTACGAGACATCAAGGTTTGTCGATGTATACAAGACATATCAGCATATTTCAGAGGAACGTAAACTGACCAATCCTGAACGTGATGAAATGAAAGAATTTCAGCGTTTGGCCGACCTGTTTACCCCAATGGCTAAAGGGATCACTTCTGAGTTCTGTAACCAGAATGCTTACGATGCAATTCAGATCCATGGCGGATCTGGTTTTATGAAAGATTATGCCGTCGAACGCATTTACAGGGATGCCCGAATTACCTCGATTTATGAGGGAACTACTCAGTTACAGGTTGTTGCTGCTATACGTGGAGTTACTACAGGCGGATACCTAAAACAAATTCACGTGTACGAAAAGAAGGAGTTAAGACCCGAACTTGAAAAATTCCGTCGTATATTGATATCATTGACACAGGATTATGAAGAAGCTGCCGATAAAGTAATTGCAGTCGGAGACAATGAATACATTGATTTCCATGCTCGCCGTTTAGTCGAAATGGCCACTTATATCATCATGAGTTATCTTCTTGTTTTAGATGCTAACCGCGATATGGAGTATTTCCGTTCTGCCCAGGTATTTAATAAAATGGCCAAGGGAGAAGTTAAAGCCCGAGGCGAATTTATTCGGGCCTCTTCGTTGGAGGATATAGGGAATTACAAATACTAATTTTAAAGCCGGATTTATTCCGGCTTTTTTTTGCACTAAATAATGTGAATCAATAGATGTCGTATTCAATGATTTACTATAAGTATGTGAATAATTTGATGTCGTATTTTGAAAGTTATGTATAAGTTAACAATAATATAGGGGAAATGCTTCCTTCGTGTTCGGTTCATGTTAATTCCATATTAAGTCCGCGTTGATTCCATATGGGAACCGAATACATAAGGGTACAGAATATAATAGGAGACATGCGTTTAGGCTATTTGCAAATACGACATTATTTCATTTCTGGTACTTAACGGCAACACAATATATCATGATTTCTTTCCACCATCCTTATTCCATCCTTACGTCAGGCTTATATCGTGTTTGATCAAACCCCTTTCTCTAATGCTTAATTTTAGAAAATTGAGCTGGAAATTTCCGGTAATTGTCATTCCAGATTTGATTATTGAGACATTTATATTTGTCGACTTACCGTAATCCTGGCTTCTGGGATCATTTTTAAGAATAATTGCCCTGATAAAATGAAAATTTCTCTACGGCGGTGGCATCAAAATCCTGCTATTTCCCGGGTATTTTTGAGGAGTTATTATCTGGTTTTGCTTTTCTTTCAAAATATTTTGAACCTTTATCACATGCTAAATGTAATAAACAAGGGTAAAAATTGAAAAATCATTGATGATTCCAATGGTTTTTTGTTTAATAATGCCATGTTTCATACATAGGTAAAATGCCGGTTGATCCCTGATTTGATTGAAAAATGCGGCGATCTATCTGCGATGCTGGGCTATCACAAGGAAAAATAATAGTAACCTAACTTTTTATGATGATTTAACAAACTATTATACAGTGATATATAATGATGTGATTTTTATTTGTTTTTTTTCTTTTCAGGTTTTGTAATTTAATAAAAGGGTCTACATTTGCACCACGATTTCAGGGAACAAGATATGTGAGATGAGATCGGCGTTCAGAGGATGTTTTAGAAGGGAGAAGGGATGGAAAAAG
>JAATGF010000063.1 GCA_015654795.1 Bacteroidales bacterium
AGTTTTAGATTCAGTTCTTTCATGACTATTTTCTGACCTTCTTACTTTTCGGAGTGGACTCATATTTTAATCATTACTTAAACCTCTTATTTCCCGAATAATCAAACCTGAGTAAAAATAATGCGAAAAGAAGGCCTTCCCTTATTGACAACCACCAGTGTGTCCTGTTTTCCGCATATGCGGAATTGTGGTTAATAAATACCATCAAAGGTTTAGGTTCGGAGATTATTCGTTAATTACATTATTCGTAGATCATTCGTATCTGAACGAATAATCCCAATTATGTCAGTTTTTTGATACCTCTGTGAGAGGCTGCAAATTCAGGGAAGGAATAAAACGATAACGCCTATGCTGACATCTCTGATCCATCGGTAAGTGGGGTAAGCATGTTACTGTAAATATACATTGTTTTTGAATACGTTATGCATTTTCAGTCCATTTATTTATTCTTGCTTTTTTCCCAATCCTCCATTTCATGATTATACTTTTCCATCTCTTTTTTTGAGGTTTTTCGAAGGAAACTGGCTGTTGGTTTCAGATAAGCGCTACTGTTTTTTGGCGCATTCTCTGTAACGGAACGGTTCCCTGCTGCATCTTTGTGGATCGTAAATCCATCAAAATAAGTGCTGTCGGCGGTATAAGCCCTAAATCTAATTGAATCGTTAGATACATCGAGCAACTGATACATTTGGGTATTTGTCGCCAGTTTGTCCATCTTTTCGGAGAAACCTGTGTCGTATACTTTGGGGCTTGCGTGAGAACCAACATAGACAGCGCCTTGTTTGTCTTTGAATCTGGAGTTTGAAATATGCGCTGCTCTTCCGTATGCATGATCGTGTCCTACAAGAACAAGATCGACATCGTATTGATCGATTAATGGTTTAAACAGGGCGCGCAGGTAAAAGTAATCGCGACCACGGCTTGTTGAATAAATAGGATGATGCATTATCACGACAATCCACCTTTGGTGTGTATTTTCCAAAACAGATTTTAACCAATTCCGTTGTTCAAAAGCCGATTGTATTGATTGTATGCCGTTACTGTCCATGCTTATATATCTTGTATTCTGGTAGTCCCAGTAGCATACGCGGCCTAAGAAATTAGGGGGGCCGTTTTGCGGAAATGAGAAATGGGCCATCCATCTTTCGTCGAGCTTTTGAATTAAGCCTTTGTAATATTCATGATTTCCGGGAGTAGCGATAATCGGAATGGTCCTGAAAAGTATTCCGCCGGCTTTGAACCATTCCGCCCAATAAGCATCGTGAGGGCGCTCAATCATATCCCCGACAAACAGGATAAAAGCTGCGTTAGGCTCACTTTCATAAGCCCTATGAAATAATTTTCCGGAAACGCCGTTAATCGAATCCTGTACATCGCCTATATATATAAAGGAGTAGGCACTGTCGGTACTGTCCGCTATTTTAAAATTATACCAATCAGACCAACTATTCCCGTTGGCGACCCTGTAACGATATGTCTCCCCAGCCTTGAGATTCTTCATTCCAACCCTGAAAAAGGAGGAGGCTCCACCGGAAGTTTTAATGATTTTTGACGGGGATGTATAAAATACTGTATCCCCGGGGGTAGAATTGCTCATAATCTGAAGAAATCCGGTATGAGTAACCGTATCTCCCTGCCAGGTTACATCACGTGAGTTCAACGCATTGCCTGACCAGGTGAGAAGAATGCGGTCCGGAATTGTTGACGAAGTATAGGGTGGTTCCGATGGATTATAAAACCAGTTATCCCACTTTATCCAAATGACAAATATTAACAGAATAGGGATACCAAGCCAAAACAGTTTTTTGTATCGTTTCATTTGTTAATAATTCATTTTTAAGGCCAAATGGAATCGAAGATCGGCGAAGCTAATAGACAAATAATCATTTTCGGTTTGTGTGAAGTTTATTTCCATGGCTATTTCATCCGTGGATAAATTGTTTGTAGATAAATTGTTATTAAGTGATCGGACGGAACTCAAACGTGAGATTTCATCCTTGTTTGTAATTAATGAACATGCTTGTTTCCGTTGCCAATATATTTTCAAATGTAGTTTTTTTTATTAAAACATATGAACTCCCTTCATTTGTTTCGAAACCTATTTTTCAATCACTAATTCCTTGTTATAAATATCCCGGATCTGAATGTCATATTGTTTGTATTGATAGTGATAATACGTATTTATGCTATTAAATTACTTATTATGGCGCATTATGTCTTAACTAATTGTGATAAAATAAACTTTTAGCTTAAAATTGCATTAAGACAGGATGCGGAATATGCGAAATGAGGGTTTAATTGTTAATTTAATGTTATTATGAAGGTATATGCCTAAAAAAATAGGGTATTTGTTGTAAACTTATATAAATTTGTGTCGTAATACTACTTTTAAATGGGTATTAGTTTAAAAAAATGAATTATTGCACTTTGAATTTGCAGATAGATTTTAAATACGGGATACCTTAATTATTATTCAAATTAAAAAAGATGATTATGAAAAAAGTTTCTTTATTTTTATTTGCAGCGATCCTTTTAGTGGGATCCTTTGCAAGTTCAGCGCAAGAGTCGAAGGGTTCATGGTCTGCCGGAGCAGATTTAGTAAGTAGCTATATCTGGAGGGGATCCAAAGCGGGGGCATTCAGTATCCAGCCCACTGTAAAGTATGCTATTGAAGGTTTTTCAATAGGAGCATGGGGATCCGGCGATTTGACAACCGGAGCACCTGAAGAAGCCGACTTGTTTGCTTCGTATGCTTTTAAATCAGGCCTCTCGTTAGGAGTTACTGATTACCATTACAACACTTCAAAGCTTTTTGATTCGAGTAATCATGCAATCGAAGCAAACGTAGGTTATGCAATTGGTAAATTTAGTCTGGGCGGAAACTACATTTTCAATTCTGCCTCAGGATCAGCGGGCGATGACAAATATTTTGAGGTTGCTTACCAGTTTCCAAGCGTGAAACTATTTGCAGGCGGAGGTGATGGATGGTATACGGATGATGCATCCTTCCAGGTATGTAATGTGGGAATTACGGCAACCAAAACGCTCAAAATAAGTGACAGTTTTTCTATTCCTCTTTTTGGCTCGGCAATCGTAAACCCGAATAAAGAACAGATATTTTATGTGATTGGGATCTCGTTGTAATTCATCCGTAAAATCATTAGCCATGAAAAAAATTGAAGCAATTATCCGGGTTTCAAAGTTTGAAGACGTAAAGGCAGCTTTGAAGCATGTGGGTATTGTGATGCTCTATATTATAAAAGCAACGAACGAATGGATACGAAATTTAAATTTTGTAGCATTTTTGAGATTTATTGATGGCTTTTGTATTTGGAAATATACACCTGATTATTCTGATTACTCAAAGTAAAAATAAAAGAATTTCTCATTTATTTTTATCAATATTGTACCATACGCCCATAAAATAGCGTCTTAATTTTAAAAAATATGTATTTTTAAAAATTTGACCCCAATTAATATATAGGTATTTTGATTTTATTTATATTTTTGTTGGTATTAAAATTACTGGTTTGTTTAACTTTTGTGAACTACTTATTTCTGTTATTTATTAACGCAAATTCTATTTATTATGAAGAAAATTGAAGCCATCGTACGAAAATCAAAGTTTGAGGAAGTACGAGCAGCATTGCATGAAGCGGACATCGACTTTCTCTCGTGGTGGGAAGTAAAAGGACAGGGAACAGCGAGGCAGGGCCTTATTTTTAGAGGTATAGCTTATGACGTTAATTCGGTCGCCCGTATGTACGTTTCGTTTGTTGTTCGTGACATTAATTTCGAAAAATCAATTAATGCCA
>JAATGF010000102.1 GCA_015654795.1 Bacteroidales bacterium
TAAAACGATCACCGGAAAAAGGAACCCGATTCTGATATGACGAAGGTATGAAGTTGGTATGAACCAAATATGACGGAAACGGGGCGCCTTAATCGATACGATAAAGGTACTCAGGATTGGGATAAGAACTATTGAATCAATGTGAGAGAAGGCCAGAGAAGACGGGAGAAATCGAAAGGTTTAACCGAAATAATCAGACAATTGACGTTTAATGATAAATTAACAGCCTTCTCTTTTCCTCTAAGAGAAGGTTGTTTGTTTCAATTTACCGGAGAAATGCGATAAAAAAGGCCGGCTATTAATTGTAAATCTTATACAAAAGGCTTTCGGATTCTGTTTCATTTTGTTACATTTGCGAAGGAAAGTCTCACCCTAATACTGAAAGCCATGTCATTTATTTCAGATAAAGTATTGATCGAAGGTCTCACTTTCGACGATGTGCTCCTAATACCAGCCTATTCAGATGTACTTCCAAGGGATGTTAATTTATCGTCAATGTTTTCGCGGAACATCCGGTTAAATACACCCATTGTGTCAGCTGCGATGGATACAGTTACCGAAGCGAAAATGGCAATCGCGATTGCACGCGAAGGAGGCATCGGGGTGCTTCATAAAAACATGTCAATTGAAGAGCAGGCCAAACAAATCACTATCGTCAAAAGGTCCGAGACCGGAATGATTATCGATCCGATCACGATCTCAAAAGAGAAGGTTGTAGGTGATGCGCTTAAACTGATGGAGATATACAAAATAGGAGGTATTCCTGTTATCGATGATGAACGCCATCTTGTCGGAATTGTCACAAACCGGGACCTTCGTTTCGAGAAAAAAATGAATCGGCCAATTGCCGAGGTGATGACATCAAAAAACCTGATTACAACCGATGCGAGTACCAGTCTCGAAAAAGCAACGGAGATTTTTAAAAACTACAAAATTGAGAAACTCCCCGTTGTCGACAAAAACAATAAATTAGTGGGATTGGTCACCTATAAAGATATTACCAAGGCAAAAGACAAACCATTGGCCTGTAAAGATAACAAAGGTCGGTTGCGGGTTGCTGCCGCAGTTGGGATAACGCAAGATTCCATTGAACGAATCGATGCATTGGTTCAGGCGCAGGTTGACGCCGTTGTTATCGATACCGCTCATGGACATACCAAAGGGGTGCTCGAACTGCTCAAAAAAGCGAAGAACAAATATCCCGAAATTGACTTTATTGTCGGAAATATTGCAACAGCCGAAGCAGCATCCGAACTCGTGTTCGCAGGTGCCGATGCTGTAAAAGTGGGTATTGGTCCCGGATCGATCTGCACCACCCGAATTATTGCAGGGGTTGGAATGCCGCAACTATCAGCTATTTATACTGTATCAAAAGCTTTACGCAACAGCGACATACCAATTATTGCCGACGGCGGACTGCGCTATTCAGGCGACATCGTCAAGGCTTTGGCAGCCGGAGCTCAATGTGTAATGGCAGGTTCGCTCTTCGCAGGGGTTGAAGAGTCACCCGGTGAAACTATCATTTTTCAGGGTCGTAAATTCAAATCGTACCGCGGAATGGGTTCAGTTGAAGCGATGCAGCAAGGTTCGAAAGACCGATATTTTCAGGATATTGAAGATGACATTAAGAAATTTGTCCCCGAAGGGATTGTCGGAAGAGTTCCCTACAAAGGTACCCTTTATGAAGTAATGTATCAAATCGTGGGGGGGCTAAGGGCCGGAATGGGATATTGTGGTGCACACAACATCGATAAATTACACGAAGCCAAGTTCGTACGAATAACAAACGCAGGAATTGCAGAAAGTCATCCGCACGATGTAACCATTACAAGTGAATCACCAAATTATAGCCGCGATTGAAAAAAGTGAATTGTAAAAGGATTATCTTTTTCTCAGGAATTTAAGGTAAATTTGACGCCTGTGACAACCATGGGACGACATATCGCATCTAACGAGAAAGTTGGTCTGGTAATTGTGTTAGGGGAGAAAACGATTTAATTTTAAATGAAAAGAGATTTCTATCTTATTATATTGATATTTTGCCTTTTATCTGGATGCTCTTATTTCTCCAAACCATCGCAGGGAGATAGTGTTGTTGCCAAAGTCGGAGATAAACAGCTGCTTCGGCGCGAACTTGCTGTTGAACTCCGGGGAGGTATAACCAAAGCAGACAGCATAAATCAGGCAAAAGATTACATTCAGCGTTGGGTCAAACGAGAATTGATGCTCCTAATGGCGGAAGAAAACCTTGCTGCCGATCAAAAAGATGTTCAGCGCGAATTGGACGAATACCGGACTTCTCTTATTATACATCGGTACCAGCAACAATTGATCAGTCAAAAACTCGACACCGTAATTACTGCTTCTGATATTCGCCGGTTTTATGATTCGCATTCCGAACAGTTTATTCTTGAGCAGCATATTGTGAAAGCAATTTATATTGAAGTGCCTAAAAACCTGGCAAAGGTAGATCAGCTTAAAAGATGGATGAGCGCTCTGGACGATAAATCGCGCACTGAACTTGAGAAATACAGTTTCCAGTACGCCACAAAGTTTGACTATTTCAATGAACATTGGATTGATTTCAGCCAGATAAGATCCAGAATGCCAGCAAGTATAACAAATTCTGATGCTGCACTTAAACGAAATGGCTTTATCGAAACTTATGAAGGCAACAAATATTATCTTGCAACCATTAAAGATCACAGGTTGAAAGGTGAAAAAGCGCCGTTCGAATTTGTAAAAGACGGTATCGCCAATTTAATCCTGAACAATAGAAAGATGGAGTTAATTGAAGAACTTCAAAAGAATATTTACCAAAAAGGGGAAAAAGAGAATCTATTTAAAATTTCAGACCGATAATATAGATATAAGACATGTTCAAAAACGTAATCAAAAGTGTCCTTGTGCTGGGGACTATCATTTCTGCACAACAGATCTCAAATGCTCAGGATAAGGTCATTGATCAGATTGTGGCGGTTGTTGGAAGCAACCCAATCCTCAAATCGGATATCGAAACGGGGGTCATTTCGAACTTAGCTTCGGGAATAAACATCCCGGGTGACGCGAAATGTGTAGTACTTGAGCAATTACTCGAACAAAAACTGCTTCTGGCTGAAGCAGATCTTGACACATTGATTATTGTAACCGACAATCAAATCAATCAGCAAATGGATCGGCGGATGAATTATTTCATCGAAAACATCGGTTCTGAAAAAGAAGTTGAAAAGTATTTCAATAAGCCGATCAATCAACTCAAAGCCGAAATGAGCGAAACAATCAAAGAGTCGTTGAAAACAGAACAGATGCAAACCAAGATCGTTTCGAAAGTTACAGCAACTCCTTCTGAAGTGAGACTATTCTTCAGACAATTACCATCAAAAGATATTCCTGAAATCCCCTCACAAATGGAATATGCTCAAATCACAGTACTTCCGGCCATTACAGAAAAGGAAGATCTTGAAGTAAAAGCTAAACTGCGCGATTTCAAGAGACGCGTTGAAAACGGCGATAATTTTGCGACACTTGCTATTATGTACTCCGAAGATCCCGGATCGGCCAGAAATGGCGGTGAAATGGACTATGTGGGAAGAGCAATGCTCGATCCGGCTTTTGCCACCGAAGCGTTTAACCTCAAGCCTAATCAGGTTTCGAAAGTGGTGAAAAGTGAATATGGGTATCATATTATCCAGCTAATCGATCGTAAAGGGCAAAAAATCAAATGTCGCCATATTCTGCTCATGCCTAAGGTTGACCCAAAAGAACTTGAACTGGCAAAAAACCGGATTGACAGTATCGCTGATTTTGTCCGTAAAGGGAAGATGACATGGGAACAAGCCTCTTTTCTCTATTCATCAGACAAAAACACACGAAATAATGGTGGATTGGTGACATCGCAGCATAGTGGTTCATCAAAATTTGCAATCTCAGAACTCGATCCCGACGTGAGCAAAGTGATCACCACAATGAATATCGGCGAAACCTCCAGTCCGTTTGTAACTGTTGATGACAAGCAAAGGCAAGTTTATAAAGTCATCAAGCTGATTAATAAAACAGCGGCGCATAAGGCCAATCTTCAGGAGGATTATCAAAGTCTGAGTGAAATGTTTCTTGCAAAGAAAAAAGAAGACGTTTATCGGGCATGGATCGCCAAACAGCAGGCAAAGACGTATATCCATATTGATGACACATTTGCCAATTGTAACTTTAAACTGAAATCGTGGAAAAAATAAAACATTTTGAATCTAAGAAATAACTTATCCGAACCTTTTAAAGGTTCTGTTATAAATACGACTTTCACCTCTGATTTGCCACAGAGGTTATTCAAATCAAACCCGATCTTGTCGCACCTGTGCGTGACGAGATCGGACTTTTTTCTTTACAAAAATCCTAAAAGGGTTTCTTGAACTATATCACTCAGTAGTATGAGCCATTCAAAAAAATCGTCCCTGCTCCCTTTACTCTTTCTTGTTGCGATTGTTTCAGTCTTTATTCAGGCAGCAATTCAACCACAAGATAAAAAAAAGAAGCAACGCATTGATATTGACAATGCTGATTTAATTGTACACGATGAAAAAATAATAGCCAACGCTGATCGGTTACTTGGAAATGTAAGTTTCAGACGTGACGGCGCTTTAATGTTTTGTGACAGTGCCTATTCATATACCGACAGTAAAAAATTCGACACTTTTGGACATGTCCATATTATACAGGGCGACACCCTGCACTTGTATGGTGATAAAATGTTTTATGATGGGGATACAAAATTAGCCCGGTTTATCAGCAATGTGAAACTGGTTGACAAATCAATCATTCTTACGACAGAAGCACTTGAATTTGACCTCAATACAAATATCGGTTACTATAACAACGGAGGAAAAATTGTAGATACAGCAAACGTTTTGACGAGCATAATTGGCAGGTATTATTCGAATGATAACATGTTATTCTTCAAAGATTCTGTGGTACTTACCAACAAAGATTTCGTTTTACGCGCCGACACGTTGAAATACAACAGCAAAACTGAAAGAGCATTCATTGTTGGACCGACAACAATCACAGGTACTGATAAAGGTGGTGTTCTCTATTCCGAAAATGGCTGGTACGATACAAAAATGAATGTTGCAGAACTTTACAGATCGTCGAAGATCACCAATAAATCGCAGGTACTTGAAGCAGATACCCTTTTTTACGACAGGGCAAGTGGAAATGGCCGCGGGAAACACAGTGTAACGCTTACCGACACCGCGAACAAAGTAGTTATTAAAGGCAAAATTGGCGTCTACAATGAGAATACAAAAATAGCTTTTGTAACCGATTCGGCCATGTTTATTCAATACGGGAAGACAGATACGATGTATATGCATGCCGATACGCTTCGGACCAAACCCGACACGTCAGACATCAATCGAAAAGATGATAAATATTTCATGGCCTATAGAAAAGTCAGGTTTCACAAGCCCGATTTACAAGGACAATGTGATTCGCTTGGATACCGAATGAAAGATTCAACCCTGCTGATGTTCTACGATCCAATTCTTTGGTCTCAGGAAAATCAGATGACAGCCGAGAAAATTCAGTATGTCGCCAAAAATCCTGATCCCGATATTGCACGTCTCGATAACAATGCTTTCATGATAATGGTGGAGGACTCGGTGAAATTCAATCAGATTTCGGGGAAGAGCATTATTGGTCAGATTTTTGACAGCAAGCTTCGGATTGCTGATGTGAACGGAAATGCACAAACGCTCTACTACCTAAAAGACAAGAACAAATACTCGGGTATGAATCGTTTGCTTAGCAGCAAAATCAAACTTCACCTAACTGAAAATAAGATTGACAGTATCAGGTTTTATCCCAAGCCTGAAGGAAAAACAATTCCCATAAAAGAACTCACACCCGAAGACACCAAATTAGACGGATTTAGCTGGAGGGAAAGTGAAAGGCCAATCAACCGATACGACCTTTATCCAATTGATGAAAAACGCAAAAAAAATGCAGGCCCACAAAAGAAACCTGCATCTGTTAAATAAGGTTCTATAGCAAACCTGTATAAATCAAATTGAGATGGCAGACCAGAAGATTAAGCAAGATAATATAAGTGCGGACACACTTTCAAATTCAACGATTATCCTTTAACCAATTCAACAGGGCGTTACTCAACTTTTGACATTACCACACAAAGCGCCGTTTACCTCTAATTAATATTCATCTTCGTTGAAAAAGAAATCATCCTTGCTGGGATAATCGGGCCAAATGTCCTCAATCGATTCATAAATCTCGCCTTCATCTTCCATCTCCTGAAGATTCTCAATTACTTCGAGCGGCGCTCCTGATCGAATGGCAAAATCGATCAATTCATCTTTCGTTGCAGGCCAAGGTGCATCTTCGAGTTTTGAAGCCAATTCTAATGTCCAGTACATATTATTTCTTTGATATTAATTATTTTTGCTCAGAGCGCGATTTTAATACTTATTTTTCAGAAATAAAAGTCCAAACTGACTTTTTTTATGATTTCCATGGAATTTCTTCAATCCCATTATCAATAGCCACTTTCCTCGACAATACATACAAGTAATCCGACAAACGATTAAGGTACTTCAGCACCTCCGGAGGAACGTGAGTATCAGCCGAAAGCTGATAAGCCCTGCGTTCGGCACGTCGGCAAACTGTCCGGGCCAGATGGCAATACGACACTGCATTATTTCCACCTGGAAGCAGAAAACTGGTCAATGGTGGTAAACTGTCAAGTATCTGATCCATTCTTTGTTCGAGGAGCGAAATATCTTCCGCACAACAAGTTAATTGAGCTGAGCTTTCAACTTTCGCAGTATCGGTCGCCAGAAGAGCACCGATAACAAACAATTTGTTTTGGATTTCAATCAAATCATGAATATCAGCCGGTTTAATTTCCTGCGAACGAATCAGTCCAATCCATGAATTTAATTCATCAACAGTTCCATAAGCCTCGAGCCGTAAATCATATTTCTTAACTCGGGTGCCACCGATCAATCCGGTCGTGCCATCATCACCTGTTCGGGTATAAACTCGCATTATCAAAAAATTATAGATTAATAAATTGGTTTTTCATTTTTATGGTCTGATTCAACCTGTCCATCCTTGAGTTTAATTATTCGATGCGCATGTAAAGCAATCTCCTCTTCATGAGTAACCAGAATAATCGTATTACCTGCCGCATGAATAGCAGCAAAAAGTTTCATAATCTCTTCTGAAGTTTTCGAATCAAGATTACCGGTTGGCTCATCCGCTAAAAGAATCGAAGGAGTATTGATAAGCGCACGCGCAACTGCAACACGCTGACGTTGACCACCTGACATTTCGTTTGGGCGGTGTTCCATCCTGTCCGTTAATCCCACACTGCTTAATTTCTCAGTCGCAAGTTCTATTCTTTTTTCCTTGCGGACTCCCGCATAAATCAACGGAAGCATCACATTTTCGAGCGCAGTATAACGAGGTAAAAGATTGAATGTCTGAAAGACAAATCCAATCTCCGTATTCCTGATTTCAGCAAGCCGATCATCATCGAGACTGCTTACATCCTTATTGTTGAGGTGGTAATTCCCTGAAGTAGGCGTATCAAGACAGCCAATAATATTCATCAGCGTTGATTTTCCCGAACCGGATGCACCCATAATTGCAACATACTCACCCTTATAAATATCGAGCGAGACCGAACGCAATGCCAAAACGGCCTGAGTTCCCACCTGATAATTTTTGACAATATCCTGCAGTATGATTAATTTTTCCATCCCTTCCATTTTTCAATTACAAACTTACATAAATTGATTCTGAAAATCACTGTCAATTAAAAATATAGGTGATGGTTTAGCTATCGACATTTTCGGGCTTGTTCAGCAGTATTTTAATCACCTCTTTCAACACCTGATCGTAAAGATAAGAATAGAAATGGCTAAAAAACACCCTTGTAAATAATTTCAAAAAATAAATGCCACGTTTCATTTTCTTCTTTCTTTAGCAATACAAGGACCGTGTCTGAATGTGACCTTTGTAATTGGAAACTATGAGATTGGTCATTCTATTTAAGTAGTGCGAATCAATAGATGTCTTATTTTGCCAATGCAGGATTTATGGACTCCCGAAGCACAATGCATTAGCCCGGATGGATTTGCTCCATATTTTCTTCGTATTTGTTCTATGTTTGGTTCTTGTTTGGGCCATACTTCGTTTATCAAAGATTCTTTGCAAAATAAGTAATTGAGAATTGGAATCTGATTCGCCCTTTCTCCCCTTCGCCTTATCTCCTTATCTTTATTTTACTCCCGGCACTTATAATAAATGAATCAGAATCTTTGAATAAAATTCTCTTTCTGCAATCCTTGACGAAATAGAGCAATTCCAATCTCAAAAAGATCAAGCGAAACACGCACACTTTCACTGGTAATCATCTCCTGCCAGATTGCTTCCATCTCTTTCGATTCATGTATTCCACGAATGATCAAAACATCATCATCACCATGCAACTTAAGATATTGCAGAACAACGTTTTGCGATACTGCAGGATTACCCGGGTAATTGATCAATATAAATTCGGATTTAACTGACGGTGCTGTATTTTCATTAAAAAACCGAACATTTGAGATAGCTAAACCGTTGAGCAATTCTTTACTGGCAAACTCGTAGATAGGATCATTGATATATTGATAAACAATACCATCCTTACAAGCCATTGCGATAAGTGCGAGATTAGCCCCAAAGGTCGTACCATAACTGACGACCGACGACGGTTTAAATTCGCGTATAAGCCGAAACGTGACCTTGCCATACCGGCGCGGCAATTCTACTTTTCGGTAAAGTCGGCGCGGATTCGAAGGAGCTAAATTAAACTCATGATAAACTGCTGACAATGATGGTTCAGAAAAATTGTGTAACGAATTCAGGACATCATTCTTCAGACTTTTAAAAATTTTATATTCGCGAAGCCTGGTTTTATTCTCTATAACCTCCGAGATCAGATGAAACAAAAACGGGGAGTGAATGCCATGTCCGCGACGATGACGCGCTTTTTTCAAATAGACGATCCGGCTAATAGTTCGATACTTCATTTTTAATGGTTTGTCGCGGCAAAACTAATAAAGAATCGCGAAACATAAATTAAGAGTTTGCAAAAACGCTTTTTTCATGTAAGTTTGCTTTATGTCGGAAATATTATCACAGGATATTAAATTTCTTACGGGTGTCGGGCCCCGAAAATCTGTAATACTCAATCAGGAACTGAAGGTATTTACCATCGGTGACCTGATTTACTATTTCCCTTACAAATATGTCGACCGAACAAAATTCTATACCATCCGCGAGATTAACAGCAGTTTACCCTATATCCAGGTAAAAGGGCGAATCACGGGACTGGAAATGATTGGCACAGGTCGCAATCAACGTTTAGTGGCTTACCTGACAGACGGTACCGGACTTCTGGAACTAATCTGGTTCCAGGGTATAAAATTCGTAAAGCAGACGTTGAAAACCAATGTTGAATACATCGTTTTTGGCAAACCAGCTGAATTCAACGGGCAATTTAGCATTGTTCATCCCGAATTGGATGAGAACAAACCTGAATCAACAAAAAAAGAGGGCTACATACAGGCATTTTACAACACGTCGGAGAAGCTAAAGACTAATTTCCTGCATTCGAAGGTTATTCTCAAACTTCAATATACGGCGCTTCAACTTGCGAAAGGCCATATTTACGAATCAATGCCGGCATGGCTTGTTCAAAAGCTGGGATTATTAGGACTTGAATCGGCACTGGTAAATATTCATTTCCCCGAAAATCCTCAGCTATTGCGAAAAGCCGAATATCGGCTGAAGTTTGAGGAGTTATTCTATATTCAGCTTAAATTACTTCACCTTAAAGAGGATCGCCATAAAAAATTCAAGGGACATATATTTGCCAGCGTTGGCAATTACTTTAACGACTTCTTTTACAAACACCTCCCATTCGAACTGACAGGTGCACAAAAACGAGTGGTTAAAGAGATTCGTAAAGATATGGGTTCCGGACGGCAAATGAACAGGCTCCTTCAGGGTGATGTTGGAAGTGGAAAAACAATGGTTGCCCTTATGTCGATGCTCATAGCCTTAGACAATGAATTTCAATGTTGTATGATGGCGCCTACAGAAATACTTGCCAATCAGCATTTGATTTCAATTCAGAAATTTCTGGGTGATATGCCCGTCAATGTCAGACTATTAACCGGATCGACCAAGAAGAAGGACCGGGCAATTATTCATGAAGAATCGCTGAATGGAAAACTCCATATCTTAATTGGAACGCATGCGTTGCTTGAAGATATTGTGCAGTTTAAATCTCTTGGACTTGTGATCATCGACGAACAGCACCGCTTTGGCGTTGGTCAGCGGGCAAAGATGTGGCGAAAAAACTTTATTCCACCTCATATACTTGTGATGACGGCCACTCCTATTCCGCGAACTTTGGCGATGACAGTCTACGGCGATCTCGATGTTTCGGTAATCGATGAACTGCCACCGGGAAGAAAACCAATAAGAACGATGCATTATTTTGAGAATAAACGGGCACAGCTTTGCGATTTTATTCGGAAAGAAATTGCGAACGGACGTCAGATTTATATTGTCTATCCGCTCATCTCGGAATCGGAGAAACTTGATTACAAATATCTCGAAGAGGGATTCGAGCACATTCGGAAACTCTTTCCTTCGCCCGATTATGAGATTGGTATGGTTCATGGTAAAATGAAACCTGCAGCCAAAGAAGCGGAAATGTTGCGGTTCAAACGAGGAGAAACACAAATTCTGGTGGCAACTACTGTTATTGAAGTCGGGGTCGATGTGCCAAATGCTTCGGTAATGATTATTGAAAGCTCCGAAAGATTTGGGTTGTCGCAGCTCCACCAGTTGCGTGGTCGTGTTGGGCGTGGCGCTGAACAGTCCTTCTGTATTTTATTAAGTGGATTCAAATTGGGAGTTGATAGCCGTAAGCGCATCGAAACGATGGTAGCTACAAATGACGGATTCGAGATTGCCGAAGCAGACATGCGACTCCGGGGACCCGGTGATATTGAAGGAACACAACAAAGCGGAATTGCTTTTGATTTAAAGATAAGCAACCTTGCAAAAGATGGTCAGATTCTTCAATATGCCCGCGACATTGCCTCAACCATCATTGCCGAAGATCCCATGCTCGGGCAACCCCAAAACGACATCCTTAAAAAACAGCTAATTGCTTTGAAAAAGAACCATTTAAACTGGGGATCTATAAGTTAGGGGGAGTAATAAAAAGAAAATGTGACAGCGATGAAAGTGAGAAAATGTGATGGTAAAATTAAGAGATAGAATCTTAACCTTAAGTTAGCAATTAATATTAGCGGATTGTTTTTTTCTTAACACAAAAAACATACTTTTGCGCCGCAAACCAATATCATTAAAAACAATGGACGAGGGGCCTGCGAGTACATTTATTAATAACCTGATATAGCAGGAAAGCCAACTCATTTGTTTGCGCTCTTTGCTATATCAAAAAGCAAGGAGGTGTTTATGAATTCAATAACCACATTTTTTTTAAGTCGTGTCATTGGTCAAAAAGTATTTGACACCAAGAGTAACTATATTGGTACCGTTAAGGATTTATTAGTTGATTCTGACTCTTCAACGCATTCTTCGGGACATCCGGTTGTTAATGGCATAAAGATTAAGTTTAAAAAACAGGACGCGTTCTATTCTTTTCAGAATTTCCATATTGAAAAGACAAATGGAAAAATAAAAATCATTTGCAGCCAGTTAATCGAATTATCATCCGATCAAATAAGTAGCAGTCTGTATCTTGCGTTAACGGTCCTTGACAACCAAATTGTGGATATCAATGGTCGCAAACTTGTCAGGGTTAACGACATAAGGTTGGTAACGATCGGCAACGACACTTTTGCTGTTGCAGTTGACATCGGCATTGAAGGATTGCTGCGCAGAATTGGCATAGCCAAACCCCTGAAATATATTGTATCGCTTTTCAACGGAAGTATTCCTGCCAAGTTTATACTCTGGGAAGATGTTGAAACGATTGATTCTTCGAGTTCAAACATCAAACTCTCCAAGAGTTATAAGAAGCTTCAAACATTGCACCCTTCCGATTTGGCTGACATTATCGAAGATTTAGGACGGAAAGCAAGCGCTGAGGTATTCTCAGCACTCGATGACGAAAGAGCCGCTGATGTAATGGAAGAACTCGAAACGGAGACGCAGGTTCATATCCTCGAAAGCCTTTCGATCGAAAAAGCGGCCGATGTATTGGACAAGATGCCTGCGGATGAGGTTGCCGATATACTCGATGCGCTCGAAGACGAAAGAGCAGAACAACTGCTTAACGAAATGGAAAAAGACACCTCTCAGGAGGTCAGGGAGTTACTCGTTTATCCCGATCATACTGTGGGGAGTATCATGTCGTCTGATGTATTGTCATTTAACCAGAACATGACCATCGAGGAAGTTCTTATTGAGCTTAGAGCTAAAAAGCCGGAGTTCGAAACACTCTACAACCTTTTTGTAATAGATGAGAACGAAATATTATTAGCGACATTTTCTATACGTGATGTAGTAATTTCTCCCCCTGATGCACGGATTAATCAGATTATGAAACCTTCGCCGGTTCATTTACGCGATTATCAAAAGATCAATGAAGTAGCCGAAATAGTCTCGAAATATAACCTGTTGGCAATACCTGTTGTCGACAAGAAGAATGTTCTGAAAGGAATGGTTGTCATTGACGATGTAATCGAAGACTTAATTCGTAAACGTAGAACTAATAAATAGAGGCTTTTGGTAATGTTCAAAAATAAAAAGACTTTGTTTAGCCAGATTGGCTTGTTTTTAGCTATTCTGGGCCCTGGAATTATTACCGGGAGTGTTGATAATGATGCCGGCGGGATTACAACTTATTCTGTTGCAGCCGCTGTTTACGGCTATAACTTAATCTGGACACTCATACCTTCATTCATCGTACTTATTGTTATCCAGGAGATGAATGCCCGTATGGGAATTGTCACAGGTAAAGGTCTTGCGGACCTTATCCGCGAGAATGCCGGTGTTAAGATTACCTTTTTTATATTTGTCGGTTTGCTGATTGCCGATATTGGCAATACCACAACCGAATTTGCCGGAGTTGCAGGTAGTATGGAAGTTTTCGGAGTCAGCAAATATATTTCTGTGCCTATTGTTGGCTTTCTGATATGGTTTCTCGTTGTTAAAGGAACCTACAAAATTGCTGAACGCATCTTTCTGCTTTTCAGTGTATCTTTACTTATGTATGTCGTTTCGGCATTGATGGGCAAACCGCATTGGGGCGAAATCGGCCATGCGATTATTCATCCGGAAATGGAACTGAATACGCACAGCATTTCGATGATAATCGGTATTATTGGTACAACCATTGCGCCGTGGATGCAATTCTATATGCAATCGTCAGTTATCGAAAAAGGCCTGAAAATGAAGCAATATAAATACACGCTCATCGATATTGTTGTGGGCTGTGTAGCAACAGTAGTTGTAGCCTTCTTTATCATGGTCGCCTGTGCCTCAACCTTACACGAAAACGGGGTTCAGATCAACGAAGCTAAAGATGCTGCCTTAGCCTTGAAACCGCTTGCCGGTGAATTTGCATCACAGCTATTTGCTTTTGGTCTCTTTATTGCTTCTGTTTTTTCGGCTACCATCTTACCATTGGCAACGGCCTTCTATGTATGCGAAGCCTTCGGATTCGAAGCCGGAATAGATAAAAAGTGGGACGAAGCCAAAGAGTTCTACGTCCTTTACACCGGTATCCTAATCATTGGAGCAGTCATCATCCTGGTTCCCAATGCGCCGCTTATAGCAATTTCTTTATGGACCCAGGTAATCAATGGAATGCTTTTGCCCGTTGTTCTTGTTTGTATGATATTACTGGTCAATAATAAGAAGATCATGGGAGAGTATGTCAATAAACCAATCAACAATATTATCGGTTGGGGAGCCATAACTGTTCTTGTGGTTTTATCACTGGTACTTCTTCTGCTGCCAATCTTTACAAATGCAAACTAAGTAATGCAAATCAATGGATATAATATTTTCTATATTTAATATAACGGAAGCACAACTTGGCATAGAGCAGGGAAATAGAATGATGGGGCGATAAAGCGATGGGGAGAAAAGGCGCAAGGGCGATAGGGAGAAGGAGAGACTGAGGGAGTGTCATTAAAATAGTCATTGAAAAGGTCATTGGCTTCGCCGTCATTAAAAGGTCATTGAAAAAGTTCATTGGCTTCGCCGTAATTAAAAGGTCGTATAATTTCTGCACTTTTCGGATCCTGTTCAATTAACTCTTTTCTCTTTTCACCAGTGATTATAAAGGCATCATTAAACCCTGTTTTTATACCATAATTGATACGAATATTCCAGTCTTTTAATGGGGTTCCTATCCGTTCAATTTTTTCCTTGATTTGTTTCTCGATCGGAGATAATACTACCCAACTATCCAAACCGGAAAAATTTAAGATATTCACGTTTTGTCTAAAATAAACGCTCATTTAGCTGTATATAATAATAGTATATTTTAATTAGGCTACTTTTGCATTTTATGTACTAATATTAATTTAAACAAGTGAACTCATTATGATTTACGGATACATCCGCGTAAGCACAGACAAACAGACAGTAGAAAATCAAAGATTTGAGATTAATCAATTTTGTGAAAAGAAAGAATTTATCGTCAACAAGTGGATTGAAGAGACTATTTCAGGCTCGAAAAGTGTAGAAGATCGGAAGCTTGGAAAACTACTCAAGAAAATGAAAAAAGAAGATATTCTAATATGTTCTGAATTGTCACGGTTGGGCAGAAATTTGTTAATGATTATGGGTATTCTCAATGAATGCATGAACAGAGATATAGAAGTTTGGACAATAAAAGACAATTATCGTTTGGGAAGTGATATCAATTCCAAAGTATTAGCTTTTGCTTTTGGGCTTTCAGCTGAAATAGAAAGGAATCTTATTTCTCAAAGGACAAAAGAGGCCCTTGCCCGCAAACGAGCCGAAGGAGTTATACTTGGTCGCCCTAAAGGGAGTAAATCGAAAATCAAAAAACTGACAGGAAAAGAAACTGAGATCAAAGTGCTACTTGATAAAAATGTTTCAAAAAGTGCAATTGCAAGGATATTAGGAGTACACAGATTAACTGTGACTGAGTTTGTGAAACAACAAGTACTTACAAAATAAAATCAATGTTTTATGTTTCTCCAGAAACAGCAAATACGGAACGGAAGATATTAAAACAAATTTAAAAGCGGTCAAGCGTTGCCTGTAAGTTTATTACGGGCAGCTCCGACGAGCTAATCACCAGCCGCCAAAAATCCCCGCCCTTCGTATCTCTGGGCTTGCAGGTTTTCTTTGTCGGTTTCCGCGCAATCAACCCTGCTGTTGTTTTTTTCTGTTACATTTTTTCAAAAGGCAAAAAAGACGTTTGCACTCCAATCGTCACCACCGTGCTACACTTGCGCCAGAAAAGACAACCCGCAGATACTATACATAACATGCAGTTATGGTCGTTCCCTTGCCCGAAAGCAAAGCAGTAGAGAAGACCATAACCAAATTATGTATAGCTGCACCAAATCAACGCTTTTGCCCCGCTGCCCGAAAACCTTAAGATTTCCCCACCACTCATTAGTTGTGCAGAAAATAAATACATGTCGGGTTGCCCGAGTTCCCAGTCGAGGTAAGCACCTGCACGGATGGTGTCGGGAATCAAATGCCCCGGCCCATAAGCATCCTGAAAATAATTTTTATAAAGATCTGTCAACCGGGCTTCAGGGTAATATTTCAGTTCCTCTTCCACAAACCGTCTGATTTGTTTTTCACGGTCGGAAGCAAACGAACCCAGCCCTATGACCAAAAACATGATGCTAAAAAGTTCTTTCATGCGATTGTATTTTTTCAGGATGAAAATTAGCAATTTTTTTAGCTTTTCAGAGATAAATTTGAAACCATCACCGATATTTATTATGCACTACAAGTAATACACCCTTCTTCCATATTACAACTTGGAGCAACAATTGTTTCCGTGTTCGCTTCACTAAGTAATTGTTTGTCAACAATCGTTTCTCCCATTTTACTGCCCTGCTTTTCAACTGTGAATTGTACAGCTTGTGCAGCTGATTTTGTACGAAGGTAATACATCCCAGTTTTTAAACCACTCTTCCATGCATAAAAGTGCATCGAAGTGAGTTTACTTGTATTTGGTGTTTCAATAAATAAGTTGAGCGATTGAGATTGACAAATGAATGCGCCACGGTCGGCGGCCATATCAATAATAGTACGTTGTTTAATTTCCCATACGGTTTTATAGATTGCTTTCAGGCTCTCAGGTATTTCCGGTATATTTTGAATAGAGCCATTATTGGTAATTATTTTATTTTTCATCTCGTCAGTCCATAAATTCAATTCTATTAAATCTTTCAACAAGTGTTTGTTGACTACCACAAACTCTCCGCTTAAGACCCTCCGTACATAAATATTTGAAGTATAAGGCTCAAAACACTCGTTATTTCCCAGTATTTGCGATGTTGAAGCAGTTGGCATTGGTGCTAACAAAAGAGAATTCCGTATTCCAATTCTAATTACACCCTCCTTTAGTTTGTTCCAATCCCATCGATTAGTTGGTTCAACATTCCACATATCGAATTGAAAAATACCCTTAGAAACAGGCGAATCGGGAAATGTTTCGTAAGGACCATCTTTTTGCGCCAGGTCTTTACTTGCTGTCATAGCTGCGAAATACAGGGTTTCAAAAATTTCTTTGTTCAAAAGTCGGGCTTCATCACTTTCAAAAGGCAAACGCAGTAAAATAAAAGCATCAGCCAGTCCCTGCACGCCAATTCCAATTGGTCGATGGCGCAAATTGGAAACTCTGGCTTCTTCCACCGGGTAGTAATTGTTGTCAATGATCCGGTTCAGATTTTTTGTTACTTCATAGGTTACTTCATATAATTTGTCGTGGTCGAATCTGCCATTGTTACAAAATCTTGGCAACGCCAAGGATGCCAGGTTACAAACGGCTACTTCTCCCGGTGAGGTATATTCTATAATTTCAGTACATAGGTTTGAGCTTTGAATGGTACCCAGGTTTTGCTGATTCGATTTTCGGTTGGCAGCATCTTTATAAAGCATATAAGGTGTGCCGGTTTCAATTTGTGCTTCCAGTATGGCAAACCAAAGCTCTTGCGCTTTGATGGTTTTACGGGCTTTCCCTTCGGATTCGTAACGTTGGTATAGTTGTACAAATTGTTCTCCCCAGCATTCGTGAAGTCCGGGAGCTTCGTTTGGACAGAACAGACTCCATTCGCCGTTGTCTTCTACGCGTTCCATAAAAAGATCTGGTATCCACAGAGCATAAAATAAGTCACGTGCCCGCATTTCTTCCTTGCCATGATTTTTCTTTAAATTCAGGAAATCGAAAATGTCAGAGTGCCAAGGTTCAAGGTAAATAGCAAATGAACCTTTACGCTTGCCTCCACCTTGATCGACATATCGTGCTGTGTCGTTAAATACTTTGAGCATAGGGATAATCCCATTGCTTGTGCCGTTGGTTCCGCCAATATAACTTCCCGTAGCACGTATATTGTGCATGGACAGTCCAATGCCTCCTGCACTTTGTGATATTTTGGCCGTTTGCTTTAGTGTATCGTAAATACCGTCAATACTATCTTCTTTCATTGTAAGCAAGAAGCAACTGCTCATCTGAGGTTTGGGTGTTCCTGCATTGAACAAAGTAGGTGTAGCATGAATAAACCACCTTTCGCTCATCAAATGATAGGTTTTTATAGCGCCTTCGATATCGTTTTTGTGAATTCCTACCGACACCCTCATAAACATATGTTGCGGCCGTTCAACCACCTTATTGTCAATTTTCAAAAGGTAGGATTTCTCCAATGTTTTAAACCCAAAATAATCGAAGCTGTAATCGCGGTCGTAAATAATGGTGCTATCCAGGAGTTCCGAATGTTCATGAATTATTTCCCATACATCCTGAGCAATTAAAGGTGCCAACCTGCCAGTTTTATGATCTTTGTATTCGTAAAGCATCTGCATGGTTTCAGAAAAACTTTTAATCGTATTTTTATGGAGATTGCTAACTGCAATTCGGCTGGCAAGCAAAGCATAATCGGGATGTTTAACGGTGAGCGAAGCTGCTGTTTCGGCTGCAAGGTTATCTAATACCGTTGTGGCGACCCCGTCAAAAATACCTTCAATTACCTTACGCGCTACTTCAACAGAATCAACAAACCTTCTGTCCAGGCCATAACAGAGTTTTTCGATACGCGCTGTAATCTTATCAAATTTTACAGACTCTTTTTTCCCGTTTCTTTTAATTACTTCCATAAGGTTCTTTTGTAGGATTATTCGATTCAAAAGTCTTCATTAAGCGTGAATTTTTGAGCTTCTTTTCCTGTCATTACTCCTGCTTTTTGGTAGTCGCCCACACGTTTTTCGAAAAAATTAGTTTTGCCTTCCAGCGAGATCATCTCCATAAAATCGAAAGGATTGGTACTGTTGAACATTTTGGGACAACCGAGTTCCAGCAGCCAACGATCTGCAACAAATTCAATGTATTGTTGCATTAAGGTTGCATTCATGCCGATTAGCCCAATTGGCAGTGCATCGGTAATAAATTCTTTTTCAATTTTCACGGCATCGCCAATAATTGATTGTACCTGCTCCTGAGGCAATTTGTTTGCGAGCATGTTATATAACAAACAAGCAAATTCGCAATGCAATCCTTCATCGCGGCTTATCAACTCGTTGCTAAAGGTGAGACCGGGCAAAAGGCCTCTTTTCTTCATCCAAAAGATTGAACAAAAGCTTCCGCTAAAGAATATACCCTCTACAGCCGCAAAAGCGACTAATCGTTCGGCAAAGCTGCCTTTCCCAATCCAACGTAATGCCCATTCTGCTTTTTTCTTTACCACAGGAACAGTGTCGATAGCATGGAACAAACGGTCTTTTTCGTCAGTATCGGCCACATAAGTATCTATCAGCAACGCATAGGTTTCGGAATGGATGTTTTCCATCATTATCTGGAACCCATAAAAGCATCGGGCTTCGGGCAATTGCACTTCGCTCATGAAATTTACCGCCAGATTCTCGTTTACAATACCATCGCTGGCCGCAAAGAAAGCCAGAACATGCGATATAAAATGGCGCTCTCCGTCATTAAGAGCAGTCCAGTCTTTAAGGTCGCTGCTTAAATCAATTTCTTCGGCAGTCCAGAAACTGGCTTCATGTTTTTTGTACATTTCCCACACTTTGGGGTAATTGATGGGCAGGATAACAAACCTGTCCTTATTTTCTTTCAGAAGTAATTCATTCGTGTTTTTCATATTGTATTATTCTTTCAATATAATTATAAGAGCTTATAGTTTCGCTGTCGCGAAAATCATTTAGTATATATCGTGAATTCTTTCCCAGGTATTCTGCGACGGAATTAAGGATATTGGAAGTATGTATGCCTGGTATTTTTGTAGTACGGAACTCAGTTTCGATATTGGAATTTTTTAGCAAATCAATAGAACGGATAACCTTTTCAATAATACTACCAGACTCACCTATGTCAATTATTTCAGAATAATAAGTTGCATTCAAAATTGTTTTAATATCCATGGCCACAAAATCAGCCAGGTTTTCTTTGATAATATGTTCCAGCATCGAAGGATTTGACCCGTTTGTATCAAGTTTTATCCAATAGCCCAGTTGTTTAATTTTTTTCAGGAACTCCGGCAAATCTTTATGGATAGTTGGTTCGCCTCCGGTGACCACTACTCCATCGAGCCAGTTTTTTCGTTCCCGTAAATACCCAAGAACCTCATTTACCGAAATTGCCTGGTTCTGATGAAACAACTCAGGCAAAACCAATCCGGGGTTGTGGCAATAGCCACAGCAAAAATTACAACCTTGTGTAAACACTACGGCTGCAATTTTACCAGGATAATCAATTAAACTCTGTTTTACAAAACCACCTATTTGCATTTTTTTGTATTGCCTTTACTTCAGAATAAACCTATCCTTTTACAAATTGGGCAAAGAAAACTTTCTTCCCTGCACCTACGACACGAACCGACAAGCCTATCGCAGCGGTTGTTTTTCCTTTGCCGTTACCCGTATAAATTTGGATATATCCTTTCATAGCTTAAATTTCATCAAAACGTTTTAAACAAATAACTAATATCTTTCATACATCCATCTTGCTGTATTTGGAATAAATGCTGATTACTGGTCTCGCTTTTCAGGCTTCCCAATTTTTCATCGTAACTTCCCAGTTTGATGTACTGAAAATACCTGGTGTCAAATCTTTCGGGCAAACTGGCGCAACCTGAGTACCAGGCTACTTTTATTTCAGGATAATGAACACGCACAAAGTTGGCCAAAACGGATAACTGTTGGGGTTCTGCATCGCCACCCATAAAGCAAAAGCAGGTAATTGCTGAAGCGTATTTATCCATAAACGATGTGATTCGCTCTTCATTCAGCTCTTCTCCAATATCCTTTTGCAGGTGCGGACTGTGACACCCTTTACAACGATTTGGGCAGTTCGTGATATTAACCGCCAACGTAACTTCATTTGGAATCTCCTGAAAAACAATATCGTAGTTATAATATTTAAGCATATTCTTCAAACCGCTTTTCTTCTTTTTGCTCTATATTGTTTTTTGCGTAGTACCTTTTGGCTGCTTCCTTTTGGCGTGCATCAGAGAAACTGCTTATTCGCTTCATATACCCGATGATACGTGTCAGGTAGTCGATATTTTCACTTTTACAATGCGGGCATTCTTTTAAATAGCGCTTGTCGATATGCCCGCAATCGTTACAAACTGTATTCGGAATATTGAATGTGAAATAATTACAGCCTTCTGTAGCAGCCACCCGGAGCAACTGGCGATACTGGGCTTCACTTAAATGTTCTTCCATGTTCATGTGTAAGGCAGAACCTCCGGTTAAATGCTCGATATACTTTTTCCCGTGAACCCGAAATTTATCAACAACATTTAGCGACTCATCTTCAACAATATAAAAATAGCTGTTATAGCAATCGCGCGGGACGAAATAGCCATCTTCACGGTCCCATTTGGCATGTTTTACGCCCACATTTTCAGCAGGGATCATTTCGCAGTTGAACAAGATATCTTTCGAACGGTACTTTTTATTGTAAGTTTCAATCAAGCCAAGGACTTCCCCGGTGAATGCTGCATATTCAGGATTATCATTGATTTCAATTCCCAAAAATTCAGCAGCTTCGACCAACCCGTTCACGCCAATGGTAAGGTACTGGCGACCCATATTTATATATCCGGCATCGAACAACGGAAGCATTCCTTTTTGTTGCAATTCCTTCAGATTTTCGTTGTAGCCGAGTTGTACTTTATGTACCAGATCAACAACCTCCTCCAGAAAATTGATGTATGGTATCCGTTCTTTTCTGGCTTGCTGTACACAGCGGTTCAGGTTGATGGTTAAAACACTCTTGGAACCGGTAGAAACCCCTCCAGCGCCCAGAGTATAGCTAAATCCGTTATCCTGAATTTCGTTGCGCAAACGACAACACGAACTTAAACTGTCGGCATTATCACTCAGGTAAGTAAAGAATGAATGTCCTTCCGCATAGATTTTTGCGGTGAAGTCGCCATATTCTTTATCCTTCACATCCCCATTTTCGGACAGCAGAGCCATTGTTTCCACAGGGAATGTCAGAACAGTTTTTGTACGTTCTTTGTTGAACCATGCCATAAACCGTTTTTGCAACCAGCTCAACGATTCCCATTCAGGTTTGCTGCCATCGGGGAATACAAATTCACCGAATAAACTTTCAAAATAATATTTGTCGTAATAAGCAATGTTCCAGAATACTGCCTGAAAATTACGCGCTCCGGTCGGCTGGTTCAACGAATAAACAATCTGTTCGAAACAGTCGGTAATTACTTTATCGATTGAGCGTTTTCTCTTTGATAAGTCAACAATTTCATTGCTGCATTTATAATATTCATTGCCATATTCTTTGCTGATGAAATAATTCAGGTACATCAAAAATTCGGGCGTGGCACAAGCTCCGCTCAACATGCTTGAAACGATGAAAACCATATTGATAAACCCTCCGCAGAACGATTTTAAGTTGGTTGGTTCGGTGGAGTTTCCTCCGATTTTCGACGTTCCATCCAGTAACCACGGATACATGGTGATGCTGGCGCAATATGGAGCCAGGCTTGTTTCATCATTCTTGTAAATAAAATGCTGATTTAAAAAGCTGATGTATTTATCCGAAAGCTCTTTCCCGAACATATCCGACAGCCGGTCAGTTAACAACCGCCGGTTTAACCGGATGAAATTTTCTTTAGGGAGTTCACCGATAAGCGTTGCAATGTTTTTCTTATCAACATTGGCATTTGAATCGAATTTACTTCCAGTTGCAGCATTTCCGGCAGCACAGTAATCAATCAGGAATTTTACACGGTCTCTCGTTTCCCGGTCCTCAGAATGCTTCTGGCGATAAAGCAGATACGATTTTGCCACCGAAAAATAGCTTTCCGCCATAAGTGAATGTTCCACCTGGTTTTGGATATCTTCCACGCTCATCTCGTTACGAATATTTAAACGATGCAAAATATTTGTAAGGTCATCTTCGCTGGCAAAGCTTCCAACCGAAAGAAAGGCTTTTTTAATGGCATTTCTGATTTTATCGATAGAGAACGATACTCTCTTCCCGTCTCTTTTAACAATGATTAATTCTGCGCCTCTCATAACTTTTAATTTTATTTATCTGGATTTTAATTGTCCGTTTTTATTCCCCGCCTGTGTCTGGTTTTACCAACAACGATACAGGTTTACACCATCTCGATTCATTTATTAGTTGCCTATTTTTCAGGAAATAAAAAGGTGCGATGACAGAATGAGTCGATAACTTTATAAAAAAGAGAAGCGGATTCGATCTCAAACCTGACTTTTATTCCCGAAAGTCTTCTTGATTAAATATTTGGATTGTGGCAGGTCTTCTGGCTTGTCCTGTCCAGACGGCCTTCCCATTCGTCATCTGACGGACAGTGGCAAGAGGGTGTCTGAACATTTTTTACGGACTTACAGCTGCGGGGACAGCTCCGGATTCTCCTGTTTAACGGCCATGGCCAAACAAAAACACCGGATTCCCTTTTAATTCCGGCCCTGAAAGACAGGGTCCGGAAACCAGTAATCGTGATACAATTATAATCTAAATATCTGTTAAGGAACCAATCAAGTTATTAACACGCCTGCCGGTAAAAACACACAAGGTGCAAATTATAAGCGGATTGTATCTGTTGATAATAAAAGAAGAGCCTGTAAATCGTAAGCATTCTCGTTAAAGTACAAACAAAAATTTGACTTTCTCGCCAGATTTTAAGTCAATGGTTTTTATATCTTTGACTTAAAATTGAGAAAACCATGGAATTAAGAATAGACTTGGATTACAATCAAATACTTGGGTTGATTCGTCAACTTCCTAAAAAGGAGATTGAAAGATTGACGAATACATTGCAATCAGAAATTTCATTGAAAAAATCATCCATAGATCTGCTGGAAATGATTTTGGAAGCGCGACTGATTTAGACCTTGATGATTACAATAAGGCAAGGCTTCATATTAATAAATCAAGGATTGCATGATACTCGATTCTTCAATATTGATTTAGCAGATATTTTGATTGGAGCTACTGCCGTTTCATATAATATTCCAGCCGTTTCATATAATATTCCAATTGCTACCCTAAATACTAAACACTTTGACAGGATCGAAGGTCTTGAAATAATTAAGTAATGTATTTGCCGCTGATTAAGGATATATAATTAAAGTTATCCAAGGCGGTTTCCCCTAAAATCTTTCCCCTTCAGCAGTTCATTAATACATTCAGGACAAAGACAACCTTCATAAAAGCCGGCAATATAGTCACGGGTAGTTTCAGGTATTGTTATTTCAAAACACCAGCAATCGATATTACCGGTGCATACCAGTAAACGACCACAACGGGGACATTCTTTCGGCGCATATTTGGATGAAGCAATATGATCCATAATGGTCAATCTGCTATTTTATTCTTTCAAGTTCAATCAGCAACTGGTCTCCCAGTACATTATCGTTCTTTTTTACATGAATGGTCACCACACGCGCATTTTCGGAAGCAAGAATTTGATTATGCATTTTCATGGCTTCCAGTATCAGGATTGGTTCTCCCTCTTTTACTTCCAATCCTTTTGAAACAAAGATTTCGCATATTTTGCCGGGCATGGGTGCTTTCAGTGTATAGGTTTTATTTTCTTCGGTTTTCCTTCCGCCCGCTTTTTTCCGTCTCGCCGATTCTTCGCGGTCTATTTGAAAATGATAGGTATTGCCATTGATTAATACAGAACAACGGTTTTGTTTTTTCTGAATAATTTCACCGGTAAACGATTCATTGTTGAGTTCAACCCGATACACGTTCTGCCCGGTTTTTTCAATTTGCTGTCTTTGCGTTTGCCTTACCGAGAATGTTTGGGTTACAAATGCAAATTCTCGTATGCCGCTAACCCTGTATTTTTGCCTTTTATCTTTTGCCATAGTTGCTTATATTATTTTGTTCCACATCCGTGTAATCCATGGAGTTACCCCTGAGCTTTCAATGCAGTTGCTCTCAATTTTTTCCATGTCTTCCAGATAAGCCTGCAATGCAATCATGGATGCAGCCCGTTCTTCGTTTTTTTCCTGATAATAAAGCTGTTTCATGTTGCCTACGAACGAGGTATCGAAGATTCCTGCAACAAAATCCGGATCATTCAGTGTTGCCTTAATAAACGGGATGGTAGTTTTGATGCCGCTAATCCGGGCTTTCTTCAACACAGCCAATGCATGCAGGATCGCTTCATCGCGGGTTTTCCCGGTAACAATCAGTTTGGCAACCAGGGAATCGTATAAGGCTGGCATCACAGAACCCGCAGTAAACCCTGCATCCACCCGCAAATGGGGTGAAACCGGGAAGATCATCTCATCGATAATTCCAAAATTTGGGGCAAAGTTGGCCTGAACATCTTCCGCATTCACCCGAAATTCAAAAGCCCAGCCTTTGATCTGAATGTCGTCCTGTTCTAACGAAAGTTTTTCACCTGAGGCGGTGCATATTTGAAGTTCCACCAGGTCGAGGCCGGTGATTGCTTCTGTTACCGGGTGTTCTACCTGGATGCGGGTATTCATTTCGAGGAAATAAAAATTATCCTGCTTGTCAAGCAGGAATTCCACAGTACCCAATGTGTAATAGTTTGCAGCTTTGCACAATTTCAATGCACAATCGGTCATCGCAGTACGAAGTGAATCTGTTAGTGCAACTGACGGCGCTTCCTCCAGTAATTTCTGGTGGTTACGCTGTACCGAACATTCCCGTTCAAACAGATGAACTGCATTTCCGTAACGATCGGCTAAAATCTGAACCTCAATATGGCGTGGACATTCAATATATTTTTCGATCAGCATTGCTCCGTTATTAAAGGCATTTATAGCCTCGTTCACGGTCATGTTATACGATTGTTCCAGTTCACGGGCATCTCGTACTACACGCATTCCTTTTCCACCGCCACCAGCCAGTGCTTTCAACATCACCGGATAACCGGTTTCGAAAGCCTGGCGTGTTGCTTCGATGAGCGAAGTAACCGGCGCATCACTCCCCTTAATAACAGGAAGACCAACTGCAACGGCCAATTTTTTGGCTTCGTTTTTATCGCCCATTTGCCGGATCGATTCTTCGGAGGGACCAATAAACAGGATACCTTCTTCGTCACAACGACGCGCCAGATCGGGATTTTCAGCTAAAAAACCATACCCCGGATGAATGGAATCGATTTGATTCACTTTAGCATACCGGATGATAGCTTCAAGATCAAGAAAAATCAGCGTTGCAGAACTTTCTTCAGGAATACGGATGACCTCATCTGCAAATGAGATGTAACAGGCATTGGCCTCTTGCGGCGTTTGAAAACACCAGGTTTTTAGCCCCATGCGACGAGCTGTTTTCATCACCCTGATGGCTATTTCGCCGCGATTGGCAATTAATATTGATTTGATGTCCATGATAGATATACTTGGTTATAACGGAACGTTGCCATGTTTGCGGGGCATCTTCTCCATATATTTGTTTCGTAACAGATCGAATGCAGTAATCAATTTTTTTCGGGTAGTGGCGGGATCAATCACTTCGTCGATATAACCCAGTTCGTCAGCTATGTAGGGATTGGCAACCTGTTCGCGATATTCGGTAATCAACTGTTGTTTCAACTGATCGGGATTTTCGGAAGCCTCAAGTGTCCGGCGATGCAAAATTTTCACAGCACTTTCAGGGCCCATAACGGCCACTTCAGCGGTTGGCCAGGCAAAATTAAAATCGCCGCCCATGTTTTTGCTGTTCATTACAATATAGGCACCACCATATGCTTTGCGCACAATCACTGTAATTTTCGGAACAGAAGCTTCACCAAAGGCATAGAGCAGTTTGGCTCCATGGCGGATCAATCCGATGTGTTCCTGTTCCGAGCCGGGTAAAAAGCCGGGTACGTCTTCCAAAACCAGCAGCGGAATGTTGAATGCGTCGCAAAAACGTACAAAGCGTGCAGCTTTCACCGACGAATTTGCATCAAGCGTTCCGGCCAGTACTTTCGGCTGGTTGGCCACGATGCCAATCACCCGATTATTCAGACGGGCAAAAGCGGTGATGATGTTGGACGCAAATAGTTCGGCCACTTCAAACAAACTATCCTGATCGATGATGTTGCTGATAATGTCGAGCATATCGTATGGACGGAACGACTCATCGGGAATAATCAACCGGAGCCGTTCCGGTTTATCTGGTTCAACTACAGGTTCGTTGCCCAAAGGTGCCAGTTCAATATTGTTCGAAGGAAGATATTGCAGCAATTTGCGGACGCCCAACAAGGTGTGTTCCTCGTCGTCATAAACAAACTGGGTAACGCCGCTTTTGGTCGAATGAACATCGGCTCCGCCCAGTTGTTCGGCAGAAATATCTTCGTTCAATACTTCTTTCACTACATTCGGCCCTGTAACGAACATTTGAGCCGTGTGGCGGATCATAAAAATGAAGTCAGTAAGTGCAGGCGAATAAACGGCTCCACCTGCAGCAGGCCCCAGGATAACGGAAATCTGGGGAATAATACCAGATGACTGAATATTTCGCAGAAAAATTCCTGCATATCCGGCCAGACTGGCAATTCCTTCCTGAATGCGGGCACCTCCGGAATCAATCAGCCCGATGATGGGATGCCCCATTTTACGAGCCATGTCCTGTACTTTGACAATTTTGGCTGCATGGGCGGAGCCCAGCGAACCGCCCATAAAATTAAAGTCTTGCGCATACGCAAATACTTTACGCCCGTTGATTCTCCCGTGACCACAGATCAGTCCGTCGCCATACGCACCGGGCAAATTCTCCCCACCACGCGGACGAACAAAAGCATCCAGTTCTTCAAAACTATCTTTATCGAAAAGAATGTCAATTCGCTCGCGGGCTGTTAACTTGCCTTTGGCATGCTGACGTTCGTAGTACTCCTGATTGTATTGTTCTGCAAACTTTTCGTTTCGTTCATTGAAACGAATAAACGCGGGCCGGTTGTCATGCATGATGTCTCTTTTAGTTTTTTAGATAACCAGTTGAACCTGTAAAATAGCAGTTGGAAGATATTGTGTGATGTGGTTCATCTGCTGATTTAGAATTGGCCGGAGCGAATACTGAAAGCTGAATTTCAGTTTTTGCCCGGCGACATAATAATTGGTGCCTAAATCATGATTAGGCAATTTGCTTGCAAGGGCTTCGAAATTCTTACTGGTAAAGGCATAGAAAAGCTGAAGCCTTCCGGGTAATTTCAGAAATTGTTCCGGAAATAAATACCCTGCAGTGGTGTACCAGATGGTTCCCGTACCTATTTTGAATTCGTTGTTACCTGCACTTTCTGCTCCTGTTCCTCCGTTCCAGTTGTTCATTACGCCAGACAAACGCAAATAATTCCGCCCGAAGTCGTACGAATAAAAAACTGAATACAGCGAGATAGTTTGGTTGTTTTTCATCGGAAGTTCGAGCATAAAATCGGTGGCTAACAGGTTCCTGTTTTTGAGTTCGCGGCCTCCCATGCCATTAAATTCGGCAATCGACTGTGGGTAAATATCAAATCCGGCCCCGAGGTTGCAAATTCTCTTTGTTCCTAAATAAGTCATATCAAGATAAGGCGTGTTGAAATATTCTTTATCCAGAAAATGAAAAGCAAAATAGCCTTTGTATTCAAGCTTTTCCGAAGGATATTCATAGCCCGTTTCAGTCAGAGGTGTAGTAGGCAGTCCACTGTAAACAAATGGTTTTGTCAGCACTGCCCGGTACGAAAACCGTCCGGCTGTACCTTTTACAAAAATACCCAATTGCCTGTTTTCAATGTCTGTACGATTAATGTTGGGGTAATTCACTCCGGGATTGTCCAAAGTCAGTGTTTTCTGATAACTGGTATTACTCAACCGTGAAATTCCGTTCCACCCATTTAGCCCAAATCCGATATAACACGACTTAGGCATTACCCGAAACATTCCCCACACATCATGAAAATAGATTTGAGGTTTTGAACTGGTTGCATTCATGCTGTTAAATCCCAGTTGGGTGTAAATCACCAACTGGTCATTCAGGTTACTGGTCACAACCAGCCTCGTGCGGCGAAGGGCAAAGTCAGTTTCTGAACCAATCAAGTCTCCTGATTTTGTAGTACTTCCGTCATTCAGCTTAGTAGTCCGAACCCAGAATTGTGTGGCAAATGAAAGTTTGGTTGTGGCCGAACCACTTTCGTTGAGTTTCCATTTGATTTCGTTCTTCAGTAAGTCCCGGACCTTTTCCGGAGCATCTGCAAGGCTTACCCCTGGAAGTATCCAAAGAAATGCTGTTATGAAAAAAAGATGTTTCATTAATGTTATAAAAATAGGAGTACCAGAATTTGAGCTAATAATACACGTAAAAACATCACTAACGGATAAACTGTAGCGTAAGCAGTTGACTGAGCTTGTCCCGGAGCGATTGAATTGGCAAATTCGAGTGCAGGCGGATCAGTCATGGATCCGGCCAGCAATCCACAAATTGACAGGTAATTTATTTTCATCAGACGGGCAATCACCCCGATAATCAGGATGGGAAACAGGGTAATCACCACCCCGTAAATCATCCATACATAACCTCCTCCGGCAATCGTGCTCACAAAATTTTCACCAGCCGATAACCCGACACAGGCAAGGAATAAAACGATTCCCAACTCACGAATGAACAAATTAGCTCCCGGGGTCATATAAAAATCCAATTTACCAATGCGCCCTTTGTGTCCCAGAAACAGCGCCACCAGCAACGGCCCGCCAGCCAGTCCGAGCTTTGCAGGAGCAGGCAGGCCGGGAATTGCGAACGAAATACTTCCAATCAGCACACCTGCCAGTATTCCGATCAGGATAGGGATAATGTTAGGATGAGCCAGTTCTTTCATCGAATTTCCCAACAAGGCAGCTACTTCTCCAAGCGCTTGCCGTTCGCCGACAATACGCAGGGTGTCGCCAAATTCGATGCTGTCCTCTTCGTCGGGCATAATCTCCATTCCTGCCCTGAAAATACGGGTAATGTTTACCGGAAACCCACGCGAAATACCAATTTGAGAAATAGTTTTTCCAGCCATGCTTTTATTAGTAAATACCACATGGCGCATACCAAGTTTACCTGTTATTTCCAGATCTCCGGTTTTATTCAGCGGGCCGATTTTTAGCTCCAGAATATCGAAATAAGCTTCAGATGAGACACCGTAAAGCATATCACCTTCTTCTAGTAAAGTATCTTCTTCAGGCATAAAGAATTCGCCTTTACGCCACAATCGCGAGAGCACAAACTCACCCCGCAACGCGGTACGCATAAAGGCAATGGTTTTTCCTACCAGTGCCTGATTGACAATCCTCATATTTACCGCTTCCAACTTTCCGGATAAGCCTGAAACTTCTTCGTGGTACTTGTCAATTTCTGACCTGACCGAAATTTTAAAGAAGGCACGCAGCAACAACATGGTTATGATAATGCCAAGGATTCCTAACGGATAGGCCACTGCATAACCCATACTGGTTAACTGCGCAAGGTCTCCCGAACTTCCCATTTGTTCCGTGATTACCTGCTGAGCTGCGCCCAGGCTCGGCGTATTGGTAACCGCACCGCATAAGACACCGACAATAACCGGAACCGGAATATCGAAGGCAATTTTCAGAGCTACCGCAATCAGCACACCCAGCACTACGATTCCTGCTGCAAGCAGGTTTATTTTTAACCCATTGTTCCGCAACGAAGATAAAAATCTCGGACCGACTTCAAGTCCGATGGAATACACGAACAAAATCAGACCAAATTCTTTAACAAAATGAAGTACTTCATGATCGGTCCTGGCTCCTAAATGGCCGAGAAACAAACCCGCAAAGAGTACTCCGGCAATGCCTAACTTAATACGAAACGCTTTTACTTTTCCAATCAGTATTCCGGCAATGCCAACAAGACTTAAAAAAATGAGCGTCGATGCCGTTCCGCTCTGTGTAAATAATTTCAGTAGTTCCATTTAATTTCGTTTAGTAGAAAAAAAGGAAGAGGGCGGAAAATTCTAAAATCGCCCCCTCCCAAACAAACAACAAAAAAATCATGACGAAAGAGGTATTGACTTCCTCAATATTTTTGCCGCTTCAATCATATTTTCGAGTGACTGAACGGTTTCTGGCCAGTCTCTTGTCTTCAGGCCGCAATCGGGATTTACCCAAAGGTTCTCAACCGGAATATAATGGGAGGCGGCATAAATCAGATCACACATTTCGCTTACCGATGGTACCCGCGGCGAATGAATATCATAAACCCCGGGGCCAACATGGTTGGGATATTGCACCTTTGCGAATGCTTTCAAAAGTTCCATCTGCGAGCGTGAGGTTTCAATGCTGATCACGTCGGCATCCATCCCGACGATAGATAGAAGGATATCGTTAAACTCGGCATAACACATGTGGGTATGGATTTGCGTTTCATCACGTACGCCCAGATGACTTAATTTGAATGACCTGACGGCCCATTCGAGATATGCCGGTTTTTCATCTTTTCGTAGCGGCAATCCTTCGCGCAAAGCCGGTTCATCAATCTGAATAATGCGTATCCCGGCCTTTTCAAGGTCAAGCACCTCATCTTGAATGGCGAGCGCAATCTGAGTCGCTGTTGTCTCACGCGGCTGGTCGTCGCGAACGAACGACCATTGCAGGATGGTGACAGGTCCGGTCAACATGCCTTTTACTGGTTTGTCGGTTAACGACTGTGCATAAACTGCCATGTCAACAGTCATTGGGTTTTTACGCGAAATATCACCATAAATCACCGGTGGTTTCACCCCACGAGACCCGTAGCTTTGTACCCATCCGTTTTGGGTGAAGGCAAATCCGTTGAGTTGTTCTCCGAAAAATTCAACCATGTCGTTTCGCTCAAACTCGCCGTGAACCAGCACATCAAGCCCGATTTTTTCCTGCAAACGGATGACCGCTTCGGTTTCTTTTCTGATAAACTGATTGTATTCTTCATGGCTGACTTCGCCGTTCAGAAACCGACGACGGGTTTTACGTACTTCGGTTGTTTGTGGAAACGAACCGATAGTGGTGGTTGGGAACGAGGGAAGATGTAGACGTTCCTGTTGCTTTTTGATCCGTTCAGCGAAAACTGTTTTCCGCCTTGTCTTTTCTAATTCACGGGAAACACAGTTAGTACGCTTTCTCACCTGCTCATTTCTGGCCCATAATGAATTGGCCCATTCTGCAAGCATTTTTTCATTTTCGCTGAATTGGTGAAGTGAATCGACTGATGAAAAATTCTCAGCCAGATCAGCCAGGGTTTTGAGTTCATCCAATTTCTGAACAGCAAAAGCCATCCTGTTTTTCACTTCGGGAGGAAGTCCGCGAGGATCAGTTTCATTCTCCAAATCATAGGGAACATGCAGCAATGCACAGGATGGAGCGACTAAAACCCTGTCGGAACCCAATGTCTCCACAGCTTTATTTATCAGCTCAAGCGATGACTTTAGGTTGTTCTTCCATATATTACGACCATCAACCACCCCAAGAGAGATGGACATCGATGACGGAATCCGTCTGAGCAGTCCATCCAGCTGATTAGCTGCCCGAACCAGATCGACATGAAGCACTTCGAGCGGAAGACGGGAAATGACATCGAAATTGTGACTGATGCTTCCGAAATAAGTAGCCAGTATAAACCGGATTCCGGGGAATGAGCCAAACAGTTCAGTCAAGGTAGTGCGGTAAAGCTGCCGTTCGTAATCAGTCAGATCGGTTACAAGGAATGGTTCATCAATCTGGATACAATCGACACCGGCAATTTCAAGCTTGCCAATAATTTCGATGTAAACAGGGAGTAAAGAATAAAGCAACTGAAGAGGATCAAAATCATCGTGCTTTGCTTTTCCAAGCTTCAGGAATGTTATGGGTCCTAAAAGCACCGGTTTGGTTTTTATTCCCAATAAAAGGGCTTCACTGAATTCGTCAACCACTTTGGAGTCGGAAAATGTAAATTGCTGGTCTTTTTCGAATTCGGGTACCAGGTAATGATAGTTGGTATCGAACCATTTGGTCATTTCGAGCGGAGTGACATCATACCCATCTTTCTGATAACCACGGCACATTGCAAAATACAGGTCGCGCGGCGAAAGTTTGTTTTTCAGGGCTGAAAACCGGGAGGGAATAGCGCCCAGGGCAAAACTCAAGTCGGCAACCTGGTCGTAAAACGAAAAATCGTTGGATGGGATCAGGCCTATGTCCGCTTTTTGTTGGATTTGCCAGTTCTTACGGCGTTCGGTTTTTCCGGTTTCTTCCAGTTGACTGAGCGAAATTTTCCCAGCCCAGTAAGCTTCACAAGCTTTTTTTAATTCGCGGTTGGCCCCAATACGCGGAAAGCCAAGGTTGTGTGTAAGCATAAGTCAACATTTAAATGGTTTGACATTAAATTTTGATATGCTTAAGCGGGATGAAAAACAGAAAGGCGCGCGAAAAAAACAAAGAGAAGAACAATCTTTTTCGCTCCTGACCATTGCTCTATACCGCGAAAGCAATTGTCGTTCATGAATTAAGACAGGTCTCCTGGCTCGTCCGTTTTGTAACGCCTTCCCATTCCGATTGGTATCAGAGCAGTGGCAATAAGTTACAAAACTGTTGGTGGACTTTACAGTTGCGCGACAGCTCACGATTTACACGTGATTCCCTATTAAACCCGTTTTACGGGGTATCCTATTCCTAAAATTGTTATGAACGCCGGGACAAAAGTATAACAAAAGGAGTATAAAACAAGATTATTTATGAAATTAAGGTTTCGCGGCACAGAATTTCAGACAAAATCCTGATGTAAGTAAATGGAAACAAATTAATATCGTTTTTTGCCAATACGGGATCTGTGGACTTTCGAAATACAGTGCACTTTAATAAATGTCCATCATAATTGAAATAAATAGTCAGGATGGGTTTGCTCCATGTTTGGTTCTTGTTTGGTCCACACCTCGTTTATTAAAGACTCTTTGCAAAAAATAATTGTGGAATCCATTGACTCGTCTTCCCACTCCGTCACCCCTCTCCTTCTCCCCCTCACCTTATCGCCCTCGCGCCCCATCATCCCATTTTCCTGCTCTATGTTTGATTCTTGTTTGGTCCATGTTTGGTTCATATCGAGTCTGTAATTTTTAATGACGGCGAAGCCTAATGACCTTTTTAATGACCTTTTAATGACGGCGAAGCCAATGA
>JAATGF010000069.1 GCA_015654795.1 Bacteroidales bacterium
ATTCGGGTTGATCCAATAATTTGATGTTTATTCTCTTTGTATATCCACTAATTTAAAAGAAACACGTATTAAACCAGGGATTCCTCCGATGGATCGGAGCAGGCTATATGACCTTTAAAAATAAATTATTCGCAGATGAAAGCAAATCATGATTTGTGTATAAAGAGTAGGTTTTGCACCCGGAGCTACATACGTTTAATTCCTTCAGGATTTGGGGGTGGCTGGTTGAACAATTTGTGAAAATAAAACAGGCTCCCGTATGTAATTTAAAGTCACAAGATAATTGCTGATAATCATATGAGTTACAAGGATATTTGTCATCCCGCACATGCGGGATCACAAAATAAGCAGATTTCCCGTGACTTTATTGTGACTTTAACTGTGACTTTATTTATTAAAATATCTATGTAATATGCTGTTTATTAAGTATATATAGTAAAATAAGTTGTGACTTTAACTGTGACACCAGGAATTAAGGCGGAGAGCTTCTGAAAATTAGTTTTTAAAGATGTCATCCTACGATTTTATCGTACACCCATTTTATATTTGGACTAAAGTTACAAATTGTAAATGAGCTATAATCGAATAAAAAATTCCCCCAACAATATCATCTGGTCCTTATATTACCTGCAGTATTTGAAATAGCGTCAAAATTATAGTATTCCTTATTTTTTCTCCCAAATTGTTACTTCGAGGTTGTTAAATGAGAACTTCCTTTTATTGATTCTCTTCACTGATGGTACAATAATCGGACCGTCAATTTTCGTGAACTTTTCTTTGAGTAGCATCTCAAGATCGTCGGTTCCCCAGATTTGTTCTCCTGCATCACGATGACCTCCGACCCAGTTTTCACGGATCGTACACTCCTCACTCCAGTCGTAACCTGTTGCAACAATGAGTCTTCCTCCCTGATTAATTCGCTTATGAACGCCGGTAAGGAAATGCCGCGGATTGTACATTTGATCGAGAATATCGTTGATCAGTACGAGGTCGTATCCAACAAATATGGATTTCATATTCGAGGCATCCGACTGCATAAAAGTAACTTTATTCACCAGTTGATCGAATCCTAATTTGTTAATATTCAATTGATGATAGGAGAGGAGTTCACCTTCTTCGGGGAAGACATAATTAAAACTTCCGTTTTCCTGTAATTGTACGGCAACCCTGATTGTACGGGCTGTGAAGTCGAGTCCGGTGACCGAATCAAAACCTTTGGCGAGTTCCCATGTTGTTCGTCCGGTCCTGCAACCTACATCAAGCGCCCGCTTTTTATTTTTACCGGCATATTGAATTGCGATTTCGGCAATTTGCTTATAATAGTTTTTAATTCCCAGAAAATCAGGTCCATATTGAGCTTCACAGGTGCGAATCACCTCAGGATCGGTTTCGTAAATATCGGTTGGAATTACCACTTCGTTGGCAGACTCCACATAACGGAAACCGGCGTGCTGATAAAAATGGCGACGAAAAGCATAGCGCGCATTCCCGATTGCTTCGTTTCCGGTTGATATCCATGACCCGCCTTTTATCAGATTATGCTTGGTGTCGAAGGTTGGTGTTGAGAAATCGTCATAGATCGGGTGAATCTTGAACCCTTCAAATCCATTGATAGGAGTTTCGGTCCATTGCCAAACATTCCCGATAAGATCGTAAAAATCATTGAACCGGAATTTGTCGACAGGGCAGGGACTTTGAAAGTGTTCCATATTAATATTTCCAAGAGCGCTCTCCCAATCCGGCTGATCGGGGATATTGGCATTCTTATAGAGTACAAACCATTCATCCTCTGAAGGTAATCGTATTGGTAATCCCATCACCTCAGATTTCCAGTTACAAAAAGCTTTGGCTTCGAGAAAATTGATTTCTACCGGCCAGTTCCATGGCATTTCTATTTCATTGAAAACCAGTCGCAATTTCCAGTCTCTCCCTTCCTTTTTCCAAAAAAGCGGATGCTGAGCCTCTTTGTAAGTCTTCCAATTCCAACCTTCTTCTGTCCAGAAGTTCACATTCTGATAACCTCCGGCTTCCACAAATTGCAGAAATTCGCCATTTGAACAAAGGAATTTAGACGCTTTAAAAGATTGCACATCTGTGGCATGAATTCCGTATTCATTATCCCATCCGTAAAGCCGGTCTTTGAGTGATTTCCCGATTGTGATTTTTTTGCCTTCGACGAGAATCAATGAATTATCTGGTGCAGGCGCTGTTTCTGAACAAAGATTCCATGTGGAAATCGGTTTTAAATATTGTAAAGGGACCTGACGTATCAGTACCGAAGAGGTTTCGATATGAATCCTTTCATGTTCTATGCCCATCATAATGATCCAGAATGGATTTTCCCAGCCAATTGGCAGATTCAAAGGCAATGTTTTAATTAATTCACCGATCGTTTGCCTCACCTTGTGCCGGTATTCCGTCACCTCTTCAACAGTTGGCCAGGCATAGTGGCTTGTATTCAGATCATCCCATGACATTTCGTCAACTCCGATGGCGAACATTGATTCAAATCGCGGATTGATTCTGTCATTGAGTATTTTGCTGATTATTAATTTATTGATATAGAAGGTTGCCGTATGTCCATAATAGAAAATCAATGGGTGTCGTAATGGGTCAGCTTTACGATACATTGCCGACTGATCTGCGAAAGCTTCAAAAAGCTGTTCGTCAAGATCAAAGGTTTTATGAAAATAATCGAGAATCTCTCTCCTTTTTTCTTCCGGTTTGCCCTCATTTAAAGTGAGTGTTTTGGTGAAAAAGAGCGGATTAGCATTCATAGTAATAAAATTAAAGTTCAGGCATCCAGCGTTGTTATAAAATCTGAATGGTATCTTTCAAAGATAATGAATGATTTTGTGTTTTCAGGTAAGAAAAACAGATGAATTTAGATTTTGTTCAATTCGACTATTGCGAAAATTTATCAGGTCATTTGGCTCTATGATGGATCGTGTGGGTAAATTTTGCAAAATGAGCAGCTGGCATTTGGCAACTTGCAGTTGGCATGATAGTGCTAACTATTTGACCCTAATCCTTTAAAGATTAAGATAACTCCTGATTTCTTGAGTAAGCGAGTCTGTCAGTCGTCAGTCACTAATAGCCAGCAGGGTGTAGCAATCATTACAAAACCCAATTACCCATACCAAACGTCATAGAGCCGGTAATTTGATCGAAACTATGTTGCCAACATTATTGGATTTGTGTTAATTTTGCATAATCAATAACGGGTTTATGGCCAATAATTCGGATCGTAGAAATACAAAATCCTGACAATAAGCTTAGATCCGGACCTTACGTTTGAAAATAAAACTCACATTAAAGAATTATGCTCACGAAAAAAATTACCTGTTTATTTATCCTTTTTACGCTTTTCTATCCTGCCTTTTCTCAGAAAAGTGAGAATTCTGCTCTAAAAAAAAGTTCAGGAAATCCTCTTTTCCCGGGTTGGTATGCCGATCCCGAGGGAATTATATTTGGCGATCAATATTGGATATATCCCACTTATTCTGATGATTACGGACAGCCTGACCGATCGGAAAAGTTTAGCGAGGAACAGATAAAGGCACAAAAGAATACAATCAACCAGCAGTATCTCAAGCAGACCTTCTTTAATGCATTCTCTTCTAAGGATTTAATTCACTGGGATAAACATCCTCATGTGCTCGATATCAAAGATGTCAAATGGGCATCCTATTCACTTTGGGCGCCTTCGATTATCAATGCCAACAATAAGTATTACCTTTTCTTTTCGGCCAACGATATTCAAAGTGACAAGGAGACAGGGGGAATTGGAGTTGCTGTGAGCGATCAGCCACAGGGACCTTTTGTTGATGCATTGGGAAAGCCTTTGGTTGGAAAGTTTTATAACGGGGCTCAACCAATCGATCAGTTTATTTTTCGGGATACTGATGGTGAGTTTTACCTTTATTATGGGGGATGGAAACATTGTAATGTTGCACGGTTAAGTAAGGATTTGCTCTCTGTTGTGCCGTTTGCTGACGGGGAGACTTATAAGGAGATCACTCCTCAAAATTATGTTGAAGGTCCGTTTGTAATTAAGCGCAACGGCAAATATTACCTGATGTGGTCGGAAGGAGGGTGGACAGGTCCCGATTATAGTGTGGCTTATGCCATTGGCGATAGTCCAACAGGACCTTTTAAACGGGTTGACAAAATACTGAAACAAGATCCTAAAATAGCTACAGGAGCAGGACACCATTCAGTGATTCAGATTCCGGGAGCCGATGAGTTTTATATCGTTTATCATCGCCGCCCATTAAATACAACCGATGGCAATCATCGTGAGACCTGCATGGATCGAATGTATTTCGATGAAGCAGGCTTTATAAAACCCGTTAAGATGACTTTTGAAGGTGTCGCTAAACGGGAATTAAAAAAGAAATAACGATTGATTTTTTAATCAGTTGTGAGAATAAAAAAAGCCGACGCCCGCGAGATTCCCCGGTCGCGTCGGTTTTTTTTATTCTCATTTTTTGGAGTGAACCTCATGCTTTTCCTAACTGTGTTATGTGAAATGTTTGATCAGGCATGTATCAAACATGACTAAAAAAATAGGGACAGAATGCTTTCCTTTGTACTAAATAAAAATAATACAAAAAAAACGGCTTGATGTCGTTTAAAATATAGCATAACATTCATTGAGCGTCTCATCGCGAAAACTGGCAATTTTTAAATGAAACGAGACTTTATGCGCTTGTTTATGCTATACAAAAGTATGGAGGTGAGCTCGCAGGGTATGGCAGTACTTTGCGATAGAGCATTGTAAGTGCCACACTTTTAATTATACAAACATGAATGAAAATTACGCGAAACTCTTAGAAAATAAAGACATAAAACTCACAGCTATTAGGGTATTGGTCCTAAAAATAATGCTGAATTTTACTCAGACATTCAGTTTAGCCGATTTGGAAACAGAATTAGTAAGTGTTGATAAATCGACACTGTCAAGAACCATCCGGTTATTTCACGACCATCGTTTAATTCATAGTATTGACGACGGTTCCGGTTCTATTAAGTATTCTGTTTGCAGCGAAGATTGTAACTGTTCTTTAAACGACTTACATGTACATTTTTACTGCAACTACTGTAAAAAAACATTTTGTTTAAAAAATATCTCAATACCCGAAATAGAATTACCAGAAGAATTTGCAGTTGAAAGTGTAAACCTCGTCGTAAAAGGCTGTTGTGAAAGGTGTCCGAAAATTGCAACCAAGTTGCACGATTAAAGTTTTATCTTTGCAACATCAATAGGATTAAGTTATGAAGTATTTCGCATTTGTAATGAGTTTTTATCTATTATTTCTTTCGGTGGCGCCATGCCACTGTAGTGAATTAGTAGTAAATCCTGATGGCAAAGCCAATACCGAATTTTACTTTTCTGTTGATAATCATCAAATGAATGCTGACAATGGTTTCGCTTGTTCTTCATTTTGTTATTGCTCGCACTGTCCCAATCTCATCATCGTAAAAAGTATAAATGATAATACGATGGTATTACCGTTCTCCAATATTCTTCACATTTACGTCAATAGTTTTATTCCACAGTCATTCTCAAGTATTTGGCGTCCCCCCCAGTTAAATACATAGCTATTTGTTCAGTACATTATTAAATGTACCCATATCAAATTTGTTATTTATTTAATTCATGAAAATATGTTTCAAAAACTAATCAAATTCTCTATTGAGAACAAGATGGTTATTGGTGTATTCACCATTGCATTAGTTATTTGGGGTGTCTACTCTCTAACGCAGTTACCATTCGATGCAACCCCTGATATTACCAATAATCAGGTGCAAGTTATTACCCCTGCCCCTTCATTGGGAGCGCAAGAAGTAGAGCAATTCATCACAAGTCCCATAGAATTATCCCTTGCCAATATTCCACGTGTAATAGAACGGAGAAGCATCAGCAGAAGTGGACTTTCAGTAATAACCATTGTATTTGAAGACAATGCTGACATTTATTGGGCACGCCAGCAAATAAGTCAACAATTAAAAGAAGCGGAAGAGAAAATTCCTAAAGGGTTGGGAACAACCAGTCTTGCCCCCATCACTACCGGATTGGGCGAAATATACCACTACGTCATTCATCCTACTAAGGGATACGAAGACAAATACAGCCTATCGGATTTGCGGACATTGCAAGATTGGGTTGTCAAAAAGCAGTTAGCCGGAACGGTGGGGGTTGCAGAAGTCGCAGGATGGGGTGGTATTGTAAAGCAATATGAAATAGCAATCAATGCAGACAAGCTGAATGCGATCGGCATTACCATACCCGAGATCTTTACGGCACTTGAAAATAACAATGAAAATACCGGAGGAAGTTATATTGAACAATACAGCAGTCAATACTTCATCCGTGGTATTGGCCTTGTCAGAACATTGGACGATATGGGGAAAATACCAATTAAGACCATCAATGGCAGTCCAATCCTCATACGTGATGTAGCGATTGTTCAATACGGAGGTGCCACAAGATACGGAGCTGTAACACGAAACGGTGAAGGCGAGGTCGTATCAGGTATCACGCTCATGCTCAAAGGTGAGAACTTTCAGCAAGTAATTAAAAATGTGAAAGAGCGCATGGCACAGGTACAAAAAAGTTTTCCAGAAGGTGTTGTTATTGAACCGTTTATTGACAGAACCGAACTTGTGAACCGAACGATGAATACCGTGGAACGGAATCTGTTGGAAGGTGGGCTGATTGTGGTATTTATATTGGTCCTGATGCTTGGTAATTTCAGAGCAGGTTTAATCGTTGCCTCGGTAATCCCTCTATCCATGCTTTTTGCCGTATCCATGATGAACATGTTTGGTGTCAGTGGAAATTTGATGAGTTTGGGAGCAATTGATTTCGGATTAATTGTTGATGGAGCGGTCATCATTGTTGAAGCAATATGCCATCGACTAAGTAAGGGTGAAGGTTTTTATGGCACAAACTTGCTGACAAAAGCACAAATGGATCGTGAAGTCTTTGAATCTGCGTCTAAAATCAGGAATAGTGCAGCTTTCGGTGAAATCATTATCTTGATAGTCTATCTTCCATTGTTCACCTTGGTTGGCATTGAAGGAAAAATGTTTAAGCCGATGGCACAAACCGTATTTTTTGCCATCCTTGGAGCCTTCATCCTGTCATTAACCTATGTGCCAATGATAAGCGCTTTGTTTTTAAGTAAAAAAACAGAGCATAAAAGGAACATATCTGACAAAATTATAGACAAGCTGCAAAGTCTGTACAAACCGCTTATCCTCAAAAGCCTAAATAGGAGTAAAACGATAATAGCAACAATGGTTGTGTTATTTGCTTTTAGCCTGTTTACATTCAGTCGCATGGGAGGAGAGTTTATCCCCACACTCGAAGAAGGTGATTTTACAGGAGAAATAAGCATGGCTCAAGGTACTTCCCTCACACAAGTCATAAAAAGTTTCACACAAGCTGAAAAAATTCTGAAAGAAAATTTTCCCGAAGTAAAACAGGTGGTTACCCGTATTGGTAGTTCCGAAATACCTACTGACCCGATGCCTATTGAACGTGGAGATATGATGATTTCGTTAATACCTAAAAAAGAATGGACATCAGCCAAAACGAAAGAAGAATTGATGGAAAAGATGGAAGAAGCAATAAGCATTATTCCGGGCATACATTTGGAAATGACCCAACCGATGCAAATGCGTTTCAATGAGTTGATAACAGGAATCCGACAGGATGTTGCCATTAAAATCTATGGCAATGACCTTGAAGTACTCTCGGCTTCTGCTAATAAGGTAGCATCTCTTATAAAACACGTAAATGGCGTATCGGAACCATTTGTGGAAAAAGTATCAGGTTTGCCACAGATACAAGTTATTTATAATCGAGACCAAGTGGCTAAATACGGAATTTCCATAAAAGACGCCAACATGATACTTAAAACAGCATTGGCAGGAAGTCAAGCCGGAGTAGTATTTGAAGAAGATAAACGGTTCGATGTTGTTCTTCGCTTGCAAGAAGATTTGAGAAATAACATAAACACCATAGAAAACCTCTATTTGCCCTTAGCATCGGGAGGAACCGTGCCTTTGAGTCAAGTGGCGGAAGTAAAATTTAAAGATGCACCTGCCCAGGTAAGTCACGAAGACGGACAACGCCGGATTTATACAGGCTTTAACGTCCGGGGCAGAGATGTTCAAAGTACAGTATATGAAATTCAAACTCTATTGGAAAAGGAATTGAAACTTCCACCAGGTTACTACTATACCTACGGCGGACAGTTCAAAAATTTGGAAGAAGCAAAAACTCGGTTAGCCGTTGCCGTTCCGCTGGCATTACTTTTAATTCTGTTTCTACTGTACGTAACATTGAAAAACATCAAACAATCATTATTCGTCTTTTCGGCCATCCCTCTTGCAGGTATAGGAGGCATTTGGGCGTTGTGGCTAAGGGATATGCCGTTCAGTATATCCGCAGGAGTCGGATTTATCGCCCTATTTGGAGTAGCTGTCTTGAATGGCATTGTACTGATAGCGCAATTCAACCAACTGGAAAAAGATGGCATTAGGGATACAAAAGTGCGGATTGTTCAAGGAACTTTGACGAGGCTGCGTCCGGTCATAATAACTGCGCTTGTCGCTTCATTAGGTTTTTTGCCAATGGCTTTATCTACAAGTGCCGGAGCAGAAGTTCAACGTCCATTGGCAACTGTCGTAATCGGAGGGTTGCTTACTGCGACCTTGCTTACCTTGTTTGTATTGCCCTCTTTGTATAAAGTATTCAACTCAAGAAAAATATCAGATGAAAAAATATAAGTTTATAGTTTTAGCTGCACTGCTCATGGGCTTTTTCAACAATCTATTTGCTCAAAACAGTGTCAAATCGTTGGAAGAATGTATTCAATTGGCATTAGATAATAATCTGACCTTACAATCAGGTAAAATATCGGTTGAAAGAGCCAAAGACTTACAAGGTACGGCTTTCAACATAAGTAAAACAACTTTGTCAATAGTGCAAGACCCAACATCGGGTGGCAGTCCTGACAATAGCCTTTCCATCAGTCAAAGTTTTGATTTCCCGACGGTATATACCACGCGTCATAGTCTGTTGAAAGCAGAGACAAATTTGGAGCAAAAGTATTTTGAACTTTCAAAAAACGAATTGGTAAAGGAGGTGACAAGTGCCTACTATCAACTCTTGTATGCCAACCAAGTCGTCAATATATTTTTAGAGCAAGACAGCATTTATTCTAAGTTCCTGTTTTTGGCAACAACCAAATTGAAATCAGGAGAAAGCAACCGTTTGGAACAAATGAATGCTGAACGGCTATACAACGAAAATAAAATTGAGTTGCAGAAAGCTGAAAAAAATGTTGAAAACATTCGCTTGGTTTTACAGCAGTGGATGAATACGGATCAAATAATTAAGCCGAAAGAAAACAATTTATCAACCGTGCTGCCTACATTCCAATATGCCGAATTTAATGCCGTACAATCGCCCATCGCAATGATTTATGAAGGCAAGCAGGAGGTTAGTGCAAAAAACGCCACCTTACAAAAAAATCAATTTCTCCCCAGTTTCGACTTCTCTTTGAGAAATCAACTGCTGATAAGTGGATTTAACCCATACGACATTAATAGAGAGCGGTTTACAGGTGGCAATTTTATGGGATTTGAAGTTGGTATGAGCATACCCTTATTTTTTGGCGAACAAAGGGCAAACATCAGAGCTGCCAATAAACACATTGAAATAGCCCAAATCCAATACCAAAGTACGATACAATCTCTACAAAAAGAATTTGAATCATATTTGAACGAATATAGCAATGCAAAAAAGAATTTGGATTACTACATCAATACGGGAAATAATCAAGCCGAGGAAATGAAAAGAATCTCGCAATTATCATACGAAAAAGGTGAGATAGGTTATGTGGAATACATCCAAAATTTGAAGACCGTTGTAGAAATACACCTGCAATATAGAAATGTTATAAACAAATACAATCAAACAATTATCAATCTGAATTATTTACAAGGTAATAAACAAAAGCAATGAAAACAATCAATATATCAATCATGGTTTTGTCTTTATTCCTGCTTGTTGCATGCGGACAAAATAAAAAGACGAAAAACAATAGCAGTGAGGTGGAAATCGAACAGGAGCATAAAGGAATTTCGCTCAGCGACAAACAGATGAAAGCTGTAAACATACAAATCGGTACGGTTGAAAAAAGAAATTTGAGCAGTATCGTCCGGGCAAATGGTGAAATGGCGTTGGAACCCCAAAAGAAGGCAAATGTTAACTCATTGGTTGGGGGAATTATCAAACAAATTCTTGTGATTGAAGGGAAATATGTAAAAAGTGGTCAAATTGTCGCATTCCTTGAAAATACGGAAATAGTGGAATTACAGAAGAAGTACCTGACAACAAAAAAAGAAGCACTTATTGCCGAACAAGAATATCACAGACAAAAAGAGCTGTCCGAACAGGGTGCCGGTGTTGAAAAAGTACGACAACAAGCTGCAGCCAATTTTGAAATTTTAAAAGCCCAGTCAGCAGGTTTAGAACAACAGTTGCGCCAGTTATCCATTCAGCCGGAACAGGTTTCAGCCGGAAGTATGGTTACGCAAATACCCATTAAATCACCCATATCCGGTAATGTCAATAAAATTAATATCAGTATTGGCAGTTATGTTGATATTCAAAACCCGTTGATGAGCATAAGCGATAACTCGCAAATCCATTGCAAGTTAAATATTTTTGAAAAAGATATTAATAAAATCAAAATAGGGCAAGAGGTGGATATTAACCTTACCAACCAAGAGGGAACGTCGTTAAAAGGATTGATTTACCAAATCAATAAATCATTTCAAGACGATACAAAAGCCGTAATTGTCCACGTAAATATTAAGGACAAAAAAGGATTGAATCTTTTTGAAGGAATGTATGCCAGTGCGTTAATCAATATAGGAGAACAAAAAACAGATGCTGTTCCTGATGAAGCGATTGTAAGCATTGAAGGTAAAAAATACATCTTTCTGTTAGAAAACGAAACAAATGAAAAAACATACAACTTTGAGCGCTTGGAAGTAATTACTGGTGTGACAGAATTGGGATATACTCAAATTATCCCTGTTTCGAATTTGGACGACGATGCAAAAATTGTAACATCAGGTGCATTTTACATCGCTTCGATGTTGTCGGGTAGTGAAGAAGAATAAGTTTCAAAATACGGAAGTCATCAGAAAACAGTAAGCCTAAGAACAAAAAACGGATTGCCGGAGCATGTATTGTGGCAGGCATTATCCTGGGCTTATGTTTCTGCTTACCCGCATCTTTAAAATTTCAGACATATGAGTAATTGTAATAACTGTAGCTGCGCGACAAGCACTACGGATGATATAGATAAACGAAGTTCTTCACAAGTAAAGATATATATCCCTCCGGCTATTTCATTCGTGATGTTAGCCGTTGGAATCATCGCATCTGCAACAGATGTAGCTTGGTTTGATAATCAACGTATAAGGTTAATATGGTACGTTTTGGCATACCTTGCAGTGGGCCTTCCTGTTGTAAAAGAAGGATGGAAAGCTCTGCTGAGAAAGGAGTTTTTCACCGAATACACGCTGATGGTCATTGCAACTATCGGAGCTTTTATTATCGGGGAATTTCCTGAAGGAGTAGCTGTAATGCTGTTTTATGCTGTGGGAGAACTATTTCAGAATGCCGCTGTTAACAAGGCAAAGCGCGGTATTAAATCCTTACTCAACATTAGACCTTCAACGGCAACTGTACTAAGGAATAATAGCTACGAAACAGTAAATCCCGAAACGGTTGAAATAGGTGAAACCATACAAGTAAAAGCCGGAGAGAAAGTTCCGTTGGATGGAAAACTTTTGTCTGTCGGTAGCAGTTTCAATACATCTGCTCTAACGGGTGAAAGCAAACCACAAACCATTTACAAAGGAGAAACGATTTTGGCGGGAATGCTTAATCTGGATAAAGTTACAGAACTAAGAGTCAGCAATCGGTTTGAAGACAGTTCCTTGTCAAAAATACTGGACATGGTGCAAAATGCCACTACCCGTAAAGCAAAAACCGAATTGGCGATACGGAAATTTGCCAAAATTTATACCCCCATTGTTTTCGGTCTTGCCGTGGCATTGGTTACAATCCCTTACTTGGTGGTATCTGATTATGTTTTTTATGATTGGCTGTACAGAGCCTTGGTTTTCCTAGTTATTTCCTGCCCCTGTGCTTTGGTAATATCCATTCCTTTAGGTTATTTTGGTGGAATCGGAGCTGCATCACATAACGGTATCCTGTTTAAAGGTTCCAATTTTTTGGATGTGATGGCACAGGTAAATACTGTTGTCATGGACAAAACGGGAACACTTACCCAAGGCGTTTTTAAGGTTCAAGAAATTATTACCAAAGAATACGACAAAGCAGAGTTTATACGAATAATAGCCGCTTTGGAAAGCAGCTCAACACACCCCATCGCCAAGGCTATTGCCGAGTACGAGAAAGGTGACAAACAAACCTATACTGCTACCGACGTTAAAGAAATATCGGGACATGGTTTAAAAGGTCAAATCAACGGAAATGAAGTATTGGCAGGCAATACAAAACTATTGCGCAAATACAATATTGCATACGACACAGCTATTGATAGTAATATAGAAAGCATTGTCGTTGCGGCTATCAACAATCGCTATGTAGGTTACATTACCATCTCGGACGAAGTAAAAGAACATGCACGGAAAGCCATACTGGATATGCACAAGATTGGTGTTCAACAAACTATGATGCTTAGTGGCGACAAAGATTCCATTACGCAAAAAATAGCGCAACAGGTGGGTATTGATGTTGCATATGGCAATCTGCTTCCCGAGGACAAAGTGCAAAAAGTGGAAGAACTGAAACGATACAAAACAAAGATAATTGCCTTTGTTGGTGACGGAATCAACGATGCACCCGTTTTAGCTTTAAGCGATGTCGGTATCGCAATGGGAGCAATGGGTTGCGATGCTGCTATCGAAACAGCAGATGTAATAATTCAAACTGACCAACCATCGAAAATTGTTACCGCCATCAAAATCGGCAAAGCTACAAAGCAGGTTGTGATACAAAATATTACTTTGGTATTTGCCGTAAAAATCATTGTGTTAATATTGGGTGCAGGAGGAATTGCCACACTCTGGGAGGCTGTATTTGCTGATGTTGGAGTTACTTTGTTGGCCATACTGAATGCTGTCAGGATATTACGGATGAAATTTTGATGTAATATTTTTATTTCTTAATTTAATACATTTTACCATAAGTGCCCACGAAATAATTAGAACAGTTCTTTGAAATCATTGGATATCTATATTTTACAAGCTTTTTAGTTACGTGTCAATTTGAAATGCTGAAATTCGAGATAAATTCTTACTATCATGAACAATGAATTTGGTCAATTGGATATTGAAGACAACATCAAAAAATTGTTTACGCTGAATCACTGGCTGAATTGGGCTGCTTTTAAAATTCAGATAAAACATTGTATCTTTGCGAGTATGAAGAAGGTTGGCAAAATAATTGTTCTATTTCAGATTTTAGTATTGTGTTGCTTTATAGTAAGCATATGCAATACCAGAATTTTATTGCCCGAAATTTCTTTTCAGAATAATCGATCGACACAAGAGAATGGCTATTCACCCATAGACGGTGCCTACTTATTCACTCAAACCACCAAACCCGAGAATGTTGTCAATGGGTTTAAGAACCTTCCCATTTTTTCGTTTAAAAATTACCCCAACGACTATTTGGCTCAACGGAAAGCGGCAGAGTCGTACCTGATAAATAACTGGTCTGAATATGTTTTCTTTGCTGAAAATATTGTAGTCAGGCTTCAACCTGCCGATATTATTTTCCCCTTCCACTATTTTTGGTAATCCGTTTATTATAATTCTATTGTCTTGCCGTAGAAAGCAGGACCTTTTCAATTAATTTATTGCGAGACTTAACTTCCAATTTATTGTTGTGTCTTGTGGTATATCATGTTTTACAGTAAAAAATAAGAAAATGAATTTAGAAACAATAATCGGATTAATATTCCTGGTCGTCTGCATTTTGGCTATTGTATTGGTAAACAGTAGCAGGAAAAAAAAGAAACAACAGTTTGTGCAAACGCTTTTTGATCTCGCTGAAAAAAACAATAGCAAAATTTCGGAACACGATCGCTGGAACAATACATTGATCGGCATAGATAAAGTGGCTCACAAACTGTTTTTCATTAGAAAAACGGCAGGAAATGGGATAAGCGAGGCAATTGATTTATCCGAAATACAAAAAAGCAGAGTCGCTAATTCCAACAGAATCGTTACCACCAAAGAAAGCAGTCATAACGTAACTGATAAAATTACATTGGTTTTGATATTGCGCGATCCCAAAGAATCGGACATTGAACTTGAGTTTTACAATACGAATCGCGACAACTTATTCCTTAATGGCGAACTTCAATTGGCCGAAAAATGGTCTGAAATAGTGAATAATAATATTGCCGGGATTACTCAAAGGAAATAAGCGGCAAGATATGCATTAGGAAAAGCCCTGTGGAAAATATCCGCAGGGCTTTTTCTTTTAATCGTCTATCCCGATGGATCGCGGACAAATTTACTTATAAATTTCAACGACTTCAACAGCAGTTCCGTAAGCAAGAACTTAAGCCCTTGCCTTAATTGGTGAGTGTTTTTTTGTTGCTAATTATGTTCCTAAACAAGTGGATAACTATTTTGCAAGAACTAATTATCTGATTCAGGATATATTACGCAAATATTACAATAGTATTGGTTTTGCTTATTAACTTTTACCTCTATATCTTTGTGGTATGAGTTCTTAAATTATTCAGTGGAGATGTGAGTAATACCAAAGAATAGGTATAAAATACCTGACTTTAATTGGTACTCTATTTACCTTTGATAATAATGTAAAAATTGATTTAATGCTTTTAAACGTATTGATATATTTTGCGGTTGCGGTGGTTTTCCCTTTGGTGGGTTTACTATGCAAAGAGTATATTAAGCATCGTTTTGAAAATCGGAAGAACAAAAGGATTGAAAAACCAAATTATACCATTATTCAAAATATTACCACCATAAACAACTTCAATAATATTCAAGAATTACCCAAATAGATTTATCTAAGCATCCACAGTTTAAAATTAAGTACCTGATAATGTAGTATTTAAAATTAAGTAAGGGAAATTGCTTATTTATTAGTGCTATGCTTTTCAGTCAAAGAAAGGTTTATAATACCACTCTTATCAAATATAAGATTTGTACTGTCTTTAGTGTTCCTTATGAATATATACTTTGAGGTTGCACCAATAAAGAGTAAGCTGTCGTTTGATTTATAAGGAACAGATTCATTTGTAAATGAGAATAAAGTTCGGGACTGCTTATTAATTACAGATTTATAATGGTAATTTGCAAAAATAATATTTGAAATTAAAAGACATACTATTAAAAGAAAGATTTGATGTACTCGTTTATTATATGGCAATGTTAGATACTTCACATTGATATCCAATTTATTATTTGCAACTACATAAAAAGTTAAAATTAATACTAATGAAGTAACTACATAAGAACTAAATGCATTTGTTAGTAACGTCATCAGTAAACCAAAAACAACTGGAATTGCAATGACTATTATGTATACTATAATCATGGGCATTTTATTTACATTTGATTTTATTTGCTCTCTATTTGCTTCATTTTTTGATGATGTAAGATAAAAGACGCATAAAACCACAAAACCCAATGAGCCAATAGTTAATAGTAGTGAGTTAAGATTATTAAGGAATATAAGTAGTATTTCACTTGCCTCTAAAAAGGAATAAATATGAATACCCCAATTGTTGTAATAAGAATCAATATAAGAATAACCTAAAAAGGTTAAGAAGGCATAAATAATCGTAGTCCATTCAAGCAAGTTAAATTTCTTTGGCTTTCCCATTTGTTTAGTATTTTCCATTGGTACGTTATTTTATTTAGGAAAAGTTTTCTTTGCGTTCTTTTCTAATAAATCCTTCACGTGTTTTAACATCAGTAAAACATTGTTGGTTGCTTCATAAAAGCTAGACATAGTATAAGCGATTCTTTTAAAATCTTGACCTTTTACCGCAGTCATACTTACTGCATCCCAATTTGTAACAATGTGTTCAAAATAATTTTTAGTGTGAATCCTAATTTCTTTTGCAGGGAAGCCAATTTCAGATATTCCATTTGATACTTCGAAAATCCTTAATAAGATTTCATCTTGAATTGTACTTATACCGTTCCAACTTTTTCTAGGTAATGGATTTGGTAAAATTTCACTTTCAGGGTTGAGTGTCTGTTCAATGATATTTTTCCCTGTATTGACTTCTTCAATTAATGTTGAAAGTAATTCGGCACCAAGAATGCTGTATTTTTTACGCCTTTTGTATTCATCTCTTAATCCAAATAAGTAATAAGCTAAGGCTGCGACTATAAATGGGGCAATGAAATACTGGATTAATCCGGTAAACCATGAAGAATCTGTTTGAGTGCAAAGTAGTATCATCGGATATATTTTAAAGGTTCATCAAAAGTAATTATATTATTCAATAGACTGATTTAATTATGTCACTAAAATATTATTTTTACGGTATGGGGACCACAATAAAGAAAATAGTACAATACATCTTTAGTGGTTGGAAAGAAAAAAGCCAGTACATTTATTTGTACTGGCTTTTTTGATAGGTATCAACTATTTATATGAGCGTATGTTTTATTCGTTGTTCAAAACTTCAGTAAGTCCGCTCATCACATTTTGCATCGTAACGCATATTGATAATAGCATTTGCTCCAAGTTCACGGGCATGAAGCCCCAATTGCTTAACAATCTTATAGCCTTCGAGTGAGGTACTTGTCGTAATCAATGTATCTGTTTTCATTTTATATTGTTTTAGTTTTTTGAAGATGTATGAATCTTAAAATCAATCATCGATTGATTGCCCAACCAGTTGACGGAACTTCCAGCCTGTATTATCGTTTACATCTCCCTGAGTTTGCTTCATCAATATCCCGATGACCTTTTCTTTTGGATCGGCAAAATACTGTGTATTGAAATATCCACCCCATTCAAAAGTTCCGGTACTGCCCTGGCCACCCTTTTCTTCGCCAACTGGAGAGAGAACTGAAAAAGCAAGTCCGAAAAATTTCTCAGGTCCGCCAAAGAGATTTCCGGTCTGGTTACTTAATATCGCGTCGACAGTCGTGCGGGAAAGGATTCTAACCCCGTTCAATTCTCCTCCGTTTAGGTACATTTGCAAAAATGTAGCGTAATCCTTAGCTGTGCTTGATAAACCTCCGCCCCCGGAGAAGTAACTTTTTGCCCCTTTAATTGGGTAATCGGGATCGTAAAAAGTGGAGGAATAACGTGTCCATTCACCTTTTTCATTTCTTTGCTGAACAGAAACCAGACGACCGGCCTTATCGGTTGGAAGGTAGAACCATGTATCGTTCATACCAAGCGGATCGAAGATGTGTTTTCTCAGGTATTGGTCAAATGGCATCCCAGATACGATTTCGACCAGATAACCCAATACATCAAGCCCTTCGCTGTAAGTGAATTTTTCACCGGGATTATGATGCAAAGGTAACTTCGCGAGTTTTTTAACGCTTTCGGCAATCGTAATTTTCTCTGCCGTAAACGCATCCGTCACACCGGCTTTCTGATAGATCATTTTGAACCGTTCGTCGTTATCTATCATTCCGTATCCAAGCCCCGAGGTATGGCTCAGCAGCTGACGAATTGTGATTTCGTCTGAAGCGGGAGTGGTTGTGTAAGACGTATCGCTGAACTGAAATGTTTTAAGTACCTGGGGATTCTTAAACTCGGGGATATATTTTGAAATGGGGTCATCGAGTTTGAATTTACCCTCTTCCCAGAGCATCATCACAGCGGTTGAAGTGATTGCTTTACTTTGAGATGCAATCCGAAAAATATCATCGCGTTTTAAATTGCGGCCGCTCTGGTTATCGGATTTTCCAAATGCTTTATAATAAACAATTTTACCTCGCCTCGCTACAAGGGCAACAATGCCGGGGAGATCACCTTTGACGACAGCGTCGGAACACATCGTTTCTATCCGGGCAATCCTTTCGGATGACATTCCCACACTTTCGGGCGTCGCCTCTGTCAAAAACGGGGAATTCCTGATCGATTTTGTCTGAGCATTGATTGACAGTACAATCCCTAAGAATAAAATAGTAAACAGACTTTTCATTTCACCTATAGTTTGGTATAACATTTGGGTTTTTGATTACAACAAATTTAGTAAATATAAAAGACTAAATATAGGGAAAGCTGTTCTATAACATGAAATATAACTATTTTTGCAAGGCAATGGGAAAATCCGCGAAATTTGTCGAGTCTATCAGAGCCTGGCGTCTGAAACACCTTAACGAACATGAGGTATTGCTGATTCTCAGCTTTGTTGTTGGGTTATTAAGCGGTTTTGCTGCGATTATTCTCAAAAATTTGATTCACTATCTTGGGAAAGTTTTAACTCAGAATTTTACCTCCTATTCAGAGAATTACCTGTATTTAGCTTATCCCGGAATCGGAATTCTAATTACTGTTTTGTATGTCAGGTGGTTTGTTAAGGATGATATCGGTCACGGAATTACCAAAGTACTGGAATCGATCGCCAGAAATAAAGGAGTTATGCGTGCCCACAACATGTTTACCTCCATTATTTCGAGTACTATAACAATAGGTTTTGGCGGATCGGTCGGAGCGGAGGCGCCGGTTGTATTAACAGGTTCGTCGATTGGTTCGAATATTGCGCGATCATTTAATCTCAGCTACAGAACGATGACGGTTCTGATCGGTTGCGGTGCAGCGGGTGCAATAGCCGGTATTTTTAAAGCTCCGCTTGCCGGTATGCTATTTGCAATAGAGGTACTTATGCTCGACATGACCATGGCGTCGCTCCTTCCGCTTATGATCTCAGCTTCGACAGCAGCCTCACTGGCCTACTTTTTAATGGGAGGCGCTCACCATTTTGAATTTCAAATTGATAAAGCATTTAATGTTGCCAATATCCCATGGTACATTGTTTTAGGAATCTTTTGCGGTCTCTTTTCCTTCCTTTTTACGCGGGGTAACCTTTATGTTGAAGGTCGGTTCCGGAGAATCAAAAATCCTTATTTAAAGGTTTTGATTGGCGGAACGATGCTGGGTGTTTTTATATTTCTTTTCCCGTCACTTTGGGGTGAGGGATATTTATCAATCGAAGAAATACTCACTGATTTAGGATCGAATATCCTGAACAACTCTCTTTTTGTCGGATTTAAAGATGATAAATTTATATTGATCGGAATGATTTTTGTGATCATGCTGGTTAAAATTGTAGCGACAGCTGCCACCACCGGCGCCGGAGGAAGTGGAGGAATTTTTGCTCCAACATTGTTTTTAGGCGGAATGGCTGGTTTTTTTGTTTCTTCGATCCTTAATTTAGACGGTAATCTGGTGCCTGCCCGTAATTTCGCTTTGGCAGGAATGGCAGGAATGATGGCCGGAGTAATGCATTCGCCAATGACCGCGATCTTTCTTATTGCAGAAATCACCGGCGGTTTCGGATTACTGATACCTTTAATGATCACTGCGGCAACTGCTTATCTCACAATAACGCCACTTGAACCACATTCTATCTATCATATACGTCTTGCTCAAAGCGGGGAACTAATTACACATAATAAGGATAAGGCAGTGCTCACCTTACTTAAACTGAAAACTGTAATCGAGACTGATCTTTTAACTGTAAGAGTTGATAGTACGCTTGGCGAACTGGTGCGAATTATTTCCAGATCGAAACGAAACATTTTCCCGGTTATTGATCGTGAAGAAAATTTTTGCGGTGTTGTCCTTCTCGATGATGTAAGGCAATTCATGTTTAATAAGGAACGATACAATAAAACACTGGTTAAAGACCTCATGGTCATGCCTCCGGCTATTATTGCACTGGATGAAAAGATGGATAGTGTAATGAAAAAGTTCAATGACAGCGGAGCCTGGAACCTTCCTGTTGTTAACGAACGAAAGTATGTAGGTTTAATTTCGAAGTCAACCATTTTTAATGCATATCGGGCAGAATTGGTCCGGTTTTCGGAAGAGTAATACAATATGAACAATCGTTGAAATTTTCGTGAATAAAGAAAATTCAATTGCAGTTAATGTTCAAATCATAAACAGTAAATTTGCATTTAATATCCAAAAAATAAAATAATGAAGAAGGATACCCAGATTTTTGAGATTATTGAAAAAGAGAGACAACGGCAGTTGCATGGTATTGAACTGATTGCCTCGGAAAACTTTGTTTCGGAAGAGGTGATGCAAGCAATGGGTTCATGTCTGACTAATAAATATGCCGAAGGTTATCCGGGGCATCGTTATTATGGTGGTTGTCAATTTGTTGACGAAGCGGAACAACTTGCAATCGACAGGCTGAAAAAGCTTTTTGGCGCCGAATATGCTAATGTTCAGCCCCATTCGGGAGCACAGGCCAATATGGCTGTGTTGCTGACCGTATTAAAACCAGGCGATACCTTTATGGGGCTTGATTTGTCGCACGGAGGTCATCTTTCGCACGGTTCGCCTGTTAATTCATCAGGTTTGCTGTACCGTCCGGTTGCTTATTCGGTTAAAGAAGATACAGGTCTTGTTGATTATGATATGATGGAAGAGGTTGCTTTGAGAGAACTTCCTAAACTGATTATTGCCGGCGCTTCGGCCTATTCGCGCGAGTGGGATTATCAGCGGATGCGCAAACTTGCTGACAAGATCGGAGCGATTTTTATGGTAGATATGGCGCATCCTGCAGGATTAATTGCTGCCGGACTGCTTGATAATCCGCTTAAATATGCTCATATTGTTACTTCAACAACGCATAAAACTTTACGGGGTCCACGTGGCGGAATTATCCTTTTGGGTAAAGATTTCGAAAACCCATGGGGGCTGAGAACCAAGAAAGGTGAGTTAAAGATGATGTCGTCATTACTTGACTCGGCGATTTTCCCCGGAGTTCAGGGCGGTCCGCTTGAACATGTGATTGCTGCAAAAGCAGTTGCCTTCGGCGAAGCACTTGCACCTGAATATATAGAATATCAGAAGCTCGTTCAGAAGAATGCAAAGATAATGGCCAGGGCATTTATGGATAAAGGTTACAAGGTCGTTTCAGGCGGAACTGATAACCATTCGATGCTGATTGATTTAAGAACTAAATTCCCGGATCTTACAGGTAAAAAAGCTGAGAATGCTTTGGTACTGGCAGATATCACGATCAATAAAAATATGGTTCCGTTTGATTCACGCTCCCCTTTCCTTACTTCCGGTTTGCGAGTTGGTACACCAGCAATCACGACACGCGGAATGAAAGAAAAAGATATGGCCATCATTGTAGATCTAATTGACGAAGTTCTCCGGGATGCCGATAACGTATATGTAATCAATGATGTACGCGGCAGGGTCAATAAAATGATGGAAGGTTTCCCAATGTTTGCGTGGTAAGCTTGTCTTCATTTAGAAAATTAACAAATCCGGGCTTATGCCCTTAAAATATGATTATCAAAAAGGCTGTCTCGATAGAATGAGACGGTCTTTTTTGTATACCATCTATTTTAAGTACCGGGAATAAGGCGAGAGGGAGATGGGGCGAAAAGGCGAAAGGGAGTTAGGGAGAGGGCGATGAGGAGAAAAGGCGACAAGTCATTAAAATAGTCATTGAAAAGGTCATTGGCTTCGCCGTCATTAAAAAGGTCATTAAAAATCTTCGTTTGAGGATCCGATATAGAGCAGGGAAATGGAATGATGGGGAGAAAAGGCGACAAGTCATTAAAATAGTCATCGAAAAGGTCATTGGCTTCGCCGTCATTGAAAAGTCATCCGATGCTGATATAGGACCTGATACCAAACTCGATATGGACCAAACATGTACCAAATATAGAGCAGGGAAATGGAATGATGGGGCGATGAGGAGAAAAGGCGACAATTAGTGTTGTGTTTTTCATATTAAACAGGTATGGACCAAACAAGAACCAAACAAGAACCAAACATAGAGCAAACATAGAGCAGGTGCGAGGGAAATATGGAGTAAACCCATTCGGGCTGTTTGTTTCAATTATACGATACATATTCCGGAGCATACCCACCCACTTTGGAATAGAAATATTTCAGTTTCAAACTGAAAGTTGACTCTTCAAAACCACGTTTTTCATGCCCGTTTGCATCAAAAGCAGGCTTCAAACAGGATGAAAACACAAAAAACTG
>JAATGF010000035.1 GCA_015654795.1 Bacteroidales bacterium
CCACTTGAAATTCCAAAGAGTACCCCAGCCCAAACTCAGTAGTGGAATATATTTTCCATGGTAGCAACGGGCTTTGCTCGGATTGCCTGTGATATCCCAAAGTTATCTGTTTTGAAGTTCGATTCCAAAATCGAGGGGACTTAGTAACAAACCATTCGCACACCCCAAACCCAACCTTATTACCTTATTATCAATTATTTAATAAGGTAATAAGGTTGGGTATTGATGGTGATATCAATCTCTGCTAAGTTTTTTTTTAAAATAAAAATAAGGTTAATACGATACACATCTTCAAATTTCTTCATTTCTTCATTTTTTCCTTTTTCTCCTCATCGCCACTTCTCCTTTTCGCCCTATCTCCCCTTCTCCCCCTCATAATTAGTCCTCATAATTACTACTCACCCAGCATATCTGGTCTGATCCTTTTTGTCCTTTCATACGCCTGCTCCTGTTTCCAGTCGTCGATTAACTTATCGTTACCCGAAAGGAGAATTTCGGGCACACGCCATCCTTTATATTCTGCCGGTCGCGTATAAACAGGAGGAGTGAGTAATCCATCCTGGAAGGAATCTGTAAGCGCCGAAGTTTCGTCCGATAAAACCCCCGGAATCAATCTGACAATAGCATCTGCAACGATCGCTGCTGCCAATTCCCCACCCGTAAGAACATAGTCTCCAATCGATAATTCCAGTGTAACGAGGTGATCCCTAACCCGTTGATCGATACCTTTATAATGTCCGCAAAGTATAATGAGATTTGTTTTCAGAGATAGCAGATTGGCGTCGCGTTGTACAAACTGACGTGCATCGGGAGTGAGAAAGATGACTTCGTCATAATCACGCTGACTTTTTAATTCACTGATTGCGCGATCAATTGGTTCGATCGACATGACCATCCCGGCACCCTTACTAAATGCGTAATCATCAACTTGTTTGTGCTTATTTGTTGACCAGTCCCTGATATTATGAATATATATCTCGGCAAGTCCTTTATCTTTGGCTCTTTGCAGGATAGAGTGATTAAACGGACTCTCCAGTAATTCAGGAACAACAGTAAGAATATCGATACGCATGACTATTTTTTTGTAAAAGTAGTATTCCGGATCGAGCTTCGCAATTGACGTAAAGTAATAAACCAGCAAAATATACTTCAAAAATACCATTTCGATGACAAAATGGCTTAGTTGTCAATTTGTTCATGTCATAATGGCCGCTAATTGTATAAAAAGACAATATTGTTGGATTGGCATACCAATTGATTAAACAGATACTGAATATGAATTTAATTTTTAAGTGTTAACCATTTTAATAATAAAGCTATGAATATTTTAAGATTTACAAATCCATTAGGGTACAATGCATTATCGGATAGTTCATTAAATAATTTGCTGTGCGATCTGAAAAACGAAACGTATTATGATATTCCTAAAGCCAATGTTGTTGAAGGCAAAGATAACTTCAAACTTGAGCTTTCAGTTCCGGGATTTACGAAGGAACAAATAGGAATACAGTTTCAGGATCATCTTTTAACTGTAAAAGGTAGTGTGGACGAAAAACCGAATGAAGAAGAGAAATATTTGTCACGTGAATTTGGATTAAAAAGTTTTATCAGGCGCTTTTCAATCCCCAAAACTGTCGAGACAGAACTCATCAGTGCGAGCTTTTCGAACGGAATATTAACGATTGTTGTTCCTAAAATGGAAGAAGTCAAAGAAAAGGAACCGAAAGATATTTTAATCAATTAAGTTTCTATATTTTTAATAGACAATACTTTATGGGGGTTGTGGCGTACGGCTGCAACCCCTTGTTTTATTTGGATCAAAAATATGTTTTCGAATTAGTTGAGTATTAGCTTGTAAATATCTATTTTCGTGAAAAATAAAATTGTAAATACATCCTGGCTTAATCGCCGTAACGAAATTGCAGATGGAATCTAACGAATTGACAAAAAAGGCAGCATCCGAAGAGACCGGGTTTCTCAAAAATGGTGAAACTGTTGAAAAAGATGAAGCTGGTACTTCAGGTGCTCCCACTATCGAAAGCGCTGACAATGAAAATAAAACATCAGTAGAAGAGGACGAATCTTCGCCTGTTATCGTTCCTGAACCTGTTCCGGAATCTGTTCCTGAATTAGTACCAGAGACTACTCCCGAAATAGTACCTGAACCTGCTCCGGAGTTAGAACCGGAAACTGTTCCGGAACTGGCACCAGAACCCGATCTGCTCAGTCAATCGGCTGTAGAAGACGTGGAAATATCTGATGAAGAGACAGATGAACATGTGTCTGTTGCCGAAAATGAGACTCAGGATAGTGTTTCTGAAAATAATATAGTGCAACCTGAAGCTGAGGGGAACAATGTTAGTGAACCTGAAACAGCAACTGATTCCGAAGCTATTCCGCTTCCTTTGAAGGAAGTTTCCGGAGCGGCTGAAACTACATTCATTGATCAGATTGTTCAGGTTCCGGTAGAATCTGATGACGATGATGATCTTTTCAGCGACAGAGAACCTGATGCCAATGCAATTCCAATCCATGACTATTCGTCTTATAGCAAAATACAGTTAATAAATACTTTACGTAAAATATTGGCTGAAGGAACGATTGATGAAATCAGACCTCATGCTGAAGCAATTAAAGGGTGTTTCTATAAGATTCGTAATAGTGAGATTCAGGAACAGAAGCTTGCTTTTACAGCTGAAGGAAATGATGAAGTTTTATTTGAGGCTCAGCCCGATCCTTTTGAAGCTGATTTGAAAGACCTTCTTCGCGAATATAAAAATCTTCGTGCAGAACTAAACAAAAAGCAGGAAGCGGTAAAAGAGGAAAACTATTTTAAGAAAGTCGCTATTATTGAGGAAATTAAAGCATTAATTAATAGTGAAGAATCAATTAATATAACCTTTCAGGAGTTCAATAATTTACAGGACAAATGGAAGGCAATAGGTCAGGTTCCCCAGACCAGGGTAAAGGATTTATGGGAAAATTATCACTATAACGTTGAGCTGTTTTATGATTTTGTGAAGATCAACCGCGAGTTACGTGATCTTGACCTTCGCCGGAACATGGACGAGAAAGCCAAGCTTTGTTTGAAAGCTGAAGAACTGGCTGCTGCTGATGCTGATGCATTATCGACTTTTAGAGATCTCCAGAAACTTCACGAGGCATGGCGTGAAATTGGTCCTGTACCCCGCGATACCAAGCAGGATTTGTGGGAGCGTTTTAAGATAGCTACTACTGTGATTAATAAACGATATCAGCAATTCTTCGAACAAGAACGGTCTGCACAGAAGGAGCAATTACAGAAGAAAATTGAGCTTTGCGAATTGGCTGAACAATATTGTGGATTTACTTCGGATAATCCTCGCGAATGGAATGATGTTACCGAAAAGGTGATCGCTTTACAGGAAGCATGGAAAGTTTCCGGATTTGGTCCGCGCAAAGAGAATGCGAAAATATGGGAACGTTTCCGTGCTGCAAATGATATGTTCTTCCAAAACAAACGTAATTTCTGGAATAAGAGTAAAGATCAGCTGAATAAAAACCTTGCAGCAAAATTGGAAATTTGTGAACAGGCAGAGAAACTGAAAGATACTGACGATTGGAAGGCAACAACTGATAAGTTGATTGCATTACAAAAGAAATGGAAAGAGATTGGGCCCGTACCACGCAAACAATCAGAACTGATCTGGAAACGGTTTCGAAGTGCGTGTGATGATTTCTTTAATCGTAAAACGACTCATTTTTCGGATGTAACAGGCGATCAGGATGAGAATTACAAAGCTAAAAAAGCATTAATTGCTGAAATTGAAGCATTTAAGCCTACTGGCAATGCGAAGGAAGATATTGAAATTCTAAAGAAATTTCAGGAACGGTGGTCGGAGATTGGTTTCGTTCCATTCCGCAAAAAAGAGGAGTTACAAACCCGCTACCATAGTTTGATTGACGCTTATTTTGATCAGTTGAAATTGGATGATCAGGATATGGGACTTTATAAATTCCAGAGCAAGATTGAACATTTAGCCTCACAACCACGTGGTTGGACTAAAATAAATATGGAACGCGACCGGATTGCCCAGCATTTAAAACAGCTTGAAAGCGACATAAATACGCTTGCCAATAATGTTGGATTCTTTGGTTCGAGCAAAGGTGCTCAATCCTTAATTCAAGGCGTAAACGTCCAAATGGAAAAAATTAAAGTACAGATTGATTATCTCAAGGCCAAACTTAAGATAATCGATTCACAGGAAGAAGTAAACTAATGTTTTATTGATATTTAAAAACCCGTTCCGGTCAAATGGAACGGGTTTTTTATTGAAATAAGTAACTGAAATTTAACCGAAAGCTATAAAGGGTTACAATAATTATTAGTTACTTTGCATACTTTAAGAACTTATAACAAATCTTATTATTGTGGCCACAACGAAGTATATATTTGTAACAGGCGGTGTGACCTCTTCTCTCGGAAAAGGGATTATTGCTTCATCCCTTGCGAAACTTCTTCAGGCAAGAGGATACAAAGTGACAATTCAGAAATTAGATCCCTACATCAATGTTGATCCGGGAACTTTGAATCCTTACGAACATGGTGAATGTTACGTAACAGAGGATGGCGCCGAAACTGATCTCGATCTCGGACACTACGAGCGATTTCTTAACTCACCTACTACACAAGCGAATAACGTTACAACTGGCAGAATTTATCAGTCTGTAATCAACAAGGAACGTCGTGGTGATTATCTGGGAAAAACAGTTCAGATTATCCCTCACGTTACAGACGAGATTAAAAGATATATCAAATTTCTGGGATCGAAGAAAAAGTTCGATGTTGTGATCTCTGAGATTGGAGGTGTCGTTGGTGATATCGAGTCTTTACCTTATATTGAAGCTGTTCGTCAGCTGAAGTGGGAGATGGGGAGCGATGCTCTTTTTATCCATCTCACATTGGTTCCTTATTTACAGGCATCGGGTGAACTAAAAACCAAACCTACTCAGCATTCGGTTAAGACCATGCTCGAAAACGGAGTTCAACCCGACGTTCTCGTACTTCGGACAGAACATCCACTTTCTCCGGGTTTGAAAGAGAAGGTAGCTCTGTTTTGTAATGTTGCTAAAGAGGCTGTTATTGAGTCAATTGATGTTCCTACCATCTATGAGGTTCCGATTAGGATGAAGGAGGAAAAATTGGATGAAATTGTTCTTAAAAAGTTAGGTCTTCCACTCGGAGAACCACTCGAGCTTAAAGAATGGAACGAATTCCTGTATAGATATAAGAACCCTAAACGTGAGGTGAAAATTGCTCTTATCGGAAAGTATGTTGAGCTTCACGACGCGTATAAATCAATTTGTGAAGCACTTATTCATGCAGGCGCGGCCAACGAATGCAGGGTTAATATCGAATGGATTCATTCCGAGAAAGTAAATGCAGAGAATATTGAGCGAAAACTCAAAGGATGTGCAGGAATAATCATCGCACCTGGATTCGGACACCGCGGCATTGAAGGAAAAATCGTTGCTGCAAAATACGCCCGGATCAATAAGATCCCATTCTTCGGAATCTGTCTTGGAATGCAGATTGCTGTGATCGAATTTGCACGTAATGTTCTAAAATTGTGTGATGCTGACTCAACCGAGATGAATACGGAAACCAAATTTCCGGTTATCGACCTTATGAAAGAGCAAAAGGAGATTACCGATAAAGGGGGAACGATGCGTTTGGGCGCTTACTCCTGTCACCTGAAAAAGGATTCAAAAGCTTATGTTGCTTACGGAAAATTAAAGATAATGGAAAGACACAGACATCGTTACGAATTTAATGATGCCTATCTGAAACTATTTGAAGATGCCGGGATGAAAGCCGTTGGGGTTAATCCCGACACTACATTGGTTGAAGTAATCGAAATTCCGGCGCATCCGTGGTTTATAGGTGTTCAGTTCCATCCTGAATATAGTAGTACTGTTATGCAACCACATCCCTTATTTGTAGCATTTATTAAATCGGTTCTCGACAACTCTAAATAAAAAATACGATCATTAACATTTTATGGATAAAAATACGATCACAGGCCTGGTCCTGATTTTTGTGATTCTGATAACGTTCAGTTACCTTAATAAACCATCAGAAAGTGATATTGAAGCGGCTAAACGACAACGCGATTCAATTGTTCAGGTCGAAGCAGCAAAAGCACAGCAGGCTGAAATTGAAGCAAAGGCTGCTGCCGCTACTCTTCAGGCAAAAGTAATAAACCCACCTTCCGATAGTGCAGGGGTTGCCGGTGTTGAAAATGATCTTAAGAACCTTTACGGTGTTTTCTACGAAGCAGCCAAGGGTACCGAAAAATTCATCACGCTTGAGAATAACCTGATGAAAGTTAGGATTTCAACAAAGGGTGGAAAGATATATTCTGTTGAATTAAAAGGGTATAAGCGGTTTAATGGCGATCCTCTTGTTCTTTTTGAAGGAGATAAAAATCGTTTTGGACTGAATTTCTTCTCGCAAAACAAAAGCATTCAAACAGACCAGTTCTTTTTTACACCTTCTGTGACCGATACTTTATTAACGGTTTCGGGGGCTGCAGTTTCAAAAGGGAAGGAAGGACGCGAGAAATTTAATGACGAGAGCAAACAGGAATCAAAATCATTGACAATGCTCCTTGACGCAGGAAATGGTGTATCTGTCGCTTACGTCTATACGTTGAAGCATAACTCCTTTATGGTTGGCTTCGATATTAAAACAGCCGGACTTAAGAAAGTGATGGGTGCAAATTCCGATTTTATCAACTTTGCATGGAGCCAGGAAATGCCCCGCCAGGAGAAGATATCGAAATTTAGCGAGGATAATTACGCTACTACTTATTTTAAATACTATCAGGATGAAGTAGATAAAATTGCCACAACCAAATCAGAGACAAAAGCGTTGACGACAAAGGTTGAATGGGTAAGTTTTAAAACCCTTTTCTTTTCATCAGTTCTGATTGCAGACAAAGCATTTATGAATGGTCAGGTTAGCACCAAAGTAAGGGGGCCTAAAGATCCTGCATTTGTATCGGATATGACGGCTGATTTAACGATTCCACTCGATAATTCAGGAAGCGAATCTTTTGGCGCCAGGTTTTATTTTGGTCCTAATCAATATAATACGCTAAAACAGTTTAATATAAAACTTGACGACGAGTTAGCATTGGGGTGGACGATTATCGGTTGGGTTAACAAGTACATTATCATTCCTGCTTTCGATTTTCTCCGCAGGTATATTGGAAACTTTGGAGTAATTATTTTGTTATTGACGATTTACGTTAAGCTGATTATTGCGCCATTCACCTACAAATCATATATTTCGCAGGCTAAAATGAGGTTGCTAAAACCTGAAATTGAGGAGATTCAAAAGAAGTTTGGTGAAGACAAAAAAATGGAGTCGCAGCAGGCGACAATGGCGCTGTATAAAAAGGCGGGAGTTAATCCAATGGGAGGTTGTTTGCCGATGCTCTTTCAGATGCCAATCCTCGTTTCGATGTTTTATTTCTTCCCGATCTCTATCGAATTAAGGCAGCAAAGTTTCCTTTGGGCGCACGACCTTTCATCGTACGACTCAATTCTTACGCTTCCTTTCGAAATCCCTTGGTACGGAACGCATGTGAGCCTTTTCTGCTTGCTCATGACCGTTACTAATATTCTGTATGTGAAGTATAACAACGAAATGAGTGCCGCCGGAACGCAGCAAATGCCTGGTATGAAAACGATGATGTACCTGATGCCTGTAATGTTCTTGTTTATCTTTAACAGCTACGCTTCCGGATTAAGTTTATACTACTTCTTATCGTTAGTCTTTACTTTTGTACAGATGTTTATCTTCAAAAAACTGATTGATGAGGATAAGATTCATGCTCAGTTAAAGGCCAAACAAAAGATGCCGGTTGTAAAATCTAAGTTTACTGCAAGGCTCGAAGAGATGGCTAAACAACGTAATACTCCGCAAAAGAAAAAATAATCAATTGATTTATAGTCATAAAAAGGCTGTTCCATACCTCGGGACAGCTTTTTTTGTGTAGAATACCGATGATCATTGGACGTTCTCCCCCTTTGAAAAAGGGGGACCAAGGGGGATTTCCCATTTTTAACTATATTGGTTAAAACAAAAATATTAATTTTTCACACCTGATTATTCCGGCTCCTGCGGTTGCTCAGTGCTGAGATATTCAATGTTCTTTCTGCTCGTCGGGATTTGGTTATTTCGGTTAACTCTTTCACAGTCTCCCGTAGCCTCTGGCGGAATCTCACTGTTTAAAAATTCCATGAGGGATTTGATATAGGTAGAAGTTTGATAATCTGTATTTCCTGA
>JAATGF010000001.1 GCA_015654795.1 Bacteroidales bacterium
ATTCGCTTTCTGCCGTTTCGCGGCATCTCACGGCACGTTGTTCACTTTTGATAGTTAATTTTTTTTAAATCCCTAATTTTGAGTTATAAATTAAGCGAACATCACCTCATTCGTATTTGCTTCGTATTTCCTTCGTACCTGGTTCGCTATTCCGTGATCCTGCTTTTCGATGTGCCATTTCTCACCCCGGACCTATATCGGCAGCAGGCTATGAAGGGTGTACGACAAAATTCTCTTTTATAATAAAAGAGGTCATACTTTTTTGTAAATTCATAAAAATACAAACAAATACAACGCTTAAACTGTTTAAATTTTATTTAATGGTTCCGTTAGGGATCCCGCAATACGGGATCGATAGAACAAAAGCAAAATAATCATCTGTTGTCCCGTACGGGACAATACCAATTGTGAATCTTAACCTTTCTACCGGGCTATTTTCCCTACGGAAAATTTTTAAACAGTTTTTACGTTAGTCTAATGTGGAACGATTATTGAGGAGAATATCTTAAAAATGATAGGATGGAAAATTACGGACAATATTCGAAGTTTTATTCCGAAGAGTCGTTTTGGAAGAAACTGAAAGGGTTTGCCGGTAAAGCGGGAATTAAAGTGGTGTACCTTGCTTTGCTTTTATACTATATGCTTGTTGACGAAGCGGTTGATTTGAAGTCGAAGATTACAATTGTTGCTGCTTTAGGTTATTTTATTCTCCCTTTTGATGTTCTCCCTGATCTAATTCCGGTGATAGGCTTTACCGACGATCTGAGTGTTCTGATGTTTGCAATCTCTGCCGTCAAAGGTAAGATTAATGAAACACATCGGCTGAAAGCCCGTAATACGATTGAGCTATGGTTCCGGGGATTTAATGATTTGCAATTGTTGGCGATGGAGGAAGAAAAAGGCAGGTAGTTTTTCGATAAGTTTATGCATCACCTGTTTACGATGTAAATTTTTTTCAGTCAATATAACCGTTCTTACTGGGACCGTTTCAAATAGCTTCTGGTTTTCAAACTGTAATTTATCAGAGCATATGCCGAAAGAGTTCATCAGTTGTATTATGCATGTTGTGGTTGGGACCTATCGGCTGCAGAATTTTTTAACTGCCGATGTTCGTGGCCAGCTTTCTACCTATCTTTCGGCAGTTTCTAAGTCGAAAGGGATGCGACTTGTTGCCCTGGGCGGAACAGAAAATCATTTGCATATTTTATTGGCGCTTCCGGCTAAATTATCTTTAGAGTCAGCGATTCTTCCCCTAAAACAAAGTTCAACAACCTGGCTTCGGCAAAATTTTGATGCTCTTCGTTCATTTAGTTGGGCAACGGGATATGCGGCCTTTTCGATCAGCCGTTCCCAGCTTGACAGCACCTTGTTATATATTCAAAATCAGGAGCAATATCACTGGAAGAAATCATTTCAGGAGGAATACAAAGATTTTTTGAATTATCATCATTTACCCTTTAACGAAGCTACACTCTTCGATGAATAATTCATATATTTGTTTAATTATTAAATTCTTTCATCTAAAAACCTATTAACATGAAAATTTCACGAATACTATTAGTGGTTTTAGTTATCATTTCAGTGACGCTATCCTCGAATGCTGCTGAAGCGAAGTTTAAGAAAATTATTGGAGTCTGGGAATTTGCCGCTCCCAATGCGCCACAACCTTATGACAACGGGATTTTAACAATTAAAGAGGTTGATAAAAAATTGGCCGCCGAGTTTACTGTTCAAGGACAAGCGCTGGCAGTTCCTCAAATCGAATTTGCAGAGAATACACTAACGCTGGGTTTTGAAGTTGAGAATACACCGATTAATTTAATCCTTAAGTTGAAGGACGGCGTTTTGGAAGGTGTGACAGAAACCCCTAACGGACCAGTGACCGTTACTGCAAAACAAAAGAAAGCAGAAACAAAATAAAGTTTGATAATTCACCAACCGAATGGCATTTAAATATAAAAGAGCTGCGATGTGATTCGCGGCTCTTTCTATGTCTATTGTTTTTTTGATTTATCTTGCAAGATACTGTTTTTCGTAGTATTTTTCGTAGGCACCGGATACTACATTTTCAAGCCAGTCGGTATTGTCAAGATACCAGACTACCGTTTTTTCAATTCCCTCTTCAAATTTTAAGGAAGGTTTCCACCCTAATTCGCGCTGAATTTTTGTCGAGTCGATTGCATAGCGCAAATCATGACCCGCACGGTCTTTCACATATGTGATTAAATTTTCGGAGGCGCCGTCTTCACGTCCAAGTTTTTTATCCATCGTTTTGCACAACTGACGAATAAGTCCAATATTGGTTAATTCGTTGTGTCCACCGATGTTGTAAGTTTCGCCATCTTTTCCTTCATGGAAGACCAGATCAATTGCCGCTGCATGATCTTCGACATAAAGCCAGTCCCGAATATTCTCCCCCTTCCCATAAATTGGAATGGGTTTGTTATGACTGATGTTGTGAATGGCAAGCGGGATTAACTTCTCCGGAAACTGATTAGGCCCGTAGTTATTTGAGCAATTCGTTATTACAATCGGTAACTTATAGGTGTTGTGATAGGCTCTTACAAGATGATCGGAACTTGCTTTTGAAGCAGAATAAGGGCTTTGCGGATCGTAGGAAGTTGTTTCTAAAAAGAGTCCTGTCTCACCCAAAGATCCATAAACTTCGTCAGTCGAGATATGATAGAACCGCTTTCCTTCGAAGTTGTTTTTCCAGCTTTCGCGGGCACCATTCAAAAGATTTACAGTTCCGACAATGTTTGTCATGATAAACGACATCGGATCTAAGATCGAACGGTCGACATGTGATTCGGCAGCGAGATGTAATACACCATCAAACTGATATTTTGCAAACAGTGCATTTATGAAAGCGGCATCATTAATGTCGCCTTTTACAAATTCGTAATTTGGCAGCGTATCAATGTCTTTGAGGTTCTCAAGGTTGCCTGCATAGGTGAGTACGTCAAGATTAACAATTTTATAATCAGGGTATTTATTTACAAATCGTCTTACAACGTGCGAGCCAATAAATCCTGCCCCTCCTGTAATTAGTATTGTCTTCATCTTCTGAAATAAATTAGGTATTGTTGATATATGGTTACTTATTGATTATTCGATATTTCTTATTTTCTTTTCCCAGTTCCAAGCCGAAAGCAGTGTATCATGCAAGGAGGTCTCAGCTTTCCAGCCGAGAACGGTGTTCGCAATTGTCGTATCGGCATAGATTTTCTCAATATCACCAGGACGGCGAGCAACTATTTTATAATTGACCTTAACACCGGTCGCTTCTTCAAAAGTTTTGACAACTTCGAGGACCGATGCCCCTGTGCCGGTTCCCACATTGAAGAATTCGTAACGGTCAGCATTTGAATTGTTTAATAATCTATTAATGGCGACAACGTGTGCTTTGGCGAGGTCGACTACATTGATATAGTCGCGGACACAGCTTCCATCGGGCGTATTATAATCGTCGCCAAAAATGCTCAATTGTTTACGGATACCGGCTGCTGTTTGGGTGATAAATGGAACAAGATTGTTGGGTATTCCACTCGGAAGCTCGCCAATCAGTGCAGAAGGATGTGCACCGATCGGATTGAAATAGCGAAGCGCAATCACTTTAATATCGGGTGTTACTTTTACCACGTCACGAAGCACCTCTTCGCTGATTGCTTTGGTATTTCCGTAAGGCGATTCTGCATCTTTTTTGGGTGTATTCTCAGTGACAGGCAATTGATCAGGCTGACCATAAACGGTACATGATGAGGAGAATACAAGGTTTGGAACTTTGTATTTTGACATACAATCCAGGATATTCATGAGCGATACCAGATTGTTGCGGTAATAGGCAAGTGGTTTTGCGACCGATTCACCCACTGCTTTGAACGCTGCAAAATGGATAATCGCTTCAATTTTGGAATATTTCTCAAAAAATGCTTCCAACTTAACCGAATCGAGAAGATTAAACACTTCGAATGCTGGTCTGATTCCACTGATTTTCTCAATTTTATCAACCACATCGGCCGATGAGTTGGACAGATCGTCAATTATGACAACATCGAATCCAACTGCCTGCAATTCTACAACCGTATGTGAACCAATATATCCTGTCCCGCCGGTAACCAATACTTGTCGTCCCATATTATTAACTTTACTTAAATTCAAAATTACAATTATTTATTGGCTCTATGGCGTTTGGTGTTTAATTTATCAATGACAAGCAGCTTACTTTTGGCAATTTGCCCTGCTTCATTATATCTTTTTTCCCAGCTTCTTTCGAATCAAAACAGAATTCCGGGGGAAGATATTTAAGAATGTATAATAAAACGGATTTGAACACGGATGCCGGTTTCATGGAAGTCGGGAAATACAGTTTAGGGAACGCTAAATACCCATGAAATTGTCACCAGCGGAAGGAACCCGATTTCGGTCAGGAGTTGGTCAGGACCAGGTACGAAGGAAGTGGAGTGCCTTTATCGATAGGATAAAGGTACTGAGGACTGGGATAATTCATATCAATTTAAACTGAGAGGCCGCCAGAGGCCATGAGAGGTCGCGAAAGATTTAATTGAAATAACCAGACAATTGACCTTAATGATAAATTAAAACC
>JAATGF010000090.1 GCA_015654795.1 Bacteroidales bacterium
GGCTTCTCTGGCCTTCTCTCACATTGATTTAATAGTTTTTATCCCGATCCTCATTACCTTTATCGTATCGATAAAGGCACTCCACTTCCTCCGTACCTGGTCCGTACCAACTCCGTACCTTCCTCGCACCAAATTCGGGCTCCTTCCTCTGGTGACAATTTCATGGGTATGTAGTGTTTCATAAGCTGTATTTCCTGACCTCCATGAAACCGGCATCCGTGTTCAAATCCATTTTATCACGCATTCTCAAATATCTTCCCCCCGGAATTATGTCGTGATCCGTTACTATGAATTTTGTCGTGCACCCAAATACAAAAGAGGCTATCTCGTTTTATTGAGATAGCCTCTTTGTATTCCGGCATTATAAATAATTTACTCTACCATAATCTCATCAACAAATAACCACGCTGGTTTGCCTTCCTGTACATGGCCTTTGGGACATTTCCCAAGATTGTAAGCCACCACTTTGACAAAGCGGGTTGATGTCGGATTAAACGTAACCGTAAAGGCTTTTATTTGTTTGTCAGCTGAAAGCGGATCAATATCATTTATAGCTTCAGCTACTTTTTCAAATTTCACACCATCCGTAGAAATAAGGAATTCCATTTTTGTAGGAAAAAAGATCGATGCTCCCACATTCTGGAGTGATCCTGCTGAAATACTGCGAATTTCGGTCGCCTGCTGTAAATCAATTACAACTTCCATATTGGTCCCGGCCCAGGCCTGCCATTCACCATCCCCATGATTAGTACTTCCTCTGACTCCGTTAACGAGCGTGTATTCACCTGCACCTTTATAATTATCACTGAACGGAATCAGATATTTTACGGGTTTAACTGTTGCCTTGTTGATATTAAATGACTGACTTAGTGACTTTTCAGCAGGATTACCATTTTTAATGGTCACCGCCTTAAGTGTCGATGTTTTGTCGAGCAGCACTGGTTCAGTATAAACTTTCGATTGTGCATTTGGCTCAGAGCCATCAATCGTATAGCGAATTTCAACACCAGCAAGCTCACTGCTCAGACTCACAGTCAATTGTTTCTTCTCCGGGTTTGATTGTGATTTTGCAGTTACCTTAAAGGCACTTTTCGAATAATTAACACCCATTTGGTCATATCGTTGCATCATCATCTGAATTCGTCGTGAAAAATCGTCCCATTTACGTACTTCCGTTGGACTCCATAGGGCTTCGGACAGTGCAGCGATACGAGGGAAAGTCATATATTCAACATGCTTGAAATTCGGAATATATTCAGTCCATAAGTTGGCCTGTCCTCCCAGGATATGTTTGGCTGCCTCGGCATCCAGCTCTTTTGGAATCGGATTAAAATTATAAACCTGGCTCAGTGGATTATAGCCGCCGATTGCCAAAGGCTCCTGATCCATAGGTCCCTGGTAATGGTCGAAGTAACAAGGTGTTCCCGGAGTCATTACAACGTCATGTCCTTGTTTGGCTGCATCAATGCCACCCTGAGTTCCGCGCCAACTCATCACGGTTGCTTTTGGTGGCAGACCACCTTCCAGGATTTCGTCCCAGCCCAGTAGGACCCTGTTTTTCGAATTGATGAATTTTTCGATACGTTTGATAAAATAGCTTTGAAGTTCGCCTACATTTTTCAGCCCTTCGGTCTTGATCCGTTTCTGGCATTTTGGACATTTCTCCCATTCGGTTTTGGTTGCTTCATCACCTCCAACGTGAATGTATTTAGATGGAAACAAGTCAATTACTTCGCTAAGCACATCTTCGAGAAACAAGAAGGTCGAATCGTTTCCGGCGCAATAAATATCGGTAACAGGCCATACTCCGCCAGGCAAAACAGTGTACGGACCACCATTACACGAAAATTGCGGATAAGCAGCCAGTGCCGAAGATATATGAGCCGGCATTTCAATTTCAGGTACGATTGTGACAAATTTGCTTTGCGCATAAGCCACCATCTCCTTAATATCGGCCTGTGTATAAAATCCGCCGTATGTTGCTTTTTCTCCTGCTTCCTGCCTTGGTCGCGAATTCCATGGTTTATCTTCCCGGTTAACACGCCATGCCCCTACTTCGGTTAGGTTGGGATATTTTTTAATTTCAATTCGCCAGCCCGTCTCATCGACGAGGTGAAGGTGAAAAGTATTGATTTTATGAAGTGACAGGTTGTCGATCATGCGTAAAACATCTTCTTTTGGAAAAAAATGGCGTGAAACATCGAGCATAAAGCCACGCCATTTGAAGTTCGGACCATCCGAAATACTGACAACCGGAACCAGCCAATCAATTTTATCCTGTTTTTGGCTGCTTTCAATTTCGACAGGGAGCAATTGACGCAAAGTTTGAATTGCATAAAAGAATCCTGCCGGTTTAGCCGCTTTTATTTCGATACGGTCTTTCAAAACTACCAGTGAATACGCTTCAGAATCAAGCGCTTGTTCAGTTTTGAAATAAACCTGGTTCGAACTTTCTTTACCTCCCGCCGAAACCTGGGGTTTCCAGCCTGCTGCTTTTTCAAACATGCCGGCAAGCTGATTTGCAATCGCTTCCTGATCAGCATTTTCAACAACCAGTCCGGTACTTTTATTAAATTGAAAAGAGGATTCCCCCAAGGTCATTTTCTGAACCTGGGGAATAATGGAAATTTCACTTTCCGTAAAGGTTTTGTTTGGCTTGCAACTCCATATGAAGGCGCAGCACAGTAAAATTATGATCCCGGTAAGTACTCGTTTCATGTATGTTTTATTTTGTTTTAGATGGCACCAAGATAAAACATTTTTTCCAAATCCTGATATTTTATAAAAACTTTGGAATAATTTCTAAAATAGTTTAAAAAGTATGGTATCCCTCTTATCTATTTCATTTCAATGTGCTAATTTTACAAACCGAAACAACAACCGAATACAATAAACAATTTTATTTATGAGATCTCTAAATCTAATTTTTCTTTTTCTGATACTCACAATCTTCAAAGTATCTGCTCAACATGAGGGACAGACCTATATTCCTGATCCTGATCCGCTTATTCAAGAACGGATTGATAACTGGCAGGACATCAAATTCGGTTTGCTAATGCATTGGGGGCCTTACAGTCAGTGGGGAATTGTTGAATCATGGTCGATTTGTCCTGAAGACGAAGGATGGTGTGTTCCTGACACGGTGAAAGATTATGTCGCCTACAAAAAACAGTACGAGAATCTTGGGAAAACATTTAATCCGGTGAAATTTGATCCGGAGAAATGGGCCACAGCAGCCAAAAATGCTGGCATGAAATATGTCGTTTTTACGACGAAGCACCATGACGGTTTTTGCATGTTCGATAGCAAATATACTGATTATAAGATCACAGGAAAAGATTGTCCGTTTCACACCAATCCTAAGGCTGATGTTACGAAAGAGATTTTCAATGCCTTTCGGAATCAGGGTTTGTGGATCGGAGCGTATTTCTCCAAGCCCGACTGGCACAGTTCTGATTATTGGTGGCCCCATTTTCCCCCGCTTGACCGAAATGTAAATTACGATCCTGCGAAGTATCCTGAACGGTGGAATAATTTTGTCAATTATACGCACAACCAGGTTATGGAAATTTGCAGCAATTATGGAAAAATCGATCTGCTCTGGTTTGATGGAGGTTGGGTTCAGAAACATGATACCGCGGGACTAATTCCCAAATTATCAGGATTCAAAGTGAATAAATTATTCAACCAGGATATAAAAATGGATGAGCTGGTTACGAAGATTCGTTCGAAACAACCCGACGCCATTGTTGTTGACCGTGCGGTTGAGGGCAAAAATCAAAATTATCTTACGCCGGAGAATATGGTCCCCGAAAAAATGTTGCCTTACCCATGGGAATCATGTATTATTATGGGTGGGGGATGGTCATTTTCGTATAATGCGAAGATGAAACCTTCCCGTGAGATGATTCATATGTTGGCCGATATCGTTTCCAAAGGAGGTAATCTGTTGCTGAATATTGGTCCGGGCCCCGACGGTACATGGTATGACGAAGCTTATGATCGGCTGAATGACATCGGTGCATGGCTTAAGATAAACGGTGAGGCAATTTATAGCACACGGCCAATTGCCCCCTATTTGGATGGTAAATTACGTTTTACCCATGGCAAGGACGGATCGGCCTATATTATTTATTTACTCTCTGAAAATGAAAAACTTCCCGCAGAAATTAAGGTGAAGGGTTTTGTTCCCGAAAAAGGAGCCAGGATCACGATGTCGGGTAAAAAAGGAAGTTCATTCAACTGGAAATCAGATGGAGCAGGTTTTAAATTTGCAGTTTCTGAAAGCCAGGCAAAATCTTTACCCTCGCAATATGCGGTAGTGTTTAAAGTGAGCAAGGTGGCAAAATAGAAATTTAGTATCCGAAGAAGGCTTCTCTTTAAATATTCTTAAGGTATTAACTATTAACCTATTGTTAGCAGATTGAGCTACCCGTAACCGGTTTTTAATTAAAATAATTGTCAAAGGAAAATGTTACATATCGTTTTACTTCCGCCATATTTTACATCAACTCCGGTGTTTGTAGTGTGAAGGTATATAAAAAGCAAAGGGTGAATGAGAAAGGAAGTGACTGAGTAATTAAGGGTCATTGAAAAGGTCATTGGCTTCGCCGTCATTAAAAAAAGTCATTGAAATGGTCATTGGCTTCGCCGTCATTAAAAAAGTCATTGAGAAGGTCATTGGTCATTAAAATCTTCGTTTGAGGATCCGATGCTGATATGAGACCTGATACCAGACTCGATACGGACCAAACAAGAACCAAACAAGAATCAAACAAGAACCAAACAAGAACCAAACAAGAACCAAACATAGAGCAAATACGAAGGAAATATGGAGCAAACCCATCCAGGCTGTTTATTTAAATTATGACGAATATGTATTAAACGTGGACGTGCTCCCGGCGTCCGGAAATCCCGTGTTGGCAAAAGATGACATTTACTTATTCCATTACTTACATGTTTTATAACTGGTTTTATTTCCCAATTAAATTCCTTTTATTTGCATGTCTGAACATATGCACAAATGGAATTAGCAATCGACCACAATAGTCCGGTACCTCTTCATTATCAGGTTGAAGAGTTATTGCGAAAATTAATTGAACTTCCTGAATTTAAAAATGGAGGTTTTTTGCCTAAAGAGGTTGAACTGGCTAAACGGCTTGGTATTTCACGAAATACAATCAGGCAGGCAACCAATAAACTGGAATATGAAGGTCTTCTGGTCAGGAAAAAGGGAGTAGGGACAAAGGTTTCGGAAAATACTTTGACAACCAATCTGGATAGCTGGCACAGTTTTACACAGGAAATGTCGGATAAGGGTGTTGTGTTCGTTAATTTCCTGATTGAAACTAATTTGGTAAAGGCAGATGCCAAAATATCCTCATTTATGCAAATTCCCGAAGGAACAGAGGTGCTTTGTCTGGTTCGGTTGCGTGGATTTGAGGATGGACCTTTTGTCTATTTTGAAAGTTATTTTCATCCAAGAATTGGTTTGACGGGGACTGAGGATTTCACACGGCCACTTTACGACATAATTGAGCACGATCATCATGTGGCTCCTGCCATTTCGCGGGAAAGAATACAGGCAAAAAGTGCTTCCGCCATCACGGCTAAACGATTGAGAATAGGCAGAGGCGATCCCGTTTTGGTTCGTGAGCGATTCGTTTCCGATCCGGGGAACCGGCCTATCGAATACAATATTGGTTTTTATATAGCCGAAAAATTTACCTATGCAATTGATATAAAACGTTAAAATAAAACTACTTACTATGAAGTTGACGCTCATTTTACTTGTGCTAGCGGCCTTTGGTTTTTTCCATACCGCTAATGCTCAGGACAATCGTACCCCCGTTGATTATGTGAATGTATTTACGGGAACGTCCAATTCGCGATGGATGTTAGGACCTTATGCCGGAGTCCCTTATGGGATGGTACAACTGGGTCCCGATAATCAGGAATCTGGTTGGATGGCCGGTTATGATTATTCGATTATGAATGTTACGGGATTTAGTCATATTCATGCCTGGACAATGGCCGGTCTCATGGTGATGCCTGCCACACAAGACTTTACAAAAGACAATGGGGCGAGTTCAAAAGCTTATCGGGGAGCGGGTGCAGGGTTTCATTCCCGGATATTTAAGGAAAGTGAAAAAGCTTCGCCCGGATATTATTCCTGTGAACTATACGATGCCGACTGTAAAGCAGAATTAACGGCTTCAACTCATTGCGGTTTTCATAAATATACCTTTAAAGCAAAGGATGATGTACGTATTTTATTGGTTTTAAATTTCCCGACGGAATATAAAGCAGATATTGAAAGCGCAGTCATAAGTAAGATTGGAAATGATGTTGTTGAAGGATTTGCCAAAACGAAAGCTGAATTTGGTGAATATACACTTTATTTTACGATTCAATTTAATAAACCCTTTAAGTCGTTGAATGGTTGGCAAAACGATTCTGTTAAGACTAATATTGAGCAAATTGCCGGCAGAAAGGATGTTGGGGCTTATGTGACTTATTCAACTACTGACAACGAAGCCATTATGATGAAAGTGGGGCTTTCGCTCGTTGATATGGCTGGCGCGCGCAACAATCTTAAAACTGAATTAGAACCCTTTGGATGGGATTTTGAAGCAGCGGTGGCATCTGCCCGTGAAAAGTGGAATATCTTGCTTTCAACAATTGAAGTGAAGGGTAACGAAATAAATAAAGAAAAGTTTTACACTAATTTCTACCGAAGCTTTGCCAAACAAACCTGGAGTGACGTTGATGGTCGTTATGTTGACCCTTTCAATAAAATTCAGCAATTACCCAAAGGTGGAGTAATGTATGGAGGCGATGCGTTTTGGAATACTTTCTGGAATTTCAATACGATTCTATCATTAATAGCTCCCGACATAATGAACAATTGGGTAAGTACCCAACTGGAGCTTTTCGATAAAACAGGCTGGACAAACAATGGTCCCACCGGGTTGAAACTTACCGGTATAATGGAAGTAACCCACGAAATTTCGCTAATGGTCTCGGCTTATCAGAAAGGGATCCGGAATTACGATAAGAACAAATTATACGAAGCGGTCAGGCACAATGGGATGGAGCAAGGAAAAAGGTTTCCCGGAACAGGACTTTCGGGGATGGAGCGGTTGAATGTTTACAACAAATTGGGTTATGTTCCATTTGAAATCGATGCCGCGTGTCGGACTTTAGATTATGCCTATACTGATTTTTGTGCTGCCCAACTGGCAAAAGCAATGAATCGCGATACCGATTACGATCTTTTTCTAAAAAGATCGAATAACTGGAAAAACCAATTTCATCCTGAATTGAAAATGCAGGTTCCAAAAGATTCAATGGGAAACTGGATGAAAGATTTTGATCAGTTCTCGGGCAAACACTGGGTTGAAGGAAATGCCTGGCAATATACATGGTATGTGCCGCATGATGTAAACGGATTGGTAACACTTATAGGTAAAGATCTTTTTAATAAGCGTTTGGAAGAGGGTTTTGAGAAATCGGTTAAACATAGCTTTGCCGCTCACGCTTTTGATCGTCACCAGGATATTGCTTTTGAATATTACGTAAATCATGGCAACGAAGGAAATATGCAGGCTTCCTTTTTGTTTAACTATTCGGGGAAACCTTGGCTGACACAGAAATATTCACGTGCCATCCTCGATAAGTTCTATGGCAATTCGCCTTATCACGGATGGGAAGGCGATGAAGACGAAGGTCAAATGGGAGGCTGGTTTGTAATTGCATCCATGGGTTTGTTCGAAATGAACGGAGCTGTAACCGACGATCCGACCTTCGATCTTACTTCACCTTTATTCGAAGAGGTTAACATTCACATTGATAAGATGTACAATGGAGGGAAATCCTTCGTGATAAAAACTAATAATAATTCTGATGAAAATATCTATATTCAGTCTGCTAAATTGAACGGAAAGCCTTTAAATGTGCCGAAATTGAAATTCAAAGATGTGGTTTCAGGAGGAATGCTCGAGGTAGAGATGGGGGCACAGCCAAATACAAACTGGGGAGTGGCAAAGCTTCCTTCAGGTAAAAATAAACTATAATCTAAAAATCGTTAAATAATTAAAAATGAATAGACTACTTATTATATTATTGACAACCCTTTCACTTCCGGTTGTTGCGCAGCGTGATATAATCAAACTCAATTCGGGATGGAAAGCTAAAAAAGCAATCGATGTAATTGTCGATGGTACGGTTATTACGGGAAAAGATTTTCAGCTTTATGATTGGATGGAAGCAGTTGTTCCCGGAACAGTGCTAACAACTCTGCTGCACAACTGGAAAGTGCCTGACCCTTTCTTTGGTATGAATAATGAGTTGATTCCTGATATTTATGAAACAGGGTCTGATCACTACACGTACTGGTTTTACAATCAGTTTAGCGTTCCTGAGTTGAAAGACGGAGAGCAGGTGTGGCTGAAATTCAGAGGAATAAATTATTCAGCTGATATGTACCTGAATGGAAAAAAGATTAATCCGGATACGCATCAGGGAATGTTTTTACGCGAGAAATACCTGATAACACCTTTCCTTGAAAAAGGAATAAATCGTCTGGCCGTTTTGGTGCATCCTCCAGATCCTGTCGGAGTACCTAACGGACAAGGAGGTGATGGAACGATTGCAAAATCTGTGGCTATGCAATTTACCGCTGGCTGGGATTGGATTTGTCCGATTAAGGACCGGAATACGGGTATATGGGATGAAGTCGCGCTTGAAATTACAGGTCCGGTGGATTTGCTTGATCCATTTATTCAAACTAAAGTGCCTGGTAAAAGAGTTTCAGCCGGAAAACAAGCTCCGGCCTTGATTGCTTCTTCAACTGATTTACAGAATAGTACAGATGTCAGACAAAGTGGAAAAATTATTGCACGATGCGGGAAATATGAAGTGTCGAGAATAGTAGAAATTCCTGCAGGTGAGAAAATTACGGTTGCACTTCCTGAATTCAAAATCGAGAATCCGCTATTGTGGTGGCCGAATGGGATGGGAGAACATCCGCTTTATAATGTCGAGTTTTCATTTGTACTCAATGGGGCAGGGATTTCGGACAAAGAGAATGTCTCGTTTGGAATCCGTGAAACCGGAAGCCGCTTTGATGAAAAGCTCAGTGCCAGGATCTTTTCTGTTAATGGTCAGGATGTTTTCATCAAAGGTGGAAATTGGATTGCCTCGGATGCGCTTTTACGATTGTCTCCACAACGTTATGAAGCTGAGGTAAAGATGCATGCCGAAATGAATATGAACATGATCAGGGTATGGGGAGGATCGATGACCGAACGGCCCGAGTTTTACGATGCATGTGATAAGTATGGCATATTGGTATGGCAGGATCTTTGGATTTCAGGCGATTGCAATGGCCGTTGGTTCGACCCTCTAAAAAAGGAAACGCAGGAACGCCGTCGCTCATATCCCGATAATCACTCATTATTTATTAACTCTGTGATTGATCAGGTACGGATGTTGCGGAATCATCCGAGTCTGTATTTATGGTGTGGGGGTAATGAATTTCCTCCACCTGAGGATATCGATAAAAAGCTAAAAAATGACGTATTCCCGAAATACGATGGAACACGTTATTATTTGAATGAATCAACTTCTACCGATTTAGCGAAGAATGCTTTAGGCGGGAATGGCGATGGACCATATGGGATACAGAATCCGCTTCACTTCTTTACAGTAACCTCTTTCCCATTCAACCCGGAATTAGGTTCGGTTGGATTGCCAAATGTTGAAACCATGCGTAAAATAATGGACGAGAAAGATTTGGTCATTCCAGGTAAAAGAAGAGAGAATCAGACATGGACTTATCACAAATACATCGGATATGATGATTTCATCGATCAGTACGGAAAACCCGAGGGAATTGATGATTTCTGTAAAAAGGCACAACTTGTTAATTACGAGCAATACCGTGCCCTTCAGGAAGGTTTTAATGCGGGGATGTGGACCACTTATTCGGGCATGTTGGTCTGGAAAAATCAAAATCCATGGACTGCTTTGCGTGGGCAATTCTATGATGTTTTCCTTGAGCAAAATGGCGGTTTTTACGGATATCAGCATGGAGCCAAACCACTTCATATTCAATTAAATCTGAACGATTCCTCGGCTTGTGTGATAAATCAGACACTCTCCGACCAGACTGACCTCACAATTAGCGCTGAATTGTTTGATATTCACGGAAAGCTCTTGTCGAAAGATAATTATAATACATCCGTTTTAGGCAATAAAGCTTCGGTACAGCGCAAAATTAACGCCCGAAATGTAAAGGAGGAAGTTTACTTTTTAAGGTTAAAACTGATGGATAAGGAAAACAACCTGAAAGACGAAAATTTCTACTGGTTATCACAACCCGGGAAAAGTTATGAGAAACTGAATGAATTAAAAACCACGACTTTGCAGGCAGAATTGAAGCTTAATGCGAAAGGTGGGAAAGTTGCGGTGATCAGTAATCCGGGAAATGAAACGGCATTCTTTATCAGGCTGAAAATTGCTGATGAAAAGAGTGGAGAGCTTTTGCTTCCGGTCTTCTTTAGCGATAACTATTTTACACTGATGCCTGGTGAGAGCAGGGAAATCAGTGTCGATTTCGCCCAACTTCCTGAAAATTTGAAATCAAAATCCATGAATCTTGAAATGGAGGGATGGAATATCAAAAACAAATCTGTAAAAATAGAGTCGCTATGAAATTAAATAAATATTGGATTGTGTTGATTATATTGATACTGGCAATTCCATGTCAAAGTCAGTCATTGAAAGTGACTGATAAACTGGCTGAAAAGATCAAAACGGATGAATACTTTCCTTTCGTAAAATCCAAAGCCCTGGAAGTAATGAAAGCCGGTTTTAATGCCGGTGATGGCTATCGCGAGGTATGGATTCGTGATTACAATACTTTTATCGAACTTGCGGCCCAGGTTAATGACAAAGCGGTTTTAAAAGAAAATCTGCTCGTCTTTTTCAGAATGCAGGGCGAAGACGGCAATATCATTGATGGATTTACTCCTGCAGAAAAGATAGGCGCTGTAAATTATGATTTTATTTATTCTAAACTTGAACCTCGTTATGCCGGTCATAAAAATACAGTCGAAACCGATCAGGAAAGCTCTTTGATTCAGGCGGTTTATAAATATATCCAACTTACTGGCGACAAAACCATTTTAGACGAAAAGATTGGTGATAAAACAGTTAGTGAACGATTGGAATGGTCGATGGATTTTCTCATGAATAACCGTTTTAATCAAAAATACGGACTTATAATCGGAGCAACAACGGCAGACTGGGGAGATGTTCAACCAGAGCATGGCTGGGGAGTTGCTCTTGATGCAAATACTCATCCGGCAATCGATATTTATGACAACGCCATGTTCATTATTGCGCTGAATGATTTAATGGAAATACTCCCCGACACTAAAGTTAAATGGGGAAAAATCAGGGATCGCATTGCTGAAAATAGTCGGAAATATTTATGGGATGCTAAGAATCAAAAGTTTATTCCCCATATTTATCTCGAAAAAGGATCTCCTTTCCCCGCTGACTTTGATGAAAACAAGATTTACTATTTCGGTGGAACTGCCATCGCGATTGAAGCTGGCCTTCTTAATAAAAAAGAGATCAAAAATTCAATTGATGAGATGATTAAGCGTGTTAAACAAGCGGGAGCTGGTTCGATAGGACTAACGCTTTATCCACCTTATCCTGAAGGCTTTTTTGCCAATAAAGGTATGAATCCCGTTTACAGTTACCAAAACGGTGGAGACTGGACCTGGTTTGGCGGACGAATGATTCAGCAACTGATCAAAAACGGCTTTGTACAGGAAGCATACGAGCAAGTTCAGCCTATGTTAAAAAGGGTAAAGGATAACAATGGTTTCTATGAATGGTATTCTGTCGATAACAAACCCAGAGGATCGGGCACATTCAGGGGTGAAGCAGGAGTATTATTTACGGCAATTAAAATGTTTGAAGAGGTGGTGAAATAAGATGATTGCATCAATCTCTCCCTAATTATCGTCATTAAAATAGTCATTGAAAAGGTTATTGGCTTCGCCGTCATTGAAAAGTCATTGGAAAGGTTCATTAGTTATTAAAAATCTTCGTTTGATTTATCAGACAAATCAATGAAGGGGTAAGTGTTTCGAAGCCGAAAACTCACCCCTTCAGGGTGATTTAATTTATTTTACAACCTCAAAACTTACGGGCAGTTCACCATTATTACAGAGTGCAGCTAAATATTGCACCTGAGATTTGGTGAAATCGCCGGTAATTGAGCATTTCCCGCCTTCGATTATGGATTTCAATACCGGAGCATAAATAACCTTGTTATCCAACACAATTGCGATCGCATTATTGATGTTACGCATGGTTGCATCTGCCCATAATTTATGGGCTGGTTTTTTAAATTCAATCCCAAGTTCATAAGTACCGGACGCTTTATCCTGATTAAATTTAACTGTTTCGATATCCGATCCGGTCAACAGGGCCCCTCTTTCTCCCTCTAAACGAAGCGCATAAAGACATACATCAGTATCGCCGGAAGATTGACTCCATGCAAATTTACATTTTTGATTGAGTGTAACTGTCTTTAAATAACTGTTTACCTTTTCAACTTCGGTAATGGCTGTACAACCAACCGTTGCGATTGAATGATCAGGATCGTTTGACTTTAAAAGTGAAAATAATTGATTGTCTCCTTTTAAAAGTTCTGACAAACGTTCGTGATTGTAAGTAGCGTAAAATGCTATTGCTCCACGTTGTACAAGAAGATTCTCAATTACTTTCAGATCCTGGTTATCAGCCAGGGTCACCTGAATCTGGTTCTTTTCAGGGATAGCTGTGACTTCAAATTTCCCGGAACTGAAATCTGTCAGCCGGGCAGAAATGATTTTTGCTGATTGTGATATCGACGCTGACGAGATATGGTTACCGGTCGACTGGATAAGGACCTTTGTTTCTGCATTTGCCTGATTTGTAAAGCCATTGGAAATAATACCGAACGCAAAAACGGATATCAGTATATACATAATTGTTTTCATTTTATAAAATTTTTAAGTTAAAAATACCTGTTCCCTTTTTGAAAGGATGAAACATTCGTAATAATGCCTGTTGGAATCTAACTTAAAATTGGCACATCTTCGGCCACAATGGGAAAGAGATGATAATAAAACCGGCAAATGGGGAATGGTTTTATTATTAATTCGGTCTGTTTGAGTGAAATAATTCGCTGAGCGATCTTTCGGTTGTCAGCAGATTGTTTGAGGGTTAAATTAAAAAGATGATGGCTCAGTTTGTCAGCGGAAGAAACCCAGTTCTTTTGGAAAAGAGGCAACTGACCAGCATCTGTAACAACAGCGCCTGCAGAGTTTGCCTGCCATTCAGATACAAATTTGGATTGTACTCCATCATTTGATTGTTGAACCGGCCGATCAGAAAAAACAGCGATCAGGAGAAAGAAAAGAACTATAAATAGCACTCTTCCCAAATAATTGCTGATATCTTCAATCTGACTTTTCATGATTCAAAGATAATTAATTCATCTCATAATTGTACACGATTTTTAGAACTAATCATTTTCATCATTCAGACTTACCCCCTTATCTAAAAAGTGTCCAAACGACATCAATGCTTTTGTTAATAAACTCTTAAAGACTTTATCTTCGGGAATAAATACCGTTGTCCCGATAACTACTTTATCCTTTTTTATTGTGCGTTTCCATAAACCTGCCACCTGCCCGTCAACAACAATAACCGGACGAAAAATTCCATTATCAGATACTGCCTTTTTATGATGAATTAGTGAAAGAGTGGCACTTCTGTCCTTGTAACTAATTAAATATTCGTCGAATGCAGGCAGTAAATAAACAGAATTCGTATTGTTCCGAAAGCTGGAAAAGGAATCTTTAAACCAATATTTAGAAGAACCTATTGTTTCAGAAATAAAGCCGGACTGGATAAATTCCAATCCCCGACGTGCTTCCGTAACAGACAATCCTGACCACCAAACAAAATCCTGTAAAGTGGCAGGGCCATGGCTTGTAAAATATCTCTTCGCAAGTTCAGCCAACGACTCGTCTCTCGAAAGGATTTTTTTGTGCGGAACCCTGTCGCAGAGCAAAGCGTAGGTTTGTTTATTTCCTTTAATTTGTCCGCTGCAAACGATTCCTTCCAATTCAGCACGGAAAAGAATATGTGATAAACGGTTATTGTCGGTGTTGATATTGAGAGAATTAAACACTTTGGCTAATTCTTCACGTGTAAGGTGCTCTCCGTTAAATAATATTTTTTCAATGATGTTATTACACTTTGTGAAAATAGTTTCAGATAGTTCCAATTCTTTGTCCCTTGACTTCGTTGCCGATTTAATTTTAGCGGAAGTGAGGTCAAGTAACCAATAAATATCGTCCGCAGAAACAAAATGCCATGTTGGACGCATGAGATGCGTCCTAATAATTTCACCTTTGTTTAAAGCCTTCTCTATTTTTGCATTGGTTGAATCTAAAAGCCGGAGTCCGATAGCCCACTTCGCCATCGCAAAATCCTGCGCTTGCATCGCTCCCATCCATCCAACAATTTCTTTGGCGGAAGTGAATTCTGTCAATGCGATTTTTTGACTGAATAAACGAAAATTTGAAATTTCTGTTGTAGTCATGGTTCAAATCTATGGCTCTATGACGTTTGGTATGGATAGGTGACTTTTAATTATCTGTTAAAATATCTGTTAAATGGACTTAAAATGCATAACGTATTCAAAAACAATGTATATTTACAGTCATAGTGCCAAATCTATTGATAATTCTGCAATATTGAATCTGTTTCGAAAAGTTATTTTTACCTGTATAAGAATAAAAAATTCGGGCGTACGACAATCCAGAAGCTTCAGGATCCCTTTTAATCGAAAAATACGGCTTACTATGGATCAAACTGAAAAGTTGGGGGGATAAA
>JAATGF010000149.1 GCA_015654795.1 Bacteroidales bacterium
AAAATGATGTTCTTTGCGGAGCCATTGCTCTTTTGTTTTTCGCCAGATGAATTTCCAAATGCCAATGCAGGGATGGTGATTGTTCCGGCGACGGATGCGAGTAACCCGTAATTTAAGAATTCACGTCTTTTCATATTCCTTCTATTTTTATGTATTTACTTTATATTGACCAAATTATGCATTTACAATACCTGTTTGGGTTCTTTCTGATTAAAGGGCTAAATGTAAAAGTTTTTTGGGGGGATAAATAAGCAATAATATTACATTTTGAATAAATTTTCAACTCATCTATGTTACCGGCATTTCAATTATAAGGCTCTTAACGTTTGGTATGGGTTATTGGATTTTGTAATGATTAATGCTGGTTATTGTGATTGGCGACTGGCGGACTCGTTTACTAAAAAATAAGGAGTTATCTTAATTTTTAAAGGATTAGGGTCAAATAGTTAGCACTATCATGCCAGCTGCAAGTTACCAGAAACCAGCTGCTTATCGCATAAACCATTTGAAAGTGGTTTGAAAAATTTACCCACACGATCCGGCATAAAGCCAATTATAATTTAAAGTTCATCATCAAAGTTGAATATTCGAATAGAAAATAGATTATTTTTACAGTAATAAATGAAACCCTCATGAGCAAAAGGAAATAAAATCATAAGGTGTTTCTCCGGTGCCTCAGGATGGGTGGCCTTTTTAAATCAAATTATTAACACTTGAAACAATATCAGGATATGGCAACTTTAATTTTACTTCGTCACGGACAATCAGTTTGGAACAAGAAAAACGTATTTACCGGTTGGGTAGATGTCCCTCTTTCGCTGGAAGGGATTACCGAAGCAATAAATGCAGGTAAAATAATTGCAGATATCGAATTTGATGTAGTTTATACTTCGGTGCAAATTCGCGCTATCGAAACAGCCATGATAGCCCTTGCAGAAAACAAAAGTGAAAAAACACCGGCAGTAATTCACAATGAAGGGAAAATGGCAGATTGGACAACCATTTACAGTGAATCTATGAATCAATCCATTATTCCGGTTTATCGCGACTGGCATTTGAACGAACGCTACTATGGTGAGCTTCAGGGCAAAAACAAAGCCGAAACGGCTTCCCTGTATGGAAATGAACAAGTGCATCAGTGGAGAAGAAGTTATGACATCGCACCTCCTGAAGGTGAATGTCTCAAGGATACTGCCGAACGTACCATTCCATTCTTCGAAGAAAATATACTCTCCAAACTTCAGGAGGGAAAAAATGTACTGGTTTCAGCGCATGGTAACAGTCTTCGGTCCATCGTTATGTTTATCGAAAAACTTACACAGGAAGAAGTATTAAATCTGGAAATACCAACTGGCGTACCGATATTTTATAAACTTAAAGACAATAAGCTGGTTAAGACAAACAATGCTTAAACTGTTTTGCCGTAATCATCAGCATTTATAAGCTTATTGATAACAGCATAAATAGTAAGTCCCGAAGCAGACTTAATCCCCAGTTTGGTAGTAATGTTCTTTCGATGTGAAATTACCGTATGGATGCTAATAAAAAGCTCTTCCGCCATTTCGCGGTTACTCCGGCCTAATGCAATCAGACGGACTACGTCCATTTCGCGCTGCGACAATGTAGCACCTGTTTCATCTTCAGAAATAACCGATTCAGTTTCAAGTAATCGCCCTATCTTGGCAATAATTTTAGACATATCATCATTGATATAAATGACTTCGTCGAAAAGTGCAAGAATATGATCATCAAAATAAGCGTATACAATCGCAACCAATTTAAAACCTATACTGATCGATTCCTGGCGCAGCGCCTTAATTACTTCAATCCTGTTGTCTAAATTGACAGAAGGATTTATAAGTAAAATTACCGGGTGCTGGTTCCTGATATAATCGTTTATCTCTCGCTGATTATCTGTACATTTCAGATCACAGTTGAATGGGGCTGCTTTGATTATGGCGCATAATCCATTCTGAATAATTTCCGAATGTTCGACGATCAGAATTTTATGTTTCCTCATTGCTAACCTCTTTTTTCAATTTTTCGTACTAACGGAGCAAGTACTTTTTCTTCCAGCCCATTATGATCATTCAGATCATATTCGAGATCGAACAATTCCAGTAAAATCTGATTACGGTAAAAACGCCCGTTTGAAGGAGGGAAATGTTTGATTAACAACTGCTTTAAATCATCCAGCTTTTCCTCAATATTCGAATGATTATCGACAAATTTGTCAATACGGTAACCAAATGTGTCTTTTTCTGCCTTTTCACGCTCACCAATACGTTCATACTGACTTATAACATAAGGGAAAACCGTGTTCTCCTCAAGGTTCATATGTTCGGTCACTTCATTTACATATTCCTTGAAAAAGGATTGCAGGAGACGCGTATCAGGATTCTCTGTATTACTTATAAACCGATCAATCAACTCACTGATGTATGGCAATTTATTTTGAAGATAATAACAATGTCCCTGTTTGAGATAATTGACAATACCAGGCACCATATCTTCGGAGAGAAGACCTGAAACCGAGAATTCATGATCGTTGAAAACGTTGAGGACAATAAGTACCAACGCAGGATCAAGCTTATACTTTACACAGATTTCGAAAACAGATTTGTCACCGAAGCCAAGCGGAATACCAAATCGTTCAATCACCAGCAAAAACCGATGATTTAGTTCGATCACATCAGCCATGCGTTGATCTCCGCCTATACGAAATTCTTTATGATGACTCATACGCGATATTGTTATATAACTTATTTTAATTTAGATAACTATTCTCCAGCGATTTCTCACCGATTTTCACGAGGACAGCTGATGACTTCTTCTTTCTCTTTTGATAAAGAAAAGAACTGATTAAGTTTCGCACTTCATCAAATTCGTCTAAAGTAAATAACATCTTCATTTCAGATCCGGGCATCTGAACCATAATTTTACGACGATACACACTCTTTTGGTTGATCTCTTCGACTAATTTACCATCGATTCCCAGGAGAAATTTCAAAAAAAGCTCAAGACGTTCAGTTGAACTAAAGTCAATTGCGAAGTTGCTCAACTCAAGATGTATCTTCTGGCATTGCTGACAAACGAATATCTGCCCATTTGTACTATGGTATCGGTTCATATTGAAGTGTTTTTGGTAATCATATTGGGAGACAAAATTACCGGAAACCATAGATGTAGTCAATCACCGGAAATAGTGAAAATTTGGTCGGCCATCCCCATTAATAACTACACAGGCACTGAATAAATAATGGGAATAAATAAATGTCGTTTTTTTGCCCATACAGGATTTGTGGACTTTCGAAGCACAGTGCACTTTTCTTTTGCCAATACGGGATTTGCGTATTTTCGAAGCGCAATGCACTTTTAATACATATCCATCATAATTGAAACAAACAGTCCGGATGGATTTGCTCCATATTTCCCTCGTACCTGCTCTATGCCTGCTCTATGTTTGGTTCTTGTTTGGTTCTTGTTTGGCCCATCTCGAGTCTGGTATCAGGTTCTATATCACCATCGGATCCTCAAACGAGGATTTTTAATGACTTTTTTCAATGACGGCGAAGCCCAATGACTTTTTCAATGACCTTTTAATGACGGCGAAGCCAATGACCTTTCCAATGACCTTTTCAATGACGGCGAAGCCAATGACCTTTCCAATGACCTTTTCAATGACGGCGAAGCCCAATGACCTTTTCAATGACTATGTTTAATGACTCCCTCAGTCTCTCCTTCTCCCTATCGCCCCATCATTCCATTTCCTTTTCCCGCTTTTGTAAATACGACATTTAATTTTATTCCCGGCACTTAATTCATGAAGTATTAACGAAAAATTCAACGCTTATTTTAGTCCGGTAATAACATATTGGGATTAGAACTACGTTATTCCCTACTTATAGGGATTGCGCCAAATTGACAGAATGGGTTCATTTGCGAGATCAAAATACGAGTAAAATACAAAACCAAAATCTTACAATGAAACAAGTTTTAAAAAGCATTGCATCTTCTGTTAGCCTGGTCTTACTGTGCTGTTTGTTATCTTATGGTCAGGAGAAAAAGGAGGAACAGAAATCAGGAGAACAAAATTTTAGTAAATACCGTTTTGGCGGTTACGGTGAGATTTTGTTTCAGAATATGGATTATGGCCCCGACCGCTATAATTACTCCAATGGCGCGCAACCCGACAATCGTTCGTTGATCGGTCTTCCACGTGCAGTATTCTCATTCGATTATAAATTCAGAAGCGACCTTATCTTTTCTACCGAAGTTGAATTTGAACATGGGGGTACGGGTTCAGCCCTCGAACTCGAATACGAAGAAGCCGGAGAATATGAAATGGAAATGGAGAAAGCCGGTGAAGTTGTACTCGAACAGCTGCATTTCACAAAAGTTTTTACTCCGGCCTTTCAAGTTCGTATCGGACATATGATCGTCCCTGTAGGACAGTCGAATGCACGTCACGAATCAATTCGTTATCTCGGTACCTCAAGACCTGAAAGCGAAACAAATATTATCCCGCTTACATGGCACGAAACGGGGATTGCACTGCTGGGAAACTATCGTAAATGGTCGTATCAGCTTATGGTTGTGAACGGACTGGATGCCAACGGTTTTACGTCAGCATATTGGGTAAGGGAAGGAAAACAGGGCATTTTTGAAGATACAAAGATGACCGATCCTGCGTTTGCCCTTCGCATCGAAAACAATAATATAAGGAACTTAAGGCTCAGTTTGTCTGGTTATTCGGGTAAAAGTACAGGTAATACAGCCAAACCAATCAATATGGAACACCTGGATGGCCGTGTATCCATTCTTTCAGGTGACTTCGAGTTCAATAACAAACGAATTATCGCGCGAGGCAATGTAATTTACGGATACCTGAGCGATTCATATGAAATATCAGCGATCAATAAAACCATCTCCAAAAATATCCAATATACACGTACGCCTGTTGCACAAAATGCACTGGCATATGGGGCTGAAGTTGGATACATCTTCCCATTACACAGAGAGCAAGGTTCAAGTATTATTCCTTTTGCGCGTTATGAATATTATAACCCGATGGAACAAATGGCAAAGGGAATGCATGCAGATAATCGTTTCCGGCGTGACGCATTCACATTCGGGCTTAATTATTATCTAATGCCCACACTTGCAGTAAAGGCCGATTATTCACACAGACGCATCGATTCGGGTGCATATAACAACGAAAACACATTTGCACTGGCACTGGTTTATACAGGCTGGTTTTTTCAAAAGTAAATATTAAACAATTAAAACAGAGGTGAAAATATGAAAAAGTTATTAGGAATATTTGTACTGGCAGGACTTCTATTTGCGGCTTGTTCACAGGATAAGGGCATAGGTGAAGGCACAAACAACGATTATGATTACACATCGATGCTGAACGATTATGTGGATAAGACGATTATCCCAAGTTATGCATCCCTGAAAGAAAATTCGAAGCAATTGCTTAAAGCGACAAAAGATTATAAAACCAGCGGTTCACAGGCCGATCTGGATCTTGTTTGCAGTGGTTGGAAAGCGACACGTGTTCCATGGGAAAGCAGCGAAGCCTACCTTTTCGGGCCGGTTGCCTTCAAAAATATAGACCCGCTGCTTGATTCCTGGCCGCTTGACCAAACCCAGCTCGATAATGTGCTGGCAAGCAACCAAACGCTGACTGCCGATTTCGTCCGGAATGGATTGGGCGCCGGGTTACGCGGTTTTCATACCCTCGAATACCTTATTTTCCGCGAGGGCTCACCACGTCAGACCTCTGATGTTTCCCAACGGGAAAAAGAGTACATGGTGGCTGTAGCCGAAGTGCTGCGTGACGACTGCATTACGCTTTGGGCTTTATGGGCCGGGGTACCCGATGGTAGTGAAGATGCCACTATTCTGGCATCAATTGATGTTGAAGTTGGTACACCGTATGGCAACGAATTCAAAAATGCAGGTAAATCGGGCAGCCGGTATTTGTCGCAAACCAGTGCTGTTGAAGAGATGATTCAGGGAATGATCACAATTTCGGACGAAGTAGGTAGTCAAAAAATTGCAGGACCTGTGCAAAGCGGAAATGTACTCGATGTAGAGTCATGGTTCAGCTGGAATTCATTAACAGACTTCACAAACAATATAATCGGAATACGAAATGTATATTTGAACGGATTTAATGGCTCAACTCCCGGAACCAGTCTTTCAGCTTTTGTAAAGGACAAAGATGAAGCTGTGGATGCAGAAGTAAAGTCAAAGATTGAGGCCGCGATTACCGCGATTAATAATATTCCGGAACCCTTTCGAAATAGCCTGAATAACAAGGAAAAAACAGATGCCGCCATTGCAGCTCTCTCCAACCTGAATGTCGTACTTACCTCAAAGGTATTGCCATTGGTGGTTGACTAAGGCGCAGGGAATATCACGAATAATCAATCTCTAAATAATCTGTGGCAGTGGCTGTTAAGTTCTATAATTGTGTATACAAAAATATCATAAATTCAGATTTCATGAATCCAGGCAGATTTCTTCAATCGGGTAGTTTCCCACTCTTGCTGGTTTTTATTTTGAGCACAATTATTGTCGGATGCCGGGATAATGAGTACAGTGACATTTTAACTTCGGGAGGGAGTGTTGCTTCACCCGAACAACTTTCTGCGGGAAATTCAACAATATTCACATCAACAAGCAAAGCCTACGATACGCCGGCTAATTGGGTAACCGGTGAATTAATGGAACGTTTCTTAAAAGGGGATCAGTTATACGACAGTCCCCGTGTGTCAGGAAGTGACCCCGCTAACGGAGGCTTAGGTCCTGTTTATGCCGGTTATTCATGTGGTAGCTGTCACAGTGATGCAGGTCGGACTAAACCATCTCTTTTTAGTTCAGGGGGTAGCGGACCATACGGATTCTCCTCATTTCTGACTTTTATCCGCTCCACTCACGGTCAGAACCTCAGGCAATATGGGCGTGTATTACACGATCAGGCCATTTACGGCAAAGTGCCTGAAGGTAAACTTCATGCTACTTATACTGAAACTGAATACAGTTTTGCTGACGGCGAAAAATATAGTCTGTTAAAACCGCATTACGAAATCACCGATTGGTATGCCGATTCAATCACGGCCGATCAGCTGGTAATGAGTGTCCGTACACCGCTTCGTCATGTTGGCTTAGGACTTATCATGGCTGTTGACCAGAATGAAATCAAACAACTGGCAACAATTCAGTACCCTGCTTACGGTATTTCGGGAAAAATAAACTGGGTTCAGGAACGAAACGTTAAAGTAATGGGGTTGACAGGCCACAAAGCACAACATGGCGACCTGACCGTAGAACTTGGTTTCAGTTCCGATCTTGGAGTAACAAACGACCGCTACCCGCACGAAGTGGCTGAAGGACAAAGCCAGTCTGATGGAAACACCGACATACAGATTACCACCGAAGAGATGGCAGATGTCGATTTTTATCTTCATGCACTGGGTGTACCTGCACGTCGGAGTGTCAATAACTCTGTTGTTCAACAGGGTAAAGAACTTTTTAACACTGCAAAATGTAACCTCTGCCATACTCCAACCCTGCATACACGCCAGGGGGGGGGTGAGCTGATTGACGGATCACGACTTCCATGGCTGGGAAAGCAGGTTTTCCATCCATACTCCGATTTTCTGTTACACGACATGGGACCCGAACTGGGGGATGATTATTCGCAGTTTGATGCCACCGGGGATGAGTGGCGATCAACACCACTCTGGGGAATTGGCCTTCAGGAAGTGGTGAATGGGCACAGCTATTTCTTGCACGACGGACGCGCCCGCAATTATGTTGAGGCAATCATGTGGCACGGGGGTGAAGGGGATGTGTCGCGACAAATCTTCAAAAAGATGACCAAAGACGATCGGGAAGCACTCATTATGTTTCTCCGCTCGCTGTAATCAAATAATACTGAAATTCAAGATATGATTTTTGAAAAGCACACTTGTAACAATACCGATATTACTTATTCCCGTTTCGACGGAAAGGAGTCTTCCGAATATAACCTGATGATCTCCCCAAACAGGAAGAACGAAAACTTTTTATCACAACTAAAATCAGTACAACACACTTTAGAATTATTTTTAATCTCTCTTGACCTTTCTCCCGAAGCCCTCGTCTTTCAGCGTTTTTACCTGAGTGATTTTTCAAACCAGTGTGAAATTCTTTCAGACCCCACGCTTTCATCAGGAAGCAGCGCTGTTTCAGTCGTACAGCAACCTCCCATGAATGGGGCGAAAGTGATGCTTTGGGCTACATTGATCGACGGTTCCGATTTCTGCAAGGTAAAATCAGAAAACAGGCTAACCCTCTCTCACAACGGATATGCGCATGTTTATGCCACACAAATGACAAGCCAGAATCATGAAATGCTCTCCTATCATCAAACTTCCAGCTTGTTAAGTGATTATTTGCAATTGCTCGATTCGCACAATCTCCGCCTTAAGGATCATTGCATCCGGACATGGCTTTATGTGCGCGATATCGACAATAACTATGAAGGAATGGTAAAAGCACGCAATCATATTTTTGACAGATACGGACTTACACAAGAGACCCACTTTATTGCAAGCACCGGTATCGAAGGCCGTTTTGCGAATCCTTCTGTTTCGGTGATGATGGACGCTTATGCTGTTGGTGGTATCGTTCCCGAACAGATCCGCTTTCTGAATGCACCAAACCATTTGAATCCGACCTATGAATACGGTGTGGCTTTCGAGCGGGGTACGGCTATCGAATATGGTGACCGTCGTCATATATTCATTTCGGGGACTGCAAGCATTGATTGTGCCGGGAATATTGTTCATGTCGGCGATATTCATGGTCAGGTAAAACGAATCTTCGAAAATATAATCGCCCTTTTGTCCGATGCCGGGGCAACAATGGACGACCTGACCGGGATGACAGTTTATCTGCGCGACTGGACAGATTACTCTTCTGTCAGAGATGATATAACCTTACTTTATCCCCATATCCCGTGTGTAATTCTGCTTGCACCTGTTTGCCGCCCCGGCTGGTTGGTCGAGATAGAATGTATCGCCATTAAGCAAATAAATAACACGAAATACAAAAGTTTTTAAACCGGAACGCTATGAAAATATTGATTTCAATCTTGTTAATTAGCCTTGCATTCAGTACGGTGCAAGCACAAGAGAAGGAAAAGGAGAAAACACTTGAAGCTGATAAATACATCGAAAACGGGTTAATCTCCTTGGCAGGGAAAGACGGGCTTTCCTGGCAAACCCGTGCAGGAGATTTTTTATTCAAACCTTATACATTAATCCAGACCCGAGCAATATTTAATTATTACGATGATGAAGGACTCGAATTGTCAGAACAGGACAATGTCCTTAATTCCGGATTTGAGATCCCTTATGCATTGGTAGGTTTTGCCGGAAGAGCTTTTAACAAGATTACATTTAATGTTGCGCTTAATGCGGCAACCTCGGGTGCAGCCTTGCTTAATCAGGCATGGTTCGATATCAATTTGCGCGATGAAGTACGGTTCCGGGTCGGAAAATTCAAAACACCTTTCAACCAGGCTTTTCTGGTACAAAACGGACAGACCCTTTTTCCCATTCTTCCCGCTTCACTGACTACACGAATAAACCTTCCATATGACATCAATTCGGTAAATCCTAAACTCTCGACGGGTTTTGATATCGGGATGCAAATGCATGGATTACTCAAGGGCAAACTCGAATACCAATTAGGCATTTTTAACGGAACCGGTATTGATGTTAATACGGCAACCGGAAGCCTAAGCGATGAAAATGGGTTGCCTTCATTGCTTTATGCCGGACGGCTTGCTTATATGCCCTGGGGTGTTATGCCACAACATCAGGGCGATCCGGGACAATTGAATAAAAAAGCATTACTGATTGCGGCTTCAACTTCTTACAATATCGAAGCCAATTACGAAAGCAGCAACGACCTGCGTGCGGGTTTTGAATTTGCACTCCTAAGCAACCGCTGGTACCTTTCTGCTGAAGCCTATCTGCTGAATATGGACTTTGTGGAACGTCAGCAAATATCACCTGTGTATACATTCTGGGGAAGTTATATGCAGGCGGGCTATTTTGTGACCAATAAACTGCAAACAAGTGTTCGGCTTGATGTTATGGACCGGAATTCAATCGATAAAGATGGCCTGCTTTTTATGCCTGCTGCCGGATTGAACTATTATTTGTCGGGTCACAATCTGAAATTACAAATGATGTATCAATACCTCGGTAAAGCGGGACATGCCACGCAGTTTGAGAAAGACGATGACGATAATGGGATGTCGGAACACCAGGTATGCGTACAATTACAGTTTGCCTTTTAATGTAAAGAATGAAGAAGTTAAGCTATGTAGCAATTATTGTATTCACCCTTTTAGGGGGATGTACACATGAATACGAGCCGGAAGCGATAACCAACTGGAATGCTCAGTTTACACTCTCGTTTGCCGATCCTGCGTTCTGGCCTGTTGGGCAGCAAGTCCGGATCGGGGCATTTACCGAAGGAGAGATCAGTCAGCCTGTAAAAAGTGTTGTAATCAGTAAACCCCTGGAAAATAAAGTCAACGTTTCCATAGCCGAAATACCTGAAGGTCAGTATCAGTTCAAACTATATATTACCGAAAATTCAATTTACAAAGCCGATATCATCTCTCTGGGAGAGAAGCAAATTACTGAGAATATCACAATCAATCAGGAAAACATAACTCTGGTCACTTTCAATCGTGTACAAAAACAGGTATTAAATGGCTGTCTGCTGTGTCACGGAGGATCAGCGGGCCTTCCTGCCGGGAACCTTAACCTGATGTCCGGCACGAGTTACACGGAACTGGTAAATGTAAACGCAACAATGGATCCCTCCATGCTACGCGTGAAACCCGGATCAGCAGCTTACAGCTACATTATTAAGGTATTGGACAGGGATATTGATTTCGACCACGCGTCAAGCAGTCTGCCATCCACCGCCGATAAACAACTTATAAAAGACTGGATCAATGAAGGGGCTAAAAACAATTAAGAAAAAAACTGGAATGCTGACAAACAGACTTCTGAAATTGTGCACTTTCCAATATTTATACCTTACGGCCATACTCATTTTTGTATTGCCGCTTCAGTCGTGTTATTATGATGTAATCGTCACAGATGACCAGTCACAATCCACAGAAGTAAGTCTCAAAAATAATGTATTGCCGATTTTTAATACCACCTGCATCACCTGCCACAATGGTGTAACCGCACTTCCAAACCTGACCGCCGGTTCTGCTTATAATGAATTGATTTCAGGCAACTACGTCAACATAACAACCCCTGAGAACAGCATATTGATCAAAAAGATCCGGTCAGGGCATCCGTATGAGGGGGCACTGACAGAAACAGAAATAAATCGGTTAGTTCGATGGATAGAAGAAGGAGCACTGGATAATTGATATGACATCAAAAAAATTAGATATTGTGTACTTCCGTAATAATAAAACAAATCATTTGATGAGAATTAAGCGCAGCTTGTTGATTATTTCCTTATTCTTAACATTTAATCTTGCGGCACAGAACTCCGGAACAATTCGTGGCGTCTGGGACGGAAGATTGGTTAATCGTCAGACCGCCGAAATGCCCGAAAAGGGAAGAACGTCAGTTTTTGTTGTTCACTATTTTGGCCCTGCAGGCGAAAACGGAATACACGATATGTTTGGTATTTATGCTCCTGCTAACATCCAGATGGGTCTTGAGCACGGGTTTACAGACGATTTCTCTGTTTATTTCCTTTCAGAGAAAAACAATAAAACGCTCGATCTTGGTTTCCGCTATCGTTTTATGCAACAGGATATCAGCGATATAAATCCGGTAAGTATCGCTTTAGCGTTATCCGTTTCATCTGACGCCCGTGACGAGAAATTCTTCGGAGACAATTATTTCTTTATTAACCGCTTCTTTTACACAGGTCAACTCGCTGTTTCGAGACAAATTGCCCCGCGATGGCAACTAATGACCAACTGGACTTATGTCCATTTTAATATTGTTCCGGAACAATCGTTTTCCGATTTTATGTCCTTAACCTTTTCGGGGGCTTACAAATTAAGCCGCAAAATGGCATTATTTTCATCAGTCGATTTGCCGGTTGGAATTGCTTCCGCATCAAAGGAGGAACCGTTTAAACCCAAATCAATTCTTACTTTGGGAACAACACTGAATTCACCGACACACAACTTCCAGGTTTTTCTGAGTAATGGCAGTCAGATTAGTCCCGGGAAAGAGATGCTTAACAACCAATCGGGTATTTCTCTCAAAAACATGCGTATCGGATTCAATATTCATATAAAATTAGGAACGAAGAAATAGCAATTACCTGAACGTAAGATTGGAATAATGAATGATATTGGAGATAAAATTACGGGAAAGTAAACAGTTTTTATCAATTAAATAACAATTCTAATGACATCAAATCATATATTGAGGCAATCGGGAAAAAGGATTTTTTTCGGGTTAGCCCTTCTGCTGGTATTTATTTTTTTCGGGTTCACACCGTTTGGCAGTTTACCTGATCAACAAAAGGTCGAAGATATGGTAATCAAGACCGACTCATCTGAATTTGTATTGTCGAAAGTCACCGACTCGACAGGTCAGCTATTGTTTTTTTACCGGGATGTTGATCAGTTTCCCTGCAATGATTCGGTATGCGAACGGATGCAAATCAGGCTTTACTGGGATATTTTTGGCAATTACCTGAAGTTTTCATTTCCTCAGGGCGGAGGGCTGACAAAGCTAAATCATAAAAAATTCTCAGCAAAGGAGTACCTGCAATTACATCTTTTACTCAATAACCCAAAGTCCGATTTAAAGTTTTACAAACTTGAAGATCTGACCGATAAAGACTCAGAGCGGCGTTATTATTCAACCGATGCAGTAACAGGTGCAACACTTTCGGCGGTAAGTTATGAAACAGTCCGGGGCGCAGTAAAAACCTGTTATTCATTGTGGAAGATCGTCAATGGCGAGACGGCTGCAACGATCAGAAAACGTACTATGGATGCGCTGAGCGTAAACTCCATTGCAAAGCAGGGCGATTCGTTATCCGGCACCAATCTTTTTATTACACTCGATAATCTGAAACACAACAAATCGGCAGATGTTCATCTGACAGATCAACTTCAGTCGTTACTTCAGAAAGGACAAACCCCTGAAGCAACAGCCGTTTATAACTATTTCTTACAACAAAAAGACAACAGTAAACCAATCAGAAGTTATATCCCGCTGTTTGTTGGTTTTGATTGAATGATGTTTAAATTTAAGGCAAATTAATTCAGGAACGCTGGTTGCTGATTCTCGACATATAAAAAACCAAAAAAAAATTGACGAGGAAATTAAATTTATTGTAAATTTGGCAATTGCTACATGGGCAATAGTTCTTCTTAAATTAGCATTTCAATTGGGCAACTTACTGAACACACAAGAACAAGCTGATTGATTAACGGTTACGCCTCAGTAACTTTTTATATCTGAAGCGAATAAATCTCAATAATCATCCAACTGCTGATGATATCATTGTGTTTATTAAAAAATGGACCTTTAAAATTGCCGAAGACCTGAGTTTTAATTTTAAACCATAATAACCATTGCAAAGATGAAAGAAAAAAGTATCGAATTATTAAACAAGTCAATTGCCGATGAATTAAGCGCTGTTCACCAGTATATGTATTTTCATTTTTATTGCGATGACCAGGGTTACGATTTGTTGTCAAACCTTTTCAAACGCACAGCAATCGAAGAGATGATACATGTTGAGAAACTTGCTGAACGGATTCTATTCCTAAAGGGCGAAGTTGAAATGAAAGCAGCCGAAGATGTTAAGAAAATCCACGTCGTTAAAGAGATGCTCGAATTAGCTGTAACGATGGAAATCGGAAGTGCCAAAGATTACAATGACTGGGCTAACGAATGTTCAAAAAACTCCGATTCAGTCTCGAAGAAGCTTTTTGAAGCTTTGGTAGACGACGAGGAACGTCATTATGACCAGTTTGATAAAGAAATGGATAACCTAACCAAATTCGGAGACAATTATCTGGCCCTGCAATCCATAGAAAGAAGCAAGACCATTGCCGCTGGAAGGCCAACAGAGTAAATTTTATTGCCCATTGATTGACAATGCCTCAATCAATGGGCATTTTTTTGAACTAAGCCAGCGCCTTTATTATCGGATCAAGCTTAGGGTACAGACACAAAAAACCTCGAAGAGGTCATATGTTTATAGAAAAAAATGAAAACAGCACATTCGGTCCCGGATGGGATCGTACGTTTCTTACTTCGGAGGTATTTCTATAAAAAGAGCAAAGTAATGGAAATAAATAAATCTCGTCTTTCATTGCAAATACGGGATTTGTGAACTTTCGAAGCGCAGTACAATCTCAATATATTTTCATCATAATTGAAATTAGTAAATCAAATTGTTTCGTGCCGCTCCCTTGTCTTGTTTGGTTCTTGTTTGGTTCTTGTTTGCGTCGTACCTGATTTAATTGGTAATTGTCGCCTTTTCTCCCCATCGCCATTTCGCTTCATCGTATTATGACACAGATACTCCATCCATCTCTCCATGTCCCTTTTCGCCCCATCGCCATTTCGCCCTGACCTTCTTCAAAATAGATACCGCTGTAATACATTTACAATTTGCAACTTTAGTCCGAAAATAAAACCGTATGGTGACATCTTTAAAAACTAATTTTTAGAAGCTCACCACCTTAATTCCTGGAGTCACAATTAAAGTCACAACTTATATTACCATAAATGCTTAATAAACAGTATATTATATAAATATTTTAATAAATAAAGTCACAGTTAAAGTCACAATAAAGTCACGGGAAATCTGCTTA
>JAATGF010000034.1 GCA_015654795.1 Bacteroidales bacterium
AACGATGTATAACAACAATTTGATGCTCGAACGATTTATGTGCATGTTTGCTATCAACCCTAACACGCCAAAAAATCAAAAAATTGTCAAAGAACTATTGGATTACGGCAAAATTGCCGCTTAAAATTTACCGAAGTATTGTTGTAAGTAATGCGAAAAAAATGTCGTCACACTATGCGGAACTGAAAACCTTAGAGAAGCAGCGAAACAAATAAAGCTTTTCAAAGACTCGAATTTAAAGTCTACTACCGTCTGGTTCGGTCAAAAGTAGACAAGGCCATTTGATTTGCGCAAATAAAAATAAGGTATAAATGCTCAAATCTCTTATACTTATTCAGAAAGCATCTTATTGGTCAATTTAATACGGCGAAATCAGGGAGCCATATCTGACAATAAAATAAACGACCGGGCGAACTGATATTACTTCTTCTGCAAAACTGAAGAAGGGAATGTCACAGCCACATAATTTTTTGTTAAATACTACCTAATTGGAACCATGAATGACACGGGAGGCACAAAAATTCTGTGAATTAATGCGCCTCCCGTTGTATATTTTTCGTTGCAACACTTTTTGCAACGAAAAATGGATGTTTTATAATTGCTAATCAATAATATAAGGAGATATCAGCCAACAACTTCTGCAACACTTTTTGCAACACTTTGGTTCTGCTTCGGCGATGAAAAGTGTTGCAGAAAGTGTCGCATGGAAAGAACTTATTCGTTATTATTCAAATTGATGCAAGGTTTTTTTTGTTGTGCGGAAATATATAGGATCATCTATTTTAATGCAGCAAAAATTGTTCACTATAATATTGTCAATCATTTAGATACGATATTTATACGCAGCAATTATGCAACAAATTTAAAAATTGATTTGTTGCGTAGAAAAGTGGTAATGTGTTATAGCATTAATCGTTGCAAGGTTTTTTTTGTTACGCAGAAAAATATAGGCTCTGTGACGGATCGTGTGGGTAAATTTTGCAAACCGCTTTCAAATAGTTTATGCAATAAGCAGTCGGCTTTAGGTAACAAAGTTAAACGTTTAATTACCTGTTAAAGCTCTTACCCTGTTATTTGTTATGGGGACGGAATCCCCGAATACTGCGGATTAGTAAGTCACTTTTTTGAAGGCTAATTCTGTTTCGTCCGAAAAGAGGTTAAAGCTTTGTTCTGTTTTATCTCACGGACGATTTCCATCTACAAATATTTCTCTCCCCCGGAACTGATATATAATTAATTGCATGACATTGATTATGAATGCATTATAAAAATGAATTATTGTTAAGTTGAGCCAATAAATTAATTATCTGTTTTGAAGTTCGATTCCAAAATCGAGAGGACTTATTAGTAGCAGAGATTATCCTTCTCAATCCCTGACCTTATTCCCTTCTATTTCATGTTGTTTAATAAGGTTTGGTTTTTTTTGTTGATATCAAACTACTAAGAGGTTGGGAAAAAAGGTAAATAAGGTTTTTTCCGCGCTTTGTATCTCTGTATCTTTACATGAATCTTTTCCTATCTGGAAAAACCTTATTTTTTAAATTTCTTTAACCTCAGTAGAGCAGATACTATCCTTCTCAATCCCTAACCTTATTCCCTTCTATTTCATGTTGTTTAATAAGGTTTGGTTTTTTTTGTTGATATCAAACTACTAAGAGGTTGGGAAAAAAGGTAAATAAGGTTTTTTCCGCGCTTTGTATCTCTGTACCTTTGCGTGAACCTTTTCCTACCGGATGGAAAAACCTTATTTTCTGATTCTCTTTAACCTGCTATATGACTAATCGCATAACATTGAATATGAGTATATTATAAAAATGAATTATTGTTAAGTTGAGCAATGAATTAGTTATCTGTTTTGAAGTCCGATTCCAAAATCGAGAGGACTTAGAAGTAATAAACACAAATGAAATTTATTTACTCCCGGGTTCAGATTACACTCACTAATTGAAACAAACAGCCCGGACGAGTTTGCTCCATATTTCCCTCGTATTGGGTTCATACCTGCTCTATACCTGCTCTATGTTTGGTTCATGTTTGGTTCATGTTTGATTCATATCGAGTCTGGTATCAGGTCCTATACCCGCATCGTATCCACAAACAAAGATTTTTAATGACCATAATGACCTTTTCAATGACTTTTTCCATGACAGCGAAGCCAATGACCCTTTCAATGACTTCTTAATGACATTCATCTCTCCCTTCTCCCCATCGCCAATTTCATTGTTTCATAATCTGTATTTCTTTCTTCGCTTCCATGAAACCGGCATCCGTGTTCAAATACTCCCGAACTACTTTCAATTTAAAATTCAAAAAATAGGAAGTAGGAAAAGTAGGAAAGTAGGAAGTATCATATCTATGCGGACTGAATGACTATTTTTTCTTATTCGTTTACAATCAGATCCTACAAGAAATCCATTCTTCTTATTGTGTGTCCTAAATATCTTTTCCACGGAATTCGGTCTTGATCCCTTTGCCCTCCCATTTTCTTCCTCTTTACACAGCTTCGCTCTTTCACTCCCAATTTTTGGGAGGACTAAGGTGAAAAATCCTGATTTTAGTTTTCCCTGGCCTGCGCAAAAATAGATAAAAACGTTAAATCTTCGTTTACATTTATTGTTGAAGGTCTACAATACGTTTTTATATCCGTTATTAATGACTCTCCGGGTTATGAAATGCCGATTGATAATTCGTATTATTTGCAATGCGTTTGATAAATAAACATTTACAATATTTAACCTGAATAAATGATGACTGAATAACCCGACAGCTTTGGTATAATAACAACTTTCCTGTCTTATTTGTTGAGTTGGTTAATCAGTAAATACAACGTCAGTACCGCGGTCAGCGCCTGAGTACTTCTGCTTAAAGCACTGTCCCAATCATTTTTCTGACCTTCGACCTTTTCCTTTGGTGGTTTCATCTGCAAACTGATGATGGCGCCTGGTTTGGCCTTTGGATATTTTCGGAATATGAATAGTCTATGCGTAGTCGAAAGCATCTGATCGTTAGCCAAGGTGACTGTTACGCTGTTGCGGTTGGCCCGTTTTTCAAATCCTCCTGCAAAGTTTTCGATATACCATTTGGCAGATCTGGATCCCTGAAAAATGACATTTTTAACGAGAGCGCTATCAAGTTGATTTATGCTGTCAGCATTTATTGAATACTGCGACATGCGTGTTCCTATTCCCCGGATGGATACTGTGTTTTCGAGCCGGTTAATATTGATCACATCTCCTTCGAAAAGAATCGGGTCAAATTTAAGGTTTTTACTACGGAGCATTACTTTTTCAAGACTCATACTGATGTTTCCGCGCTTTCGGTAGGTACGGAAGAGTCCGCTTCCATAGGGATCAGCATCGTTCAGTAACCCCCCTGCCCTTTTGATTATTTCGCTCAATGAAACCTGTTTTGTTTCAAGTGCATAGGTTCCCGGGTATTCTACCTGTCCGTTAATTTCGACAGTGCGACCCAGCGTGAATTCCGGTGTTAAACGAACGACCACCTGATCGTAGGGTTGCAAAGTGAAGTTTTTTGGACTGACCGCCTGGTAATTTGAATCTACCGTAAGCGTGATCATATCGAGTTTCGCTCTTTCGGTAGGAGAGAGAGTGGTACGGAAAATTTCAACGCGGTTAAAGGCTGCGCCAGTTGTAAATCCACCGGCATTTGTCAATACATCGCGGATCGTGAGGCTTGGGTCATAGGTTAATTTGTTTGGATTTTTTACAGCGCCAAAGACCCTTACTTCGCCCACATTTGTATAGGTCGTATTGTCATAGACATTCAGATGATCGCCTGCCTGCAATTCGATTTTATCAGCCTCGCTCAATTCAATGCGAATGTATTTAATCTCTGATGGGTTAAATAAGTTGCGTCTGAAGATATAAGCTACCGGATAAGCGCTTGTTTTTAAGCCACCTGCCATATCGATCGCTTGTTTAACCGTGATCCGGTCTTTCATTGAGAAGGTTTTTTTGAAAGGTAATCGTACATGGCCTACCACGGTAATCGTGTCTATATCGCGGTAGGAAGCCTGATTCATAATGCGAACCCGGTCACGCGGCTGAAGGTTAAAATCTTTTGTTCCTGATTTTGTTCCGGGAAAAGGTACTGAAAGTACTTCAGTTGTTGAATCTGGTCTGAAACGTTCGACAAACACGATATCTGTTTTGGCTTCGAAGGTGGGTTTGGCATTTAATAGAAGTGCGCTAAGTGTCGGATTCGACGAAAGATCGTATCTGCCCGGATAATAGACACTTCCTTCGGCTTCAACATATTGATCCATAGGTTTAGTGATTGTCTTTAGTCGTACGATATCACCATTGATCATCTCCACTTTGGTTTTTCCGGAGCGTACATCATCGAGCTTATATTCGAAGAGACGCGGTTCTCCATTGCTGTATCGCTCAACTTGTATAAACCCGGGGAAAACGTCTTTTTTAACACCGCCGGCATATTTAATAAGGTCGGTGAGCGTTTCATTCGGAAGCATTTCGTAAATCATTGGCCGGTTGACAGCTCCTTCGATCGAAACCAAAAGACTGACAACGGGAACAAAAATTACGTCGTTATTTTGAAGATCGAACCTGAACTGAGCGGCAGGGTCGTTCATAAAGGCATAAAGGTCGATGTTCTTGCGTGTGTTTCCGCGGATCAGCTGAATATTACGAACAGATCCGATTTCAGATGGTCCACCAGCCGCAGACAATGCATTAAGAGCTGAGTTTAGGGCGGATATGTTGAATCCTCCTGTTATCCTGGCCTCTCCGAATACATTAACCAGAATGGTTCTGGCTGTGACGATCGTTACAGCAAACTGGTCGGATCGGAATGTATAGGCTGATGATAAACGTTCCCCGATCACTTCGCGTGCCTGGGCAAGTGTAAGCCCTTTCAGAAAAATTTTGGCAACGCCTGTGGGTTGGATAGACCCGTCAGGTGCAATCTTTTGCTGAATATCGGTTTGTGATGCACCAAAAATCGTGATTCGGACTTCATCACCATCACCCAGCACATAAGTTTCAGGTGCCTGGGCTCCGTCATTAGAGAGGGATGCATCGAGTGCATGATCGGTGAATAATGAATGACCGTATATCGCAGATGCCGAATCTTTTTTAGCAATGAGAGATTGAATTTTACGCCATTTGGCTTTTGGCGATGTATCCTGATTTGTTACAATTGATTGATTCTGAAAGAAGGACTGGTTTTTTATAATTGAAGTATCTAAAATACTGCCTGTCAGTTGATTTTGATTCAACAGTGCACCAGTGGCATTTCTACCTGTTTTCTTTTCAGCCTGGAGTTCATCCAGCACAGCCATAACTCTCCCCTGGTATTGCGGAAGTTCTGCCGTTGGTACGTTTTCCAGATCGATTCCTTTCTGAAGTAACCGAGTCCGAACTTCATTCTCTGTCAGCCCACGCCTTTGCAATTCCGCAGTAATCTTTGCCTGAATTTCAGGTGGAATGGAAACAGTTTGCGCCGGAACCACCGCCGGAATTAGTATCAACAAGCATATAGTCAATATCAGTAAGTAGAATGAATGCATTTTAAAAGTTGGTGATTTCATACTCATATTTAAGTGTTATTTTGAATTTAATTTTTTGCTCCATGACGGATCGTGTGGGTAAATTTAGCAAACCACTTCCAAATGGTTTATGTAACAAGGAGTTGGCTTTTGGCAACTTGCCGCTGGCATAATAGTGCTAACTCTTTGACCCTAATCCTTTAAAATTAAGATAATTTCTTATTTTTCAATAAGCGAGTCTGCCAATCGCCAGTCACTAATAGCCTGTATTAAGAGCCGATATTAATCATTGCAAAGTTCAATTACCCATACCAAACGTTATAGAGCTAATTTTTAATCAGATAGCGTCTTGATTTAGGATTGTAGAGTTTATTTTTTAACGAGGCTTTACAGAGAATTTTTTAAAATAGTAGCCTTGTTTGGTAGAATATGAAAGCTCTTTAATTTTTAAAACGCATATTCTGGATTCCAATCCGGAAGGTTTTGCTGCAATTTATTAAGAATTTTGTAATTGCAGGTATTAATAATCAAGTATTTAGATATTAATTGTTTTTTGCCAGGTTCGACTAATTAATCTCGATGTAGGAATCCAAGAAAAATTTGAACGTTACAAACAATATAAAGATCTGAATGTCAGAAGATATATATTGAGGAAAGGAGAATGAACACTTGGTACCATCTCAACGCCTATTACACATTGTAAAAATTCTTTTTTTGTATATTGGATATTGACGAACATTCACACAGCGCTGAAGGTTTTAACTGTGAATCGTAGTTATCCGTATACTTCGAAACAATTTTCAGGACACATAACAGCTCACTCACTTTCTTTTTGCACTTCACTCAATTATTTTTCCATACTCCCGATTTTAATTCCTCGGGCGCTTCTGGTAAATCTTTAAAAATTTTGAAAACCAAATTATTTTCCGGATAAAGAATTGCCCATGCAGTTAAGAAGATCAACATTAAATCAGTATACAATGAAAGGTTTTTTTGATACCAAAGTTCAAGTTCACCTTTGTACGGAGCAATTTTTTTTTTGTAGAATTCCTCCAGTGGCATTTTAGTGTCCGACAGCAGCTGTGCCTCATTTCGGAACACAATCGAACCGATCCCGGTAAGACCGGGTTTTACATTGTAAATAACAGACTTCACATGATCCGAATATGGCGCAAAAGTTTTATCAACAAGAGGTCTTGGACCAACTATGCACATGTCACCTATCAAAACATTTATTAATTGAGGTAATTCATTTATCTTCGAATGTCTAAGGAAGTTTCCCATAGGTAATATACGTGGATCGTTTTTGGTTGTGTATAGTCCTGTGCCCAAAGTGGGGCTGGCTTTTAACATCGTTGCGAATTTCCATATCCCAAAATATTTGTTCTTGTATCCGATTCGTTTTTGAAAGTAGAAGATGTAATGCTCACCACTTAATAGCAATCCGATACACACCGGAATGAATAACGGCGAAAGAACTATCAGTGCAGTCAAAGCCAGTAAAATACCGAAAAGACGCTTAAAGAAAAATTTGTACATATTTGCAAAATTGTAAATGTGCTGATTGTCAGTTAAATAAAAATATCGTTGACGTTTTTATTAAGGGGAAACTAATGAACCGGAAATTACATTTTCGAGTCCAATCCTTTACCAGTTTCAATGTGTTCAAAATTGGGTAAATAAATTTTTAAGACATCTACAATTGCTGCTTTGGTTATATTTTTCGATTCGAATAAGTTATGAAGCCGATCAAAAATAGCATCAATCTCCTCAATACTTCTTTTTTTAGAGTTTTTCACTACTCCGAGATTGACAAATGAATCGTTGTCCAATGCTTCTTTTTCGGTAAAAAATTCCTCAAATGCTTTTTCTCCCGAGGTGTCTGAACCGAAGAAGTAGATGGGATAGGTAGACGATGGGGTGGCGGGACGATTGGATGATTCAGCGGTGAGATTAAGTAATAAAGCTTTTTGTTTAGCTTCATTTTCGGTTTTGCATATATCCGGAGTTAACCCAAATGTTTCTAAAAGATCCAATGCAATCTGATCAAAAGGAATCATGTCCCGGTCTTCATCCAACTTAGGAAAAAAAATATCTCCTGATTCACCCATGATGGAGGCTATCAGACACAATTCCCCAGATTCCTGAGGGGATACAAAAAAGCGCCGAATACCGAGTGGACACGACCATGGCTGCTGTTTATTCAACCGTTCCAGAAAACCCAAAGGCAAACTACCGTTTGAGAAGGCTACATTTGCAAAACGTGCGGTTTTAATTGGCAGTTTATCAGAATAGGCCATGATTAGTTCTTCCATCAGTTTCTTACTGGCGCCCATGATGTTGACAGGATTGGCTGCCTTATCGGTTGAAACGCAGAAAAAGTGTTCCGGTGGAAACTTGATCAATAAATCAAGAAGCTTGCGGGCACGCAGCACGTTATTTTCGATCATTGCCTCAATTGAAAAAATATCCTTTTCACTGCGCACATGTTTGTGGGCAGCAAAATTGGCTACAATTTCAAATGGGCCATGTCCCTGGAAGATTTTTTCAAATACACGGTCTCCGAAATTAACAGGATAGGTAATGAAATCAATTGGAATGTTGTATTCTGTTGAACTCCTTAAATCGCGAACCAGTTCAGTTAATCCGTTTTCGTTGATATCGACAACTACCAGTTTTCGGATATTGAATTTTAAAATTGCCTTGATATAGGAAGATCCGATCGTACCAGCACCTCCAATGACCAATACGGATTTATTGTTTATACGGGTGTTTAGAACTGAGTTGTATTTTTCAAAATCCTGCTTTAACAGGCTTTCTTTTCGAAATGTCACATGATTCTGGATAAATGAGTCAATGTTAAGGTTTAATTGCATAATAGTCTGTTATTTTTTGAAAGATTCAAAAGTCTTTTGTAATCCTAATGTTGCAGAAACAGGCATTTTATCTATACCCAAAGCTTGCTTAATTTTTTGATTTGAAACAAGATATGATTCGGTTAATTTTTTCAATCGTTCACTGTTAAGTGGTAAGTGAAAGAAGTCTCCAACCTGTGCTAAGGCTTTAATTGATTTCTCTGGGATACACCAAATTCTAGCTTTTTTATTTTGTGACAACGCCATTAATTTAATTAGTTCATTCGTTGACAAAGTCTCATCATCTGCAACCTGGTAGATGCCTGGTTCGATATTTTTTTCAATCAACTGCTGAACGACAAATAAAATATTATCAACTGAGCAGAATGATCTTTTATTTTCAAATGCTCCCAACGGCCAGGGAAGTCCTTTTTGCTGTATTTTAAACAACAGATTCAGATTTCCTTTATTCCCGGGTCCATGAATCATGCAAGGCCTTAAAATATATACCTTCTTATCAATTTGTACTGGTTCATTCGCCCCGTCTCCCCGTCTCTTTATCGTCCTTTCACCCTCTCTCCATTTCTGAAGTTCAGTAAGAAGGTACTTTTCCGCCTCTAATTTAGATTTTCCGTAAGGCGTCTTCGGATTTGGTACTTCTTCTTCAGAAAGCTGATCGCTGTTAACAGAATCTGCCACCGCTTTAACTGAACTGAAGAAAATGAATTTGGTCGCGGATGATTTTAAGAAATGCTGAAATATTTTTTGAGTTAGTCCAACATTAATATCAAAATATTCCTTTTCGGATGACGTATTTTTAGTGTCATGTGCTTTGCCCGCCAAATGGACAATACAGTCGGAGTCTACGAATTCCCCAAGTTCTTCCCACCCAAAGTGTTTTACAACAGAATCTTTTTGAAATATGTCAACTCCATATAAAACATTTTTACTTAATTTTTCAGTGAGATTTGAACCAATAAAACCGGTATATCCGGAAATAAGAATTTTCAACATCGGTTTTATTATTTATGTTTAATAGATTCGATTTCAGTTTGCAATAATTTTAGAATGGTTGGTTCATTGTATTGGATATTTGCAAGTTGCCTTGCTTTCTTTCCCATTTCTATCAATATTCCGCTATCAATTGAACTTAATTGATTAAAAAAAGCAATCAAATCATTTTGATTGTTAATATCTAAAGACCAACCAATTCCATTTTCTGAAACCAATAATGAAATTTCAGTTTTAGGTTCACCAATAAATAGAATAGGCTTTCCAGCGGATAATAAGTGATATGATTTTGAAGGTACACCTAATCCATACATCCCAAACGACAAAGAAACTATTCCAATATCACAATTAGCCAATATATCATTTTCTTCATTTCTCGAAAAGCCACCATCCAAATGTATATTTTTTAAGTTGTGTTTTATTATGTAGTTTTCTATATATGAATGAAGTGCGCCTGTTCCACGAAAATTAAGACATAATCCCTCATTATTACTTAATCTGAAAGCATCTAATAATTCTATAATTCCCTGAACTCTTCCAATATTACCAGCATATTGCAATATTATTTTGTTAGTTTTAATTGTATTGCAATTTTCCAAAGACACTTTTTCTGGATCTGCCCAGTTTGTAACAACTGAAATTGAAGGAGGAGTTTTGAACCGATTTACTTTAGTTGAAATTATTTCTTTCATATCTCTGCCTATGACAATCAAATGATCCGCGCATGAATAGGCATTATCAAAGAAGTATTTTATTGATTTGAATATGATTGACTTGTCATTCTTAAAAATTTTTGCAGGAATTGTATTTTCAGGAAAAACGTCATGAACAAGCATATGAAGTTGAAATTTCTTGTATGGTTGGATTATTCGAACAAATAGTAATAGCGGAGCAGGATTAGTAGCCAAAAGAACAATTTCTCCTTTTGGAATTTTTCTGCATATCAAAAATCCCATTCGCAGACTTAAAATTATTATCTTAAATGTCCTCTGAATTAAGGAATTTTTATTAAGGTTAGGTGATTTTGTTCTTAATATTTCTATTTCACTTGAAATATTTAAATCATCAATAAATCCTTTTTTATTATTGTCATAGAACTCTGGTCCGCAAATGACTTTTACCTGATAGCTTTGTGAAAGATAGTTTGCGATTCGTGTAAAAATGTAAGCTACAGCTGTTTCTTCCGGATAGAATAATTCTGTAACTATCCAAATCTTTTTTTTATCCATCTAATCTTATATAGTATGCCAAACAACCCTGTTAATATAATCAGTATAGCTGATAATGATTCTCAATACTTTATCCGAGACATTGGGTATCGAATAATCTGCGACAGGCCTCAGTGTTAAGCTCTGATTTTCAAGAACTGCCAAACCTTGTAATATACGGTCGTAATTCATTCCAACCATCATTACCGACGCTTCCTCCATTGCTTCAGGGCGCTCATGAGCGTCGCGAATGTTCAAAGCAGGAAAGTTCATAATTGATGATTCTTCTGAAATTGTTCCGCTATCAGAAAGTACGGCTTTGGCATTTTTCTGGAGATGGTTATAATCATGGAATCCCAATGGCTTCATTAACTGGATCAACGGATGAAACTGTATTCCTTTTTCATTGATTTTATTTCTTGTTCGCGGATGGGTAGAAACAATGACTGGCAGTTGATATTTATCTGCAACGTAATTCAATACGTTGACTAATTTGTCAAAGTTGACTGAATTGATGTTCTCTTCGCGATGAGCAGATACAACAAAATAGTTGTTCTTTTTGATTGATAGTCTGGCTAAAACATCCGAAGTATCAATCTCTTTCATATTGGCATGCAATACTTCAAACATCGGACTGCCAGTCTTAATAATCCGATCTGCAGGAAGTCCTTCTCTCAATAGGTATTCCCTGGCAATATCACTGTATGTGAGATTAATATCCGAAATATGATCTACTATTCTGCGGTTTGTTTCTTCCGGTACACGCTGGTCAAAACATCGGTTGCCTGCCTCCATATGGAAGATCGGAATATGTCTTTTCTTTGCGGGAATAGCGCACAGGCAACTGTTGGTATCTCCTAAAACTAAAAAAGCATCAGGTTGCTCCTCTTCGAGGATCGGGTCGATATTGACGATGATTTGACCGATAGTTGCCGTGGCATTTGCTCCTGCCGCATTCAGAAAATGATCCGGCTTTCGTAATCCAAGGTCTTTGAAGAACACTTCATTTAATTCGTAATCGTAATTTTGACCAGTATGAACGAGAACATGTTCGATGCTCTCTGATTTGTCCAATCTCTTAATTACCTGAGATAAACGTATGATTTCGGGGCGGGTGCCAACAACTGTTAGTACTTTAAGTCTCTTCATTTTGTTACTGATTCAAAGTAAGTGTCCGGATCACTGGCATCAAAATGCTCGTTGATCCAGAATATTGTATAAAGTTCTTCTTCTCCGATATTGGTGATATTGTGTGAATACCAAATAGGCATGTCAACAAATGATGGTTGGGACCCATCTAAATCAAATGAGATCACTTTATCTGTTCCAATGCGACGAATGTCTATTCTGGCTTTGCCTTTGATAACTGCAAAACGCTCGGCTTTTCGTGTATGAAAATGATTGCCTCGGGTTATTCCCGGAACAGTGGTTGAGAAAGATACCTGACCACCGCTGTTTAATTTTATTGTTTCAATAAAACTGCCACGGTTGTCAGTATTCAGTTTCAGGTGAAATGGGAAAAATAAGGCATGATCAATGTAGCAGAGAAAAGTATTGAATAAATTTCTGTCAAGAGAATTGTCCAGGTTTGGAAGGATCCCTTTGTCGAAATAGTTTTCTTTGAATGCGGTCAGTTTTTTTAGCAGTATGGAAACTTTGATTTCGGAAGTATGGGGTATTAGAATAGTTTCACAGTGCAACTCCGTGTTTGAATACCGCGTGACACTGTGATCCTCTATTTTATCGATAAAAAACTTCACCAATTCACTTACGTAAATCAGTTTTATTTCACCATCCACCTCAATCCTTGGTGTTTCGTTATGAGTAAGCTGGTGACAAAATGTTGCGACAACCGAGTTATAGTAAGGATTTCCAAAGGGACCATATACATTTGGAATAATAAACCCTGTAAATTCTGCATTGTTCTTATTGACCCATTTCTCGAACAACTGCCGTCCCTCTTTTTTCGATTTTCCATAAAGATTATCCCGTTCCTCCTGGGTACTCGATGAAAACAGAATGTGAGGGGTTGAGTTTGTTGCTTCGCAGGCTCCGATCAGTTGTTTTACCAATCCGATGTTCGTTTGATAAAGCACTTCGGGATCGTTGTGGCGATTCATTGCAGCCAGGTGAACGATGGTATCACAGCTTTTTACAAATGCGTTCAGTTTATTTTCATCCGAAAAATAAGCATCTTCAAACGGGATTCGTTCAAATTTTTCGGGTTGCAACCCCAATGTATTATATAAATGGGTTCCGACAAAACCCGACTGACCGGTTATTCCTATTTTTAGCATAGATATATTTAATAGTGCGTAGATGATGCAGATTATTCAGATTTTACGCCGATTCTTCTTACCGAAATTTAGTAGTAATCCAACTTCGATATCAGTAGCTTTAAGATAATTGATTAGTTGAAGTTCATGATTTTCACAAAGTGTCTCTGCCGCCTTTAATTCTATAATGACTTTGTTTTTCAACAAACAGATCAGCAAAATATTTACCGACCAATTCGGAATCGTAATAAACATTAATTGGCTTTTGTCGTTCAACATTAAAACCAGCTTTTTCTAGTTCAAATTTCATCGCTCTCTCATAAACCTTTTCCAGAAAGCCATATCCTAACTTGTTGTAAACTATATAGAACCTCCTGATTATTTCAGCGGTCAACTTCTGGTATAAATATTCATTCGCCATTTTAACTGCGCTAGTCCTTTAAATCAGCGTCATCTGCGTTCTATTTACCTATTCCGGGTATTGGTTATTGTCTTCTCCCAGTATATCTTTGCGAATCATTGGTAATTTCATCAACAATTCTTTCGTACTTTCCACATCCAGTCGACGAGTATTGTGGGAATGATAATCTTCTATTACAGAAACTTTTTCCTCTCCTTGCGTGAAATAATTATCATAATTGAGATCTCGGTTATCGGCCGGAACTCTGTAGTAGTTTCCCATGTCAAAAGCCTTAGCCATTTCTTCACGGTTGACAAGTGTTTCGTACAATTTTTCTCCATGACGTGTTCCGATAACCCTTATCTTGCTTTTCGATTTGTACAATTCGATTAAGGCCTGCGCTAAATCGCCAATCGTTGAGGCTGGTGATTTTTGAACAAACATATCCCCATTTTTGCCGTGTTCAAAGGCATAAAGTACCAAATCAACGGCGTCTTCGAGTGTCATCATAAAACGTGTCATGTTGGCATCGGTAACTGTAAGGTCTTTCCCTGCCTTAATTTGCTCAACGAACAACGGTATAACTGAACCACGCGAGGCCATTACATTTCCATAGCGGGTGCCGCAAAAAACAGTATCAGTATCTTCAGCCATGGACCGTGCTTTGGCTTGCATTACCTTTTCCATCATCGCTTTTGAGATTCCCATTGCGTTGATTGGATAAACCGCTTTGTCTGTGCTCAGCACGATCATTCGCTTTACACCGTGCTCAAAGGCTGAATCGAGCACATTTTGAGTTCCCAAAACATTGGTATTTACCGCTTCGATTGGAAAAAACTCGCAGGACGGGACTTGTTTTAATGCTGCTGCATGAAAGATATAATCCACACCCCGCATTGCATAATCGACGCTGCGTTTGTCACGAACATTCCCAATGTAAAACTTCACTTTGGGATTATTCAGACGATGACGCATATCGTCCTGTTTCTTTTCATCACGCGAAAAAATACGGATTTCTTTAATGTTGGTATCTAAAAAACGATTAAGTACGGCATTGCCGAATGAACCGGTTCCGCCAGTGATTAAAAGGGTTTTGTTTTTAAACATGATTTATAAATTTTTAAAACGCAGATTGAATGGATTATACAGATAAAATTTTTAATGAGCATAAATCCGTTAAATCTGCGTTATCTGTGTTCTTAAGAAATGCTTTTCTAAAAGAATAGTCTTTTCAATTGCTGTTGGGTAGTTTATCAATACTGCTCTGTATTTCCCTTTAAATACAAACAAACTACCTGCCGCAACTCCTATAATACCATGTTGTTGGATTATACTTCCAATATCATCAAGAGTACCAGCCCCACCCATCACAGTTAATGGAATACTGATGACTTCCCTGATTTTATTAATCAGATTGATATCATACCCCTTCATAACTCCGTCATGATCGATCGAATTTATAACGATCTCGCCCGCACCTAATTTTTGCATTTCTATAGCAAAACTAACGGGATCAATGCCTGTTGGTTTTGTGCCATTATGGATATACAATTCGTATTTGTTACTCAACGTTTTTTTCTTGACGTCAAGAGCGACTACAACACTTTGATTGCCTACCCGTTCAGCCATCTCGGAAATGATTTGTGGATTTTCAATTGCAGCGGAACTAACGGCAATTTTTTCAACTCCCAGACTGAAAATTCTTTGTGCCTGGGCAATGGTTTTGATACCCCCTCCATAGCAGAATGGCATTCGACATTCAGCAGCAAGATTTTCTATCATTCTGTAATCTGGCTCCTTACCGTACCTCGATGCATCAATGTCAACAACAATCAATTCATCTACTTCCTTTTCATTGAAAATTTTTACGGCATTTATCGGATCCCCGACGTATTTTGGATCCTTAAATTTGGTGGTTTTTACAAGTCCCTTGTTGTGTACCAAAAGACATGGGATAATGCGCGGATAGAGCATGGCTAAAGTTTTGCAAAATTATGTAATAACTGAGTTCCGTTCGAATGGCTTTTTTCCGGGTGAAATTGTATGCCATATATATTATCCCGGTTCACTGCGCTTGCATAAGTTATGCCATATTCTGTGGTAGAAATGATACTCTCGACTTTATTACATACAAAGTAATATGAATGCAAAAAATAAAAGCGAGATTGATCAGTAAATCCTGACAATAATTGACAGTTATTTACAGGATTAATGCTGTTCCAACCCATATGTGGTAGACGGGTTTTATATGGTATCGTAGTGGCATCAAATAATTTTACCTCACCATCAATCCAACCCAAACCCGGTAAATTGCCTTCATCGCTTGATTTTGCCAGTATCTGCATGCCAACACAAATTCCCATAATCGGAATTTTATTTTCAATTACTTGCTTTTCAAGTTCATCACGCATGCCGGAGGCATTCAGTTGGGCCATAGCATAGTCAAACGCACCAACTCCTGGCAGAATTATTTTTGACGCATCTTTTAGTTCTTCCGCTGTGTGGGCAATCTTTGTTTTGATGTTTAATCGTTCATAGACATTCACAAAGGCGCGAATATTACCCAGACCATAATCTATTATTATTATCATTTTTTACGTTTCTTCACTTTTTCTACTCCGAGTAAGTGTAAAATATTTGCTCCTATTCTGAATATATTTTGTTGGTTTTTATAATCCCAGTAATACTTTTTAGGCATGACAAAATAGTGGCGGAGTTCTTCCGGCGTGATCCCAAGTTTGGTGGCGATATAATTAAACTCATCTTCAATGGTATCAGGATTGTAGGCTGGTTTCTTTAATTTTTTTAACGCATCTTCACGTGTCATCTGCCCGGTTAGAATTAAACTCGAGTATTGTACTTTTCGTGTATCATATCCAAATCTTTCAGGAAGCCAATATCCTTCATAAAATTTAGTAAATCTTGATTCAAAATGTTTTTGGGGATAAGGCTTCCAACCGTATTCTTTTTCCAGAAGTGATAAAGCATCCTCTTTTATAAAGGGCATGTAATTAAGCGGTTTTACTACATTAACGCCTTTAAAGTATTTTAAATATATTTTGTGCCGAAAGATGGAGCTAAAAGGGTATGTTTCCATTTTAACCGTTCCAAATTTATGGATAATATCGTTATTTTGTACCATATCTGTACCATAATAAAACCATTCCATCGGGTATTGAACACATTCGGTTGCGAAATTCCCCCCATTCAAAATGTATTTAATTTTGTATTTTTCAGCAAATTGATACAAGGTAGCCACAAAGGCATGATCTTGTGGAATATCCAAATGAGGAACTCCCGATTTAAAGAATGCCAGTTGAAAATCCTTCATTTCTTCCCAGTTGATCACTTCCGTGTAAAGGTCCAGTCCCAATTTATCAATCATGACATTGATATTGTGAACAGCTAATTCGGAATTCCATCCTCCGTCCACATGAAAAACAAGAGGTCGCAGTCCAAACTCTTTGACCGCCAAATGCAACATATATGAACTGTCAACTCCTCCGCTTATGCCAAGCAGACAGTCAAAATCTTTTCCTTTGCCGGATTCTTTTATTTTACTGACTATATTTTCTAATGCTTGTTTCCCCTTCTCATCTGTATGCCAATTGGGTTTTACATTATTTTGAAAATCATGGCAATGGTCGCATACTCCGTTTTCGTCAAAGGAGATATTGGGGTCGGTGGTATCCATGACGCAATTGGTGCAAATTTGATAATCTCTATTTTGGTTCATTTATAAAATAGTTTGAATTTTTTTGGAAGTTACTTATGCGACTTTTAAGCACAGTAGTTGTGAGTTTTAAATGATGACAAAGGCTATTTATTTAGCGATACAAATCGCTAAATAAATTTAGTTTTGAACTAGACTTTCGTATAAAAGTAGATACTCTGCAAATCGTTCATTTTTAGAGTAATAATCTATAGCTCTTTGACGGCAAGCATCTGAAAAAGTCGATTCCCCAATTTTCTTAACATTTCTAATGACTTTGAGCAATCCATTGATATCTCCTTTGTCTACAATGAATTCCGTTTCAGTTGAGACCGCTTCAACACTTCCTCCAGTTCTATAAGTAACTAAAGGAGTTCCGCATGCCAATGATTCTATATTTGTTGTCGGAAAGTTATCCTCCCATGTAGGGTTGATAAATAAATCGGCAGTTGAATACAAGTCAATTAATTCTTGCCTATTTTCTGTTTTAGCAAGGACTATAATTTTTGAAGATAATTGCTTAAGTTGATTAATATTTAAGCCAACTAAAACAATGACTTCATCTTCATCTAAAAATTTACTTAATTCAAATGAGGTCATATGAGGTCATATGAATATTAATGCATGAAATCAAATGCAGAACCTTAGTTGATTACTAGTGAATTATTGTCTTTTTAATCTCCAATATACTATCATATAAATACAGATACTCATTAAAATGGTTCATTAAATACCGTGCTTTTCTTAATATTCTCACTAACAGTTAAAGCACCGCGTATAGGAGAATAAGATTGAATAAGAAACAATATTTTTTTTCTCGTCGTCACGTTTACTCATACTTATATTGTTATTTGCATGATAACCAATCATGTATATTGCTCATATAATCTTCTTTAACAAGTTTATCTAAACAACTACTATCAAACATCGTGTCTCCAGATTCTACTTTAAGAGCCAACTCAGGCCATTCTGCATACTCAATATTTACATTGTATTTGTATGCTATTTTTGAAGCCAATTCAAGCAATGAAAGGTTTTCACCACCTATATTATATATTTTACCATCTGATTCTTCATATTGTATTGCAATGTGAATTTTTCGACAGATATCAGAAACATGTGTAAATGTTCTCCTTAATAATCCATCGCCATATAATGTAATGTTTTGATCTTTCATTGCCTTATTTAGAAGGAAGCCAAGTGTACCATAGGACGTTTCACCTTCTATAAGAGTCCCGAATGGAATGCATATCCTAAAAATTGTATAATGAATATCAAAAGCATTTTTATACATAGCCAATAAGTGTTCACATGCTAACTTATTCAAGGCATAAAGGGTTTTGGCTTCTTTTTCTGAATTTTCTTTTAATAATACACCAGGATGACCTCTGTATACCAACCGTGTTGATGGAAATATAATTCTCGCTTGAGTTCCTGTCTCTCTTATTCTTGTCAAAAGGTTAAGAAGTCCCTTTTCATTTATATCAATAAACCGATCGTAGTCATGAAAACCTTGAGATGTACCTGTAATACCAGCAAACATATAAATAATGTCTGTATCAAGACATATTTTACTGACACTTTCGTAATTAGTGATATCTAACTGATTGTAATTGGATTGGTGTACAAGAGACTCTTTGTGAATATCATAACAAATAACCTCTTCATTTTGACTTATCAGATAATGGGCTAAATTCCTTCCCAAATATCCGTTTGAACCTATAATAATTGATTTTGACATAGCTTATTTGATATAGCAGTTTACTTGGCCATTAATCTTATTTGAGAAATCAAACTAGATTGGCATAATATCTGATTAAACAAATATTCATTCCTGTCTGTACTAATGCATTCAGCAAACTTAATTAGGATTTTCTGAAAATGATTATCAGCCGGAAGTATGTACTCAGTTTTTTTATTTTCGGTTTCAATAATTACTTTTGGATTAAAACCGGGAGATGCTGTGAAAGCTCTTTCAATTGTCATTTTCCCTATACTTCCCCATAATTCTATATTATTCTGATAAAAATTATCAAAACCAAAAGCTAGTTGAGATACAATTCCATCAGTATTTTTTAGAATGGCACTGCCTTGATAATCAACATTCCAATTCCCTTTTTCTAGGGATGATCCTAAAACTTTTTGATTAGGACCTAATATAAAATGTGCTGCCATAATGGTGTATGCGCCGGCATCAAGCAATGCTCCCCCACCTAACTCCTTTTTATATCGAATATTCGTTTCAATATTAAATGGAGGAAATCCAAAAGAGGTGCGTAATAAACGAATATCACCAATTGTATTGTCTTTAATATGCTGCTTTATGAAATCAAATTGAGAATGAAATACAAACATGAAGTTCTCAAATACACAGAGTTTTTTTTCTTTCGCAAGAGAGATTATTGATGATGTCTCAGAAATATCACAGGCCAATGATTTTTCGGATAGAACATGTTTTCCTAATTTTAAAGCTTTGGTAATCCATTCGAAATGCATGCCAGAAGGTAAAGGAATGTAAACAGCTTCAATATCTTTCCTATCTACTAGTTTTTCGTAACCGACTATGGACTCGCAATTAAATATTTTGGCAAATTCTGCGGCTTTTTGCTCTGACCTGCTGGCAACTGCTACCAACTCAAATAACCCGGTTCGTAACATATTTGGAATCACCATTCTATTAGCAATATCTGCACAACCTAAAATACCAATTTTAATCTTTCTATTCATAATGATAATTTTCCCATTGATCTGCAATAAATATTTGTACTGTAATGTTATATATCTCCTTCCATATCGTTTATGGGTTCCTCCTCTTTAAATAAAGCTTATGGCGGATAATAAACTTCTGGATTGAATGTTCATATAGTTATTGAATGTGATAAATGTATTCATCTGATTTAGTGTCATCCAGGTATAATTTTCAGGTACCTGAACAGGAAAATCATCACCTGCTTCAATGATCATATTCCTGTTTTGTTCATGAAAAAAACGACCACCCTCCTCAGACTGCATTGTATCAAAGCGTATCATCTCTGGCGGAGCATTAAGCACAAAATTTAAAAATGGTATTTCATAATCAGGTCTCCGATAATCACCGGTTAAGCATTGTACTGTTGGCGCAAGTTCCAGAATATCGAAATTTCCACACTCTAATTTTGCCTGTACCAAACAATGTAATATGCCATGAAGCTTTTTAACAATAAATGCAATAATTCCGTCCTGAGCAGGTTTTATAAGCGGTTGACACCAACTACTCACTTCTCGGTTGTCAATTGTAATCTTCGCTGCAATTACCTTAAAAAATCTACCATCTTTACGAATTATTTCCTTGTCTGTAACAAGCCAATCATTTATCCTATTCAATGGTACAGTGGTTATATTAAGATCGTATCGGCATTTTAAATCGGTTAACCAGGCAACCAAATCTTCAAATGAGTACATCGATATGCCTTTATTGATTGATGAAATTAACATACTCATCTGAATAGAGTCAACGGAGTATGAATAGAAACCGATATCACTAATTGTTTTAAAAGGAATACCTGAAATCACAGTGCGTGTATCCATATTTACCAGGTTATCCTCCAGTATTAGTTTCTTTATTTGACCTAAAGTCAGCCAAACAAACTCATCCAAAACTGCAATATCCTTATGAACCTGTATAATAATATTTCGGTTTCGTTTTCTTAGGAAGCGGGCACCTTGTTCCGATTGCAACTGATCCAATAAAATCGTCACATTTTCCCTCTCTTTGAAGAACTCAAGATATGCAGGTACCTTACCACCATGTACCTGCGTGTAATTACTTTTGGTGGCTTGCAGAGTTGGCGATAATTGAACATTGTTAATATTGCCTGGTTCTATTTTTGCTTGTAATAAAAAGTATAGAATACCATTGATCTCTTTCGTAATTATCCCTAAATATCCTATTTCCGGTTGATTAATTATGGGTTGATCCCATTCTTTTAATCCTCGCCAGTTAGTTTTTACATTTATTCCTTCAATGGAAAAAAATCTGCCGGAATTATGAACTAACTTTGAATTATCATTATTAAAACCCCAGTTATCAAGCTTTGAAAATTCAATTTGCTGAACTTCGATATTCACTTCACTGTTTTTCTTGTCCAACCAGTTTTTTATCTCCGATGTACTTATATAGGGATTTTCTTCTGTCAAAGCAGACAAAAGAAACTTGTTCATTGATTCTTTCTTCATTATTTATCTTATCGAAAATATTTTAAAATTAATCTTTCTGATTGTTATAAAATAAATCTAAAATAGAATTCTGATAAATTGACGTTCTATATTTTCCGAGAGCTTCATTCCTATTTGTAAAAGCAATATCTTCTAATCTATTTTTGTTAATCAAGACATCTTCAATCGCATTTTTTATGGATTGAGGTGATTTTTTCTCAACCAAAAAACCATTTTTTTTATCTTTAAAAATAAGTGGAATTCCGCTGTGATTACTGGTTATGACAATACATCCTGTTGCATAAGCTTCTAAAATACTTATGGGCTGACCTTCAAATGGGTAATAAGTTGGTAAGCAAAACACATGAGATTTTAAGTATAGTTCTCTTTTCATTTCACCATCTATGAATTTCCCAATATAATTTAATCGATCATACTTTCTGATTTTTTCTAAAAACTCAGTTTCACTTTCTAAAGATTCGAATCCTCCAACAAATACAATATTAACTTGTGCTTTTGAACTCTCATTTAAAGCAATATATCCATCAACCAATTCATTATATCCTTTACCTGGTATTAAATTACTTAAAAACAATATTTGGATACTGCTAACAGAAGAGAATTTTGTTTTTATCTCATCATCGTCTACAAATAAAAAATCTTCCGCGAAATTTGGTACAATATGTATTCTGTTTTTTTGAATTACTTTAGAAAAAATTTCAAAATTAACTCGCCCTTCTACAATAACTCCTCCTATCTTTCCAATAAAGAATTGGTTAATTTTTTGTTGGATACCGTTGCCACTGAGAATTTCTTTCATCCCAGTACCACCTAACATATGAATGAAAATTTTATTGCAATTTTTATAGCAAATACAATAAATAAGTAAATCCCTAATGTTTCCGAGAAAAGACTCAGCTGAAGATAAATAAATTACATCATTATTATTTCTCTTTTGCCATACTTTAATTAGAATTTTAAGTATTTCAAATATTCTTCCAAATGAAGCATTCCCGTTTTTTAAATTTTTTTTACTAAGATTAACAATATCAACGTGGTGTTTATCTTGCAGTAATTTGTCTAGCAAAACTTTACTTGCCTTGGATTGACCATCTATTGGTGGAGGAATGGGTGCAATAAAAAGGATTTTCATTAATAATTTATAATATTATAATTAATTGAAATGGTCTATTTAGATTTTCAGTACATTATTAGCATTGTTTTTGTATTTGATATTCATTATTTTATCTGAATCTATCGATTATTGATCTAAGGTAATACTTTGATATCATTGAGAAATACTCAATAAAACAAATAAAGGCAGGTCTACTTTTATTACTCCTTTTTAGCTTTAGAACTTCTTGAGCAACACGAAGAATATGCCGATCGCTAATTCCATCAATCCTCGTTTTTACAGTTATTTTCGGTATATAATATGGTTTAATTATATCAAAACATCTTAATAAAAAATCATAATCCCCTGCGATGCGATAATCTGTATTAAAATTACCCTTTTGGTTAAAAAGACTTTTATGATGTAGGCTGCCTACATGTGTAATGGTACAATGCGAACGCATCTTTTTACTCCATGGTTTACCAACAATTCTAATAGGGTCGAGATTTTCCTTTACTGCTAAATTATTTGATGATATAAAATTCAAATCTTGATTATTGTTAATAATATCTACATAAATTGCTATTGCATTTTCCATTAATATGTCATCGCTCCCAACAAAGGAAATCCACTCGCCAGTCGAAAGCTTTAAACCTTTATTCCAAGCGTCATAAATTCCTTCATCATGTTCAGAAATCCAGGTTAACCTTCCACCGAATAAACCTTCATATTTTTCTATTATTGAAATAGTCTTGTCTGACGAGCCTCCATCAATTATTATATATTCTATGTTATTATAATTTTGATTTAAAATTGATTCTATTGTGTCACTTATTGTTTTTTCGGAATTGAAAGAGGCAGTTATTATTGAGATTTTTGGAAAAATCATTTTAATTTACTTAATATTGGTGATTATTAATTTTAATAGATTCTAATTCGTCTGAATCAAGGTCTAAATATCTTATCATTGAGTATATCACTAATAATATTAATACCGCTGAAAATTCAGGACGATGGAAAAAATTAGCAACTACTAATATAAATAATTTTAGAAATAATGTTCTTTTTTCACCAGTTAATTTCACTATGCGGTATAGGAAATAAACAAGAAACGCATAATAAAAAAATGCACCGAATAAGCCATGATTTGCTATAATTGAGTAAACATTACTACCTCTGACTTTATTTTCGGTTTGTTCTCCCCATAATGGATTTTCAAGAAATAACTTTTTATCATTTACGCTTGCTTCATAACGATTATTCCCGGCAAGATTTCCCGCATCATCTAATTTAAATCTTTCAAATGTCATGGCATTTAAGAGTATTAATGATTTATTATCACCTTTATAATTTGACAAACTAATATAAAGCGCAGTAATTCCGACACATACTAGTGCTAAATATTTGAGATGCGAAATCTTTAAATAGAATAAAAGAAGATACATGGCAATAATTATGAAGAAAGCCATGGAAAAAGTAAATATAGTTACTAATATCAGGTATTTTTCAATTTTGAGATTATTGAAATATATCTTGTTTAGTATAATTGCAAAGATTGAAAATAATGCAAAAGCTCCGGGTTCATCAAAAAATCCGGCAAAACGGAGCATTCTTAGACTGTCTGAATTGTAAAAGTCATTTGTACTGGTCAATCCTAAGAAGTAGGTTGTTCCAAGTGCGGAATATTTAATTTCGAAAATGGGAGATATGCCAATAAAAACATGGATAAAAAGTGTAATAACTCCTCCTATTCCCATTATTAAAATAATATTTATATATGACCTTGCAAAATTTTTAAAGCCTATAAAATTATCGATAAAGGTAATAATTATAAATAGCGCGACGAATTGTATACAAAAATTTAAGTTTGAATAGTTATAATATAGGCTGGTTATTATTGCATAGTATAATATCTGAACAAGAATAATATTAGTAATATTTTGGTCTATCTGAATACGTTTTTTGCTTTGAAGAAAAGATAAAACCATTACCAAAAGACAGGCAAATGTCAGTATTTTATATGGGTGACTCGGCCATACATAAAATATAAATGGTGCGGTGCTTGTTAATGTAAGCCAGGCAATTATTTGACTTAATACCTGCTTAGTCTTGCTCATTCTTAATTTTGTATTTCAAAAACAACACAAAGAAATTTTGAATAATTTTGAATAAGCCAACTTTTTGAATAATAAGCGATAAATATCTGAGAGTTATCGTTAATTTGTGGGATACAAAGAAACTGGGATAAGTTGAATAGAAAAGCCTGGATAAGGCTAAGTTTGAAATATAGGGATTGAAATTATCAAAACAGATTTTAAAAAGTTCATTGTAAAAGGTTTTATCTCCTTTGCCATAAAAACTTGCTCCTGTTTCGTTATAGATTGCAATGATTTGATCGGTATATTTCCAACGGGCACCTCCGCAGAATGTTTTTACATGCAATACGTAATCGGAAGCAGTAACGTATTGAGTACTAAAATATCCAAACTGCTTAAAAAGTTCTTTTCTATAGAAAACAGCCTGGTGGCAGGGAGATCTGACGCAAAGCTTTTCATAATTATACTCACCGTCATATACTTGTAGTGAATGTAGGAATAATACATTTCCATAAATTACGTCAATTCCGGCAAGATCATTGGAAATAATTTTTGATAAAGTCGAAGGCTCATATAATATATCGTCGCATCCTAAAAAATAGATCCAATCACCTTTAGCAACCGATATTCCTTTATTCATTGCATCATATATACCGGCATCCGGTTCTGAAATTATTTTGGCGATTTTATCGGTATATGTATTTAAAATAGCTAATGTGTCATCTGTTGAGACACCATCAACAATAATATATTCAAAATCGGAATAGTCTTGATTTATTACACTTAAAATGGTCCGCTCAATTGTTGAAGCTCCGTTTCTAACGACAGTTATAATACTTATCATGATCTATTTTAAGATGTCTACTATTGATTTTGTGTTTATATTTTTTTGTGCACTAGGGAGTGCACTAAACCCTGGCTTAATATCAGATAATTTTGCAGGTACATGACAATTTATTGATTTTAAGAACTGATCAAAAGCTGTGAATTCTGAATTTGGAAAAATATTGTTAATTAATTGGTTAAGAAAAATAGGAACAATACCTTTGTTAATAAGATTCAATGCAGCTGTCGAATTGAATGTTATTGCATACCGGACCGGATATTTTTGAATAAGGATTTCTGCAATATCATTATCTTCAATTATTATAATATTACTATATCTTTCAACAATCAACTTTGTTATTGCATTTTTTACAGATTTAATGTCTGAGGGGTGAAATTTAAAGTAGAAAGGATTAAAATTTTCAGAAATGGCTAATAAATTATTTATGTAACTTATGTATTCATCCTCTTTAAGATACCATGAGTATAGTCCCTGGTTTAAAAAAATAGCTCCATTTTCATGTAGGATCTCAATTGGTTCTTTTACTTGGGTCAATTTGAAGAATGGTATATTTCTCCGAATAGAATTTCCAAAATTGACAATAACACCTTTAAATACAAAATCTTTCATCACAGGCAAGATTTGTTGCCCGTACACAGCGATTTTCGTATATTTAAATTTGTATATATGGTGTAATATAAGAGTTTTAATTCTATCTTTTAAGGGAGCTTTATGAGGTATTAAATTATAGGTGCACATCGTTGAAGTCCCATCTTCAAGTAAGTATATTTTTGCCTTTGCATTATAAAATACCTGAATAATGTATTGATTTAGTAAATCCATGTCTGTGTGCACCAAAAGTATGTCATCGCTATTTGGTTTTAATCTTTGATGTACATATTTCTGAATTGCTAATATTCTCAAGGAGTGGAAAAAAAAATCAGTTATGGACGAAGTAATTTTATTAGGGAAGTAATATATTTTTGAAAATAAGTCGCTATTAGTTATAATGTTTAATGAATAAGGCACTTGAATTAATCCAAGTTCATAGTTTGGAAGTTGTTTTGCTAACTTTAAGTCTAAATCAAAATGATAATTATTATTGATCAGAAAATATATCATTAGTTAAATATCTATTTTTTTGTAACGAATTAACTTTGCTGGCACGCCACCAACAATGGCAAAATCTGGTACGTCCTTTGTAACCACGGAGTTTGCTCCAATAATACTGTTATTCCCAATTTTTACACCTGGCGAAATTACAACGCAAGAACCTATCCAAACTGCGTCGCCAATAATTATATTTCCATATTTAGTGCGCAGTTTAGAATAATCAGAAAAATCACAATCAACTTCGCCAGTTTGTGTCCATACCTGAAAGAAAGGTCCGATTTTGCAATTTTGACCAATTTTCACGTAGTATCCTTTGGAAGCTTGAATTCTGGAATATCTACCAATATAAGAGTTCCCATCAATTAATATTTGACCATCACCATACATTAATATGCCATCACCATTAAAATTAAAAGTGTTATGTATTGAATATTTCTTTCTGAAATTTTTATAAGTATAATTATTGTAAGCGCGCCTAAAAATATCGTACGTATAGGCGAATAGTTTAATGACTATGCTTTTCATTGAATTATTTTAAAAAGTAAAACCATGGTAAAGGATATAGTTTTCTGGAAATTATAGCCATAGATAGAGCAAATATAAAATAACTAATGCATAAAGTATAAGCCGCGCCTAAAGTGCCAAATTTATTTATTAACATGTAATTTAATCCTAAATTTAAAACTATATTCACAAATGACCAATAAAATAATATATTTGTTTTCTTTGTATAGTAAATTATGTTGGCAAATAATAAGTAACAACCTTGAAAAAAGAAACCTATAGCAATCCATTTTACAAATACCGAACCCGTTTTATATCGTTCATTAATAAACCAATTGAAAATATATGGGGATAGAGAAGAGAGTAAAATAACTATTGCTATCATTGATAATATATATATCCAGTAAATTTTTACTACTTTTTGCTTCGATAAATCATCACCTTTTGAAAAGTTTTCATAACTGAAAGGCACAATTGCATTCGCAAAAGAAATACACAACATAGAAATAGAACTTCCTATTACGTAGCCCATATTGTAAATGCCCAAATCCACCTTTCCTAAAATTTGATTTATAAATATTTTATCGGACATGTTAATCACCATCCCGCCTATCACATGAGGAACGATAGGCAGTCCAAATTTTAAAGAATCCTTAACGAATTTTTTTGATATTTTATTAGTTAATACGTCTCTTTTCTTTAAAAGAATTAGTGCTATTAGTGTAAATATTAAAATTGAAACGTATTGTCCGATTAATTTTCCTTCGTAGTTCATTCCGAATAGGATAACAAACGAAATAGAAAGGACCATGTTTATACTCGAGCTGGAAAGGCTGAAAATACCATATTTATAGGGTTCTTGTTTAATTTGATAATCAATAAGCAAAGTTGAAGTAACAATTGACATTAAAGAGAAAACAGGAATAGCAAGCAACCATATGTATGGGACTCCTAAAATATTTGATAAAGCACCACACAAAAAAAATTCTGCTATGAATAATAAAATAGCAAGCATGGTTGGTACTATTAATGTAGAAGAAACGTAAATTGAATAATCGGTTTTTTTTTCATTAAAATAGGCAACAGAAATTGCGGATTGTGTACCAAGAGAAATTACAGGCAAGGTAAATGCAAAAAGTGTTGTTAATAACGATAGCATCCCAAAATCATTTGGCGCTAAATAGAATGAAAATACCGGTAGGACGAGAAAGGCTAGTCCTCTTTCAAGGAAAGATGCTCCTAAGTATACTGAAAACGATTTATATATATTCATTTACTCTGATTATCCATTTATCCATCTTATATATGCACTGTTATTTTACCTGTACAAATCATTGAAATCTTGTGTTTAGTTTACTTTAGTAATAATATGGTGTATCTTCGAAATAAAATTAGGGTTGGTAATTGCTATTACTAAATTATTCTAATGAATTTATATTTTTGATTATTCTAGCGGGATTTCCTGCTGCAATTACATTGTCTGGAACGCTTTTTGTAACGACACTTCCCGCACCAATAACTGCATTTTTTCCAATTGTAACACCGGAAAGAATCGTAGAATTTGCTCCTATCCAGCTACCTTTTCCCACCACAATTGGTATAGAATCAAAATGTCCCTGATCAATTATGGGTATGGACGGGCTCGAATAGTTGTGATTACTGACATAAAAATGGACACAAGAGCCTATTAATACATCGTCTTGAATTGTAATACCCGCACCATTTTCCCTTGAATCTGCAAAAAGCATTGTTCCAGGCCTGATTACGACCCTATTACCAATGCTTATTTTTGAGCATGTTATTGCATACGCTCCAGGTCTAAATTCTGCAGAATCTGCAAAATATTTAAACTTTGTTTGACAAAGTCGCGTCATCGACTCTTTAAAAAATAATTTATAATGAGTAAATGGTAAATCGGGTCCCAAACGATCAGCTTGTTTGTCAAATTTTATTTTTTTTATGAGTATTTTAATCGCGTTCATTCTTTTTTAAATTACAGTCCAACCTCCGTCGACAATTAAATTTTGTCCGGTAATGTACTTTGCTTCTTCAGAAAGCAAAAATGATACAGCGGGCGCAATATCATCTGGGTTTCCTAATCTTCCCATTGGAACTTTAGCTTCGTAACGTGAAACGAAAGAGGGATGTTGGTGGTCAAATATTCCTCCAGGTGATACACAATTCACCCGAATGCCTTTCCGGCCGTAATAGGAGGCCAGGTAGCGGGTGAAATTTATTAAACCGCCTTTTATAGCCGAGTAAGCTGCTGGTGATGTTCCTCCATACTCTTCGTATAGTGTGAAGTCGTTTCCAACTACTCCATAAATCGAAGCTATATTTACGATGGCTCCACTTCTTTGTGTTGTCATTATTTTTAATACTTTCTGACAACAAACAAAGTAGCTGTTTAATTGCATGTCTATATTAGACCGCCAAGAAGCAGGATTAACTTCTTCGAATTTTGTTCCCCAATCCTTAGTCCGGGCATATGCGCTGTTTACCAATCCATCGATCCGACCAAATTCATCCACAATCAGGTCTATGCCTGTCTGAATTGAATCATCATTTGTAATATCCATTTGGATAGTTCTGTTTAACAGATTGGTTTCTATTCCTTTATCTGCATTTATTGCTTTTCCTCCCTTGCGATTGATGTCAGCGACGAGTTCTTTGCCGATTAATCCTGAACCGCCGGTGATGATGATGATTTTATCTTTTAATATCATTGGTCCAGACAGATTTTAAGTACATTGTATGCATCTGATATTGTGTTGAAAGTATTGTTTTTTTCATTCATAGAATCAATAAAATATGCCATTTGGGTTTGGTAGGTGTCTGCAATTCTTTGTTCTGAGGAAAAAATAGTTCTACTGTTGCAAATGATTTGATTCTTTAGCAGATCAATTTCCCAGGTTTCATCATTAAAAACAAGTTCTAAACTACGTTTAGAATCTCTTCTGTAATAATTTAACACGATATTCACGCAGAACCCATCATAATCCAAAATATAGTTGGCAAAGTCAAATGCTGAAATGGCTAGAGATGATTGGTTTTTTAATTTTCGTGTTACAGATTTCGGGATTCCAAATAGCCAGTAAAGATAATCCAACTCATGTATTAAGTCAATATGTACCCCCCCTCCAAGTTCTGGATTTGCTGAATAGGTGTTTCTGAAATCTATACTAGGTCTCCAATCGGGCAAGTACGATCCGCAATAGACATTCACCTCGTTTAGCTTTTTATTTTGCATGAGAGGTAACTTCTCATTAATGAATTTAATGCAGTTCAGAAAGCGTAAATTACAGGCTACATACGTATGAATTCCTTTATTTTTAACTGAATTTACAAGGTCTTCAATATCTAAAGATGAATGAATAGGTTTTTCGATAAAAAGTGGAAAACCGTATTGAATCAGTTGTTCAATCGTTTTTTTATGTTCGGAGGTTGGGTTAGCTATTATTGCAAAATCAATAACAATTGATTCAATCTCATCAGGATTGTAAATATTTGTTATTCCTGGATACATTTTGGAATTTCTGATTGAACGCAACGCAAAGATTTCTGCCTGAGGTTGAAGCGATCTTATTGTCTTTACATGCTTTTTCCCAATAGAGCCGAGTCCGACAACCAAAATCTTCATAATTCAAAATCCAGTTTATTGTTGGACATCAGATAGGAGATGATTTCAAAGTCGATGGGGTGATCCAGATCGAAGCAGGTGTGAGGAACTACGTAGATTAATGATTTATTTGTAATTGCGCCTTTGTATCCCAACTCAAAGAATGTTCTTTTATAAAAATAAAAGGATGCATTTAAATCATACACCTTTGGGGCGAATTGCCTGCTTAAAACTAAATTCTCCGGTTGTTTTACCTGAGCAAAGAAACCATTTTCTTTTTGTTCAACCATATTAAAATAAGGGCTTCTGTTGGCTGGACTTACAGAAAAAAGATTGATCGCTTCATCATTCTCAAGTATTATTCCAAATGCTTCGGTTAAATCCTGAAGATTTCTTAATGGAGAAGTCACATCCATGTCCAGAATATAGTCATAATGGCACTGATTTGTTTTTTCCTTCCACAATAACACATCCATAATTGCATCAATTTTCCCTACCGTATCTCCGGCAAGATAATCAGGCCTGCGATAGTTTGATTTTAATCCGCAAGCACCAGCTACTTCAACTATATCAATGGAATCAGTGGAAAGTTCTATCGCTACATTATTATATTTCTTCTGAAATTGTTTTGCAACCTGTATAGTATAAAATATTAATGGGTTACCGTTTAGTGGTTTAATATTTTTTCCAGGAATACCTTTTGAACCTCCTCTGGCACATATAGTAATAAGTACGTTCATAAATGTTTTATAATTTCTTTAGCCTTGTTGTAATCATCGTGTTTGCCGATATCAATCCAATATCCTGTAATCGGGTGATGAATTAATCTGCCATTTATTGCTAGAATGCCATCCATAAGATCAGTCGCATTGGAAAAAGAATTCTTGGGTATCATCGAAACAATTTCTTTTTTTATCAGATAAATTCCTGCATTGGCATAATAGGTATTTTTGGGTTTTTCTTTAAAACTGGTAATGCAGTTATCATTCAACTCCATGATCGCATAGGGAATATCAACAGAATATGGTATTGAAGCAACAGCCATATCTGCATTTTCATTGATAAAACTGAGATAAAAATCTTCGAAGTCGATGTTTGTGAAAACATCGGAGTTTAAAACCAGTAAAGTGTCCAGTTTGATATTGTCAATCAGTGACAAGCATCCAATCGTTCCTAATGGGGCATCCTCCTCGATGTAGTTGATGGATATCCCTTTTTCAGAACCATCTCCGAAATAGGCGATGATTTGATCGGAAAGATAGCGGACCGAAATGGTGATTGTTTCAATGCCATAGGAAATTAAACGATCGATGTTGTGTTCAATAATGGGCTTGTTGCCCAGTGGCAACATGGGTTTTGGAACGCGGTCTGTTAACGGACGTAATCGTTCTCCGCGACCTCCGGCCATGACTACTGCATGAATAGGGAGGATCGAGTACATGTGTGCCAGATCATAAACCTTTTCAATCTGTCCGGAGGCATTTAGTTTTGGCAATACTTTTATTCCCTCTTTTTTCAATCTTCGTATTTCCGCGACATTAATTTTGCCATTTATAAAACTGAAGTTCGGATAGCTAAACTGAACGATAGGTGTTTCGATACTTAAGCTTTTGATTAATCCACGCCTAATATCACCATCGGTTACTGTTCCGATTAATCGTTCATTGTCATCCAACACAAAAAGGGTTTGATTCGATTTCTCTAAATCAAGTTTTTTTAGCGCATCTAAACAACTTGCCTTTTTGTTAATTGTATAATTGTAAAAGTCCTTCATAATTTCTCCTTAAGGATTGTCAGGATCTTTTTAGCAACATTTGTTTTAAAATAAACATTTGTTCCCAGATAATCAGGACATTGTTCAATTTTATTTATCATTTGGAGTATTTTCTCCTCTTCAAAAGGAATGTTTAAGGTATTATCACTTTGTTGGCGCCCTTCCTGCCGATTGCCCAGATTGATCACCCACTTACTGAAAGAAGCGGCTTCGATGATACCGCTTGATGTGTTACCGAGCAGAAACGCACAATACTTCATCGCAGTAAAATAACCTTGTGATCCCAGGTTCTCATAACAACGGATCCTTTGATTAGATTCAGCGGGCAGTTGCATAAACCGGCTACGGATCACTGAACCATTCGTATCAGCATTTGGTAGTGTTATCAATACCTGATAATTTTCTAACCCCAGTAAAGTTTTTGCCAATTCATCTGCATGAGCAAAATTTTCCTCGGGAAAAATTGTTTCAGGATGAACAGTTACTAATATGGTGGGCTGATTTAAATCAACACCAAAACGGGCAAAGAATTCTTCTTTACTTAAGATTTGTAGCGTTTTGAGATTATCAAGGCTCAGAGAACCTATATTAAAAATGTTTTTATCCGATTCAATCAATTCTGAAACACGTTTAGCATGTGCTTCGCATGAAACAAAATGGTATTTGCTGGCCAATGTAATGGCATGACGAAAAATATTGTCAATAGCACCTAAAGTTTTCTCTCCACCATGAAGATGAGCGAATGGAATGTTGAAAGAAATGCCGGCTGTAACCGCAGCAAACATTTCGTAACGATCTCCCAAACAAAATACTAAGTCAAAATTGTGCTGATGATCTCTCCAGAAGTCTGCAAATTTCAAGGCAGTAAGTGCCATGGTGGTTGAAATCGCATTGGCCGTATCACCAGCAAGCATGGATTCGATCTGGTAGGAAACTTCGAATCCGTCTTTTATAATCTGGTTTAAAGTATATCCATGAAAAGGGGAGAGGTGAGTCCCGAATGCAATAATTTTTAAATCAAAGTAGGCATCTTGTTTAAATGCATTTAGCAGTGGAAGATAGATACCATAGTCAGCACGAGAACTGGTTAAAATTGCGACTCGCTTCATTTTGTAAATCAAATTACAATTAAATCATCTGGTTCAAAATCCGTTGTTGCAGACAGGCCAAGAATTTCATCCCACAACATTGGGCTGATCCCGTTTCCGGGTCGTTTAACAGAGAGGTTTTGTGCTGTAAACAATTCACCTCTTTTTATGGAGCAGTTAGCTACGATGCTTCTTCGTGCTACTACAATATTTTTCTGTTCGCTGGAACTTGGCTCTTTTATTCCTGAACCGCCTACCGCTTTTTCAATATTCCGAATGGCTTTTACCATTGCATTTAATTCATCAGGCTCCAAAGATGCTTTATGATCGGGCCCAGGCATATTGCGATCTAGAGTAAAATGCTTTTCAATTACAGCAGCACCTAAAGCGACAGCAGCAATTGGAACTTCAATACCTTGTGTGTGATCAGAATATCCTATATTTACTCCCAATACATTTTGCAGCGTGATCATAGCCCGAAGGTTGACATCCTCCATGGGTGTTGGATATTCTGTATTACAATGCAGAACCGTTATTTCGTTTTTTGGAACTCCATTTTCAATCAGAACCTCCATAGCAGCTTTTATCTCTTCCATATTGGCCATTCCTGTTGACAGGATCACCGGCTTTCCTTTACGTGCAATGTGTTGGAGATAAGGCTTATTGGTGATTTCGCCAGAAGGTATTTTGAAGAATGGCGAACCTAGTTGATCAAGAAAATCAACGCTCTCTTCATCGAAACCCGTAGAAAGGAATTTTATATTGTTTTTATCTGCATATGCAATAAGTTCAGCATGCCAATCCTCAGGCATTTCCAATTGTTTAAGCATAACATATTGAGAACCGTCTCCGTCATTGATATTCTTATTCTGATAGTCAGCTTTTTTTGCAATTTTACTGACAATTTTACTGGCTTTGAAAGTCTGGAACTTGACATAGTCGGCACCAGCTTGTGCTGCCGCTTCTATCAGTTGTTTTGCCAACGCGAAGTTCCCATTGTGATTTACTCCAGCTTCTGCTATAATTGTTGTATGCATTTCACCTGATTTTTCGTAATGGTTGGCCAATATAAGTTCCGGGATATTCTATGCTTTTTAAAACCTGAGAACCAGCTGCAATTACAGTATTTGCAGTTATATGAGTATTATTTGAAACAATCGTATTGCTACCTATAAAACAAGAATCTCCTACTATAGCTTGTCCGTTAATAATTGAAGCCGTAGAAATATGGCAGAAATTACCAACTTTTGCCTCGTGCTCGATCAATGATTTTGTATTTAAAATACAGCCTTTACCAATAATGGCACCGGAATTTACCAGAACATGATGCATAATTACTGAACCGTCATCAATTCTTGCATTTGGACTAACGAAAGCGAATGGACTGATAATAACAGGCAAATTTCCACCTGCCATCATCACCTTATGAAAAATGATTTCCCGTATTTCCGAAGATTTTATCTGACCAACTGTAATCAGAAAATCAGAACATTCAGGCAAAAATTTTTCCAATTCGTTTTCAGTACCAATAACTGAATAGTTTAACACCTTCTGCCCTAATTTTTCTGGCAAATCGAGGATGCCAATTATCTGATATAATCCGGTTTGCTCCACTACATCAATGCAGGAGATGCAATGTCCACCACCACCAATCAGAATAATTGGTTTCATGAGTTTATATTTTATTTTTTAATTGCCTAATGGAACTCGCCATTGATAATTATCCTCCTGTTCGAGAAAAAACTGCTCATGGCTCGTTTCATTTTATATCGAGTATTACACTACTTGGAATATTAACAATCCTATCTGCCAGCCATTCTGAATTTGATAAATCACCGCATTGACATTTTTCAAACATGGGTAATCTATTCATTAGTTCCCAGACTGGCCGGGTCATTACTCCCTGGCTATTTGATTCAGCTAAGAACAGATCTCGCTCTTCTATAGAGTCAAATAGAAGAACATTTAACCAGTAATTGGAGACGCAATGCTCGGGTTCATGGAAAAAACAGATCTTCTTATCCTGAAAAAAATCATTATAGGCTATTGCCAATAATCGTTTTTTTTCAATGTATAAGTTGAGATTTTCTAACTGAGCCACTCCAAGCGCCGCATTGATATTGGGCATCCGATAGTTGTAACCTATTTCATCATGTACAAATTCCCACGGATGTGGGACTTTAGCTTGTGTTGTTAAATGCTTGGCTTTCGTGGCTAACTTTTCGTCGTTGAATAAAAGCATTCCCCCGCCTCCTGTGGTAATGGTTTTATTGCCGTTGAAACTGAGTATGCCGATTTTACCAAAAGTGCCCGTGTGTTTTCCTTTGTAATAACTACCCAGGCTCTCCGCGGCATCTTCAATAAGTTCTATCTTATAATTATTACATATTACTGCAATCTCATCAATCCGGCAAGGATGGCCAAAAGTGTGCATTGGAACGCAGGCTTTTATTCGGCTTCCGGTTGTCTTGTTATAGCATCCATCCGCTTTCATCACTGTTTCGGTGGAGAGGAATGCTTCGAGTGATTTAGGACTTAACCCCATCGTTTCTCTGTCAACATCAACGAACACGGGGGTGGCACCACAATAGCTGATTGCGTTGGCTGTCGCTATAAATGTAAGTGGTTGGGTGATTACTTCATCGTATTGCTTAACTCCGACTAATATCAACGCCATGTGCAAGGCATTCGTTCCACTTACGCAAACAACGGCTTTCTTAACACTTGCATATTCCGCTATTTTTTTCTCGAAAAGGTCAACAAATTTTCCAACACTTGAAACATAGGTTGAATCAATACACTCTTCAAGGTATTTCTTTTCATTGCCAATAAATAAGGGTTCATGAAGGTAAATCGGACCTTCGTGTTTGTGAAAAAGATCCCTTATTTTATCGATTACAAATTGATATTTAGCCATTATTAAACGTTATATATGTTGGCTTTGTATTTACTTAAATTACCCGATTTAGTGAACCAGTCGCAGGTGATTTCCAATCCCTTACGAATATCGAATTGAGGTTCGAATCCTGTTAGCTTCCTGATCAAAGCATTTTCACCCCACAGTCTGAATACTTCGGAATTTACAGGTCGGGTACGTTGTTTGTCCAAAATAAATTTTACATCACTTTGCATAATTTCCTTAATCAGGTTTAAGGTATCTCCCATGGATATTTCTGAATTGGAAGCGATATTAATTTCCCTCCCAATTGTTGAATCATTCTCTGCAATAGCAATGAAACCGTTACAGGTGTCCTCCACGTAATTGAAGTCCCTGGTAGGGGTAAGATCACCCATTTTTATTTCTTTAATTCCATTGGCGATTTGAGAAATAATTGTTGGGATAATTGCCCGCGCTGATTGTCTCGGTCCATAAGTATTGAATGGACGTGCAATCGATACCGGCAATTCAAACGCATTAAAGAAGCTCAATGCCATTGCGTCGGCCCCTATTTTTGAGGCTGAATAAGGAGATTGAGGTTGTTTCGGATGTTTCTCATCAATTGGTACATATTGAGCGGTACCATAGACTTCGGATGTAGAGGTATGAATCACTCTGATATTCCCATTCTCTTTGGCTGCCTGACAAATATTGAGCGTACCTTTTACATTCGTTTCAACATAGGCATCGGGAGCTACATAAGAGTATGGAATTGCAATAAGAGCTGCCAAATGAAAAATCAGGTCAACCCCTTTTGTAATTTCCTTGCAGAAATGTGGATCGCGGATATCGCCAGTGACAATCTGAAGGTTTTTATTGGCTGGAATTTCTTCGAGCCAGCCCCAATTGTTAAAGGAATTGTATTGAGATAGTGCTTTGACACTGTATCCCTTAGCCAGCAAAGCTTCTGTCAGGTGTGAACCGATAAAACCATCAGCTCCGGTTACAAGTACATTCATATTTTGAAGCAAATATTCTTTTGTTGGATTGAAGATCACTCTATATTTTTCTGAAAATTATCGTTAACCACTTTTAGTGGTCATATTTTGTTCTAACCATATTAGTAAATGGTAAGATTCTGTTTTTTGTTTTCTTTCACAGCTTCGCCCGCTCACTCCCAATAGGAGATGTGTTTTTCAGTAAACGAAACTTGCACTCTTTTTTCTGATCCGCGCAAAAGTAACCAATATCACCGCTTCACTTTCTGAATTGATGGGTTATTTGTCTTATTTTTATAAGTGTGCTCTATTCTTCAACAGATGTAGGATATTTTCTCAATAAGCGCAAGTTTAGGCTTAAAAAGAATTTGTGGAGCTAAAATGTCTTAATCGCCCAATCTGGAAATTATCCTGTCGTTACAAGTTTGTAATTGAGTCGGGAGTTCACAGGTATCGTTACAAGACAAATTAATTGGTATTCAGTTTTTTATGTTGATTTATAACAGTTACACGATGTTACATATTTTGGTTTTCTTTTAAGATCCTGCTTGCTCTCATATGTGAAATATTTAGTTCTGCCCCTATATCCCTGAGACTTCTTCCCTGAAGGTTTAATTCGGCGACCTTTTCATATAGGGTTTCTCTGTCCATATCGTTGGGTTGTTTCAGGTGTTCCCTTTCAACTCCAAATTTTATGAACTCAAACTGCAAAAAATTAAATGGTTTGTCTATTTGGCATATACAGACATTCCCGCCATCGTAAATTTGTTCCGTGTTTCTTTGCTTAATCTGTTTCAGATAACGCAGGCTTTTATCCGTTGCGCCTTCGCCAATTGAAAAAGAGCTATCGCAAAAATTTATCAGTATCTTACTACCTTGTAAATCATTCCGGGTAATTGGTTTTGATAAATTTCTTTTTGGAGTGTGAGCTAATACTAAAATAGAAAGGCCGTACCTGATCTTTAATGCTTTTAGATTTTTCATTAAGGGCAACGCATCTCTTGCTTTTTCGTTAGTTTTTCAGATAAGTAAGATTATCAATGATTAATATTTTTGCCCCAGTTTCCTGAATTGACTGCTCCAATGATTGATAAAGAAAGATCTCAAAGCTTTGATCATCGGTAATAACTGCATCAGGGTTAATTTCAACCCGTATAAAATTGCTATCCCAGACGTAATGTTGTGCGAATTTTATAGAATACCTGTTTTCAAACTGTTTGTCTGACAATTCAAAATCGAAATATAAAATGGTTTGCTTTGGCGTTTCCATCTTAAATCCCGGGATATGTTTGCCTTTGCTTATACTGTTAGCAATTTGAACGGCTAAGATTGATTTTCCTAAATTTGTGTCAGCAAACAAAATACATAATTCGCCTTCAAACCAAAATTCACTGAATAACATTCGTGGATTAGGCCGGATTTTTGCCTGCTCAATCCAGCGAGAGGCCGTTTTCACGGTGAATAAACCTTTGCTCTCTTTATCCTGTTCCGATTGTTGCTTAACTTCTTTAACGATTGTTTCCATTGCAGAGTTATTTTGAAATTTATTCTGCAATTATATAACATGTTGCGGAGCAGGGGTGCAATACGGTGGGGAGTAACCCGTATGAAACCTGTATTGATTTTAACGTTAATTGACTAAAAAACTGAGAAACTGTTTAAAAATTTCTTATATGGAAAAAAGCTCGGTAGAAAGGTTGAAATTCATCATTGGTATTGTCCCGTACGGGACGACAGGTCATTATTGGGCATTTATTCTACCAATCCCGTATGTGCGCCTAACGGAACCAAGTTAAACAACCTCTGAATTTCGGTTTTAAATTTCAATTTATTAATGACTATTTCTGGTTGAAACTATATGAATGTAAGATTCCTCCTGCTTTGCTTTATCTAAAATTGTGAAACATTTTTCTCACGCTCTCACCTTCTTATCTTACTCTCCCTCTCACCTCTAATCATTGCGATGAGTTATTGGATTACACTTACAAAAATAGTGCAAATATTTTTGTAAGTGGTTGTAGCCCTAAAAAGTGTGGGTGAACTAACCGTTTTCTTCAACGAAATCAAAATCCGGATTGGTGATTATTTTGCCAAGCTTGTATTCTGAATTTAAACTTTTTTAATGATTAGGTGCGGAAGAATATATTCTAAGTGCTATTCATCAAAGATGTCCGTTGCCTTGTCAATAAGAAAAGATTTAATTTCATCTTCGGGAACCGGTTGAACAAGGTATTCAACAGCTTCAGTATAATCGATGTCTTTATGGAATGCCAACTGCTGTCGGAATAATTTTCCGGAGAATTGGTCATTAAAAATTTTCTCTGCTTCTGTACATATTTCTTCAATTGTGAAATAATCGTGCAGAATGAAATAGATATCTACGTAGTCTTTCCATTTTGCCCTTCGCTCCAATGCAAGAGCTTTCATTGCTGCCAATGACAGCAATGAAGGAATAGAGATGGTTGAATCTACTTTAACCGGATGAAGAACGGGATAGGGGTAACTGAAAAACGTGATTTTTATATTATTAATAAGCAGGTGAAGCTGGTCAAAATCTTCAAAAATTGGTACCTGTTTAAAGGGAATTTGTAATAGTTTTGCTTTTATCCGCGATTTATTAAGCTGTGTAAAGGAAAATAAATCAAAGTCGATAGAACGTCAGTGACCTAAATGCAGGGCAATCGCTGTACCTCCAACCATGTAAAAAGATCGTTGAAAGCCTTTAATATATGGTAACAATTTAATTTGTTCACTATTAAATATTTCAGTGTGCATATTTTCGAAATACAAGCGTAAAATAGTTGATAGTTAGTTCGTGATAGTTTCCTTTCCGGCGATTGCTGATGGTTATAGAATCGAAAAAATTTTTTGCAACTTCTTTTATACCTACCAGATGGAATAACTGAACTGTTGTACGAATATCTCCGTAGTTTAAAATCGTTTCAACAAGAAATTCGATGCTTATCTCTTCCTTTTTATCTTCCGGAGTGTACCAGAAAAGGTTACTGTGCTCGTGGATGAATTGTTTTATTTCAGGACTGTTCATCGGTTTAATACCAGTATTCAAAGATACTAAAGAAATACGAATTACACAAATCCCGAATCGCTCTGTTCTCGGGACGAATTATACGAAACGAAGTTCAGTGAAGCTAATTGATTACACCCGGTTTCTCCCGGCTGGACAAGAAATCACATAGTGTCAACGGATTTTATATATCCTCGATGGAACACTGTGTATTATTCTATTGCGATACCGTGTAACTTTCATTGTTAAATTTTGTAATAAGTTCTGTACCAATCGACAAACTTGCCAACTCCTTCTTTGATCGGGGTATCAGGTCTGTAATCAAGATTTGCCTGAAGGTCGGAAGTATCAGCCCAGGTCATCGGAACATCTCCTTGCTGCATCGGTAGAAGCTCCTTTTTTGCTTTAATACCGAGCTTATTTTCGATCGCCTCGATAAAATCCATCAACCGAACAGGGGAGGAGTTTCCTATATTGTAAATTTTATAAGGAGCAGTTTTACTCACTGACGGATCCGCAAGGTTTGTAGAGTCAGGTAGTGGCGGATGATCGAGTACCCTTGTTATACCCCCCACGATGTCGTCGACGTAGGTGAAGTCGCGTTTCATTTCACCATTATTAAAAACCTGAATAGGTCGTCCTTCGAGAATCGCTTTCGTGAAAAGGAATAATGCCATATCGGGTCGGCCATAGGGCCCGTAAACGGTGAAAAATCGAAGGCCTGTTGTCGGTATTCCGAACAGATGGCTGTAAGTATGTGCCATGAGTTCGTTACTCTTTTTTGTGGCAGCATAGAGGCTAATCGGGTGATCTACACCGTCGGCAGTGCTTAATGGCATCTTGCTGTTGTTCCCGTAAACACTTGATGAACTTGCGTAGACGAGATGTTTAATATTGTTATACCTGCAACATTCGAGAATATTTAAAAATCCCGTGATATTTGCATCGATATAAGCTTGTGGATTTTCGAGCGAATAACGCACTCCAGCCTGTGCTGCAAGATTAATTACTTTGTCAAATTTCTGTGTTGCAAAGAGTGATTCCAGTTTATCCTTGTCAGCAAGATCAAGCTGGAAAAACTGATAGTTCGGATACTTTGAACTTCTGACTGAAGTATTATAGACAATATCTTTACGTTGAATACCCATTTCCGCGAGTCGGGAATATTTGAGTTCAACATCGTAATAGTCATTGATATTATCAATTCCAATAACTTCTTCACCTCTTTCGAGCAGCGCTTTGGCGAGGTGAAAGCCGATAAATCCGGCGGTACCGGTTACTAATATCTTCATAAAAATGCGAATTAATGCGAATTGAAAACGAATTACGCTGATTAGGATGAAGCGAATTGAAAACGAATTTTAGAATAGATTGTGCAGATTATTGTTCATCGGTTGGGGTCTTTTTGTTTTACGGTTTAAACCTAATACGTTTTCTTTGGCCTTGGTCAATTTGGAATTTATCCTTATTTAAAAGATATAGTTTATGGCATCGTCTTGCATGTGTGGGATCTGTAAATTTGCCTTCAATTTCTTTTAACTTATCTGTTAGTTCTTTGTACCTTAGCGCGTATTGCCTGATCATCACAAAGGCTCTTACAGATGAAACCAAGTTGTCTGGATACAAGGTAGGTTAGATATTTATTGACGTTCTTAACTTGCCATTTTCAGTATAGCTATCTTTATTTGGGAACACATATCTACCTTTTCTCCCCATCTCCCCATCGCCTCTTTATCTACTTCTCATTCCACTGTTTTTTGATCGATCCTACGTACTCCCTTCCGAACACAATTCCGGTACCGACTACGCCACCCAAAAAGAGCCAAATAAATAGGATCATCGGCCGATTGGGTTTTGTTTTTTTGATTGGCACAGATATAGGCTCAATAATTGTAAAGACCGGCGTGTCCTGTTTTACCTGAATTTTGGCCTGTTCAAGCTGCTTGGCGAGTTCTGAGTAGACGCTATAAGTCAGGTTATATTGACTTCTTAAACGCTCCTCTTCCGTTTTTGAAGTAGCTAATGAAACATTTTTATTCCGGTCACTGAAAGAGGCTAATCGTTGCTGGGCAACATCGTATTTCTTAGATGTCTCATCGAATCGTTGCTGAATAAAATCGAGATTGGCTTTTGCTTTCTTAATTTTAAACTCGATAATGTATTGCTGCAATAACTCCTGCGCTCGTTGTCCAAGCTGAGCTGCTGCCAGGGCTTCGGGCATTGTGGCAGAGAGCATTATAAGTCCGTCTTTTGCATTTACTTCAAGCGAAATTAATCGGGAGATGATCTCGCTTACACTTTGCTGTTTAGCTGTTAGTTCAAGAGGTCTCTTTTCCTGGTCCGGTAGCACGCTTTCGGTCTGTTTCCCTTTTATGGTACTAAGAATAATCCCGGGAAGGCCGATTGTATATTTAAGGAGGAGATTCGGTTTTTGGACTTCTGAATAGTAGTCGAAAAGGGTAACTGGGCCACTAAGTTTACTGAAATTAAGTGGTGTTTTCATCAGTTCCAGCTGAAACGGGAGACTGGATACAATCTTTGGATAGACAATTGGTGCAAGATCGCTTCCGGTTGCCGCGCCAAGATTTATTCCAGCCATTGCAGCCAGTCCTCCTAAACCTCCTAGTTTTGAGGCGCCATCACTTTCTGAAGGGGCCATGATCGCGGTAGCCACAAATTCTTTAGCAGAGAAAATTGCGACAAAGAATCCTAAAATACCACAAATCAGGATCGATTTCAGTACCGTTCTCCTGCCTGCCCAAAATGTTTTGGCAAGGACAATCAGATCTATTTCATCATCAGCAATTGGGTTGACAGGTTTTGTATTTTCAGAAGACATTTTCAGAATATTCAGAATATGTTACAAATAGATAATATTTTCAGTATTTCTCAGATGAGTATGAGAAGATATGAAAGTGAGATGGAGGAAAGTGGGTGTGAAATGTCAAAGTGGAAAGGTCAAGTTCAACGAAAAGTATCATATGAATCCATTTAATTCTTGAATCTACACGGGTAGATTCCCCGCCGCTTGAGGTGAAATAAAAAATAAATTGTCCACCAAAATACCTCGTCCGCTTACGGCGGGAAGATCCGTTTAGTGATAATTAAGCCAAATTACTACTATAGCCTTTTATCTTTAATCTTCATTATCTTGTCACAATCACAAGTGTCGCGACTGCGGTAGCCATCGTACCTAAGGCAGAGGCAATGGAAATCCATTTCATCGTATTGTCAGTTCTTTCCGGTTTTTTAGGAACGATAATCTCAGCTCCGGGAGATATTCTGGGAACCTTCCGAAAGATAAATCCGCGTGTTGATGCTGTTGTTCCGTTAGGGTAGATCACGTATGTTCGGGATCTTTTGGCCCGATCGTCATATCCTCCGGCCTGGTCAATATAACTGCCCAATGTTCGTTTCTTTTCGTAAGTCAGCGCCAATGGATTCATCACATTACCCGATACCTTGACAGTCTGCATTTCGCGTGGAACGTTAATTACATCGCCGGGCTGCAAAAGCAGGTCAATACTACTGCCCGGATTTGCAAGGATTTTTTCCAGTTCAATTCCAACGGGATAGGTGTTTTTTAAGGTTACCAGTGAATCTTTTAATGTGGTATCCCTTTTCATAAGTTGTTTTTTCTTTTCGATCTCAGCTTCAGAAAGTTTGTAAGTGCGGGTGAGTGTCGCTCCGCTGATAAATGCCCCAGGAATCAATCCTCCGGCCCTTCTGATGATATGTGATATCTTTTCATTTTTATCCGAGATCGCATAAGTTCCTGCATAGATCACTTCACCAGTAATTTGTATGGTTCCCTGGTTACGGTATCCGGGTGCACGACGTACGTATACTTCGTCGAATGGCATTAATTTAAAGGCGGCATCGGTGGGCGAGAGTTTCAGGTCGCGCGTAAGGGTGAACTGAAAGATCTCATTCATTTTATCGGTCACTTTGGCTGCCTGTTCGTAGCTTAACCTGCGGGTCACTTCAACAACAGAGAGGTCAGCCTCCTCGCGGAATCCGCCTGCTTTAAAAATCAGATCACCGAGCGTCATATTATCCTGATATTCCAGTGAATCTGGTTTCATGACTTCTCCCAGAATGTTGACTGTCCTTTTTTCCCGCATCTGGAAGATAGAATTAATCAGTACTTTATCTTCTTTATGGAGTAAAATATCGGTGCTTCCCTGCATCACCTCGTTGAGGTCGAATGAAATATTCTCGGGAGAGTTATCTTCTTTTATTCTGCTGATCAATCCCCTGTTCATAAAGGCGTCTTCGTGCAAACCGTCAGCTTTTTTGATTAGATCCGAGAGCTTCATTCCAGGGGTTAGTTCATAATTTCCCGGATGAAACACGGCTCCTTTAATAGCTACGCGGTTACTAAATCGGTTCAGGATAGAATCTGCTCTGATGGAATCACCGTTCTGTAAGGCAAACTTACTATAATCGGTATCAGCGACGGTCCTTACTTCACGTTCCCTATCGTTATTGCGTATCACTGTCAATGCATGGGTGTAGGCTTTATCACCGAAACCACCGGCAAACCGGATCAGGTCACTCATTGTTTCGGTTGATTTTATTTCGAAGATGCCTTTCCGTTTGATCTCCCCTGCAATCTCGACGCGCGTTTTGTAGTTGGGGACAAAGAGGATATCCTGTTCCCGGAGCTGCACATTGGCCGTTGGATCGGCATTTATCAGAAAGTCGTAGACATCGATGGTTTTAATCGTCACCCCATCGCGGATCAATCGTATTTCACGGAATGATCCGTTTTCGTTAGGACCACCGGAAAGGTAAAGCGCATTAAAAGCAGAAGCCGTAGAGGGAAGAGTATAGGTTCCAGGAGCATTAATCTCGCCAATCACATTGATTTTAATTGAACGGACTGCCCCAAGACTCACTTCGGCCCAGGTATTAGGAAATTCGCCGGCCATACCACTGTAGATGGCCATTAACCTGTTTTTAATCAGTGACTGTCCTTTTTCAAATGAAAGGCCGGCCAGATAAACAGGTCCTACATCGGGAATGGTGATGGCTCCGCTTTTGTCAATTGTGAGTTGATACTTCGTTTGCGAGGCACCCCACACATTGATGGAAAGCTGATCGCTGATACCAAGAATATAGTCTCTCGGAATGGGAATATTGACTGCGGGTTCGAAGCTGAGGTTCTGAGAATTAAAGAGTTGATAGCCGAATATTTTTTTTAATTTTTCAGAGACCTCCAAGCGTGCTTTGGGAGAGGTGTAGGCTTTTTTATTATCGTTTGCTGTCGGAAAATTGTCTTTGTTTGTGGATAGTGTATCGGAAGGATTCATCTGCTGTTGCTGAATCCGTGCTATCAACTGGTCGATCTGAGTCTGGCTGGCTCCCTGCGCTTTTGCCATAGCTATGGCTTGATCCTGCGTCAAGCCACGTGACTGTATCTCCTGCATGATCTTTTGAATCTGGGAGTCACTCAGGTTATTGACATCAACAGAGGCAGGGTTGGCTGGAACCTGTGCAATTACCTTTTGTTCCGAAAAAAGGAAGAAAAGAATGAGCAGCGGGAGTAAATAGTAATTTCTCATTTTTTGATATTATTGTAGTTTTATCTTCAAAAATCTGCAGAGTTGCTTCAGGCTATTATCGTTAGAATGATAAATGTATTATTATTTAAAAGTTTCCAGTGGCTGATTCGTCCTTTCTTCCGGAAACGTTGTTCTCCTAAACCGAATTGCCTAAAACGTTTTTAAGAACAATAATTATTAAAACCTGTAACTAACTCCTATCTGTGCCTGAAAATTATAGGTGTCGTGCCCTGGCACCCAATACTGATCTATATCAGTAGTAATCGGTTTGTAATTATATTGATAATTGAGCGATCGGATCAATTCGAGTTTGGCAGAAAAGAGAAGATTATGGTAATTCCATTCTCCGAGAGCCGCTATATTAATATCGACCCAATGAGCACGAATGTCTTTTATTGCTATGTAAAATAAATCATTATTGTGTACATATCGCTCAACTTGAATACCTAAACTCTTTAATCCCTTTCCCCAGGTGATTGTCGCGGTTTGCAGATTACTCCCAGGTCCAATACCAGCCCCAATTAGCTGTCCTGTATTTGTATAACCATGATACATTCCGGCGATGTGTGCATACCAAATGTAAGAAGCTGCTCTTGAGATATTTGTCATATTGGTCTCCATTTGGGTCAATTCGATATTTACCTGAATGTAAGTATCTCTAAATTTGTTTAACGGAAAGAGTTTTCTTAATCCTAAGATATAGGCTCGTGAATGGTCAGGTTGAATCAGAAAATCGCGTAAGTCGTAGGAATGGTCTTCACGTCCGTATTCAAAGTAAATCTCTGCATGATCTTTAACCAGGAGCCATCGAATAAAGGCTGAGGCACGTTGATCTCCAGGGACACTGCTTTCTCCTTCTCCGTAATTGTTTTTCTTTTCCATCGGAGAAAAGATTGGGAAATAGTCGGCGAAACTGTTTCCCATATCTCTGTGATAAACAATAAAACTACGCGTCATGCCAAGAAATAATCCAGGAACCCATCGGGATTGATATGTGAAAACCATCCCGTTTAAGTATCTCCAGTCATTTCGTTTGGCGCGATATAGTTTGACCCCATTTATAACAAGATTGGTATCAGCTCCAAAGAAATTGGAGGGATCCAAACGGCCGCCAATGATTTGTCCTTCGAAGGAACCTATAGGAGTTCTGATGGGTTTAATGGTATTTAATGTAAAGTGGTTAAATCCGGCGGCGCTATTAGTCATCAGCAGTGAATTTTGTATTCCGGGACCCCACCACAGGTTTTCGGAGGAGATCCCGGCAGATATTGGTCCAAATGTCAAACGAAGGCTGCTTTGTCCCCAAAAAACTCTTTTATAGGGTTCGTCTGGAAAATATTCGGGCAGATCAATAATGTTTTTGAACTTATAATAGGCAATTAATTGCTGATCTGTTTTATGGCTTGTAAGTGTTTCAAAAGGTTTGTTTTCAGCATATACTACCTCTGGTCGCAGTTGAACGCTTAATGGTCCTGCTTTTAAATAAAACCCACCACTTATCATTGTTTGATAGCCTCTGGCAGGGATGAGAGCGCCATCGTTGAAACTATAAGGATGGTGAGTATTGAACTGTTGTTGCCAGGTAAGCGGCAAGAATTGTATCACCCCTCTCTTTCCCCAAAATTGGTAGCTACCATCAAACTTTGTTTTCCATTTCTGGTCCAATGTTTGCGTCGGATCGAAAGCGTTATTTATTTTAAGTGCATCGACCGGGTAAAAAGGTCTTGAAGTAAATGAGATCGACGAATCTATCTGTCCGAGTAATTGTGCCCTCCTGTAAAAATCTTCGAGTACAGGTGTTCCTACCGGAATCGATTGTCCTTTTAACAGCGTCGCTGTTATGCAAAACGCTATTAGGAATACTATTTTAAGTCGTAGTGAAATTTTCACAGATGTTGGATTCTATAATTGTTCAAACTGTCCAAATTCAAAAAAAAAATTGTTATTGTATTGACGTATTTCAATTTACCCCTATGTGTTTCAAAACCTATACGTTACTCCTAATTGTACCTGAAAATTATAAATATCCTGACCATGAGCCCAGAAATCTGTATTGCTTGGATCCGGGTTATATAGATGCTCATAATTCATTGATTTGACAATCTCTGTTTTTGAGGTAAAAAGGAGATTTTTGTAATCCCATTCTACGATTATTGCAGCACCAATATCTACCCAATTTGCCCGGATATCTTTTACGTCATTGTAATGTAAATCGTTGTTGTGAACATATCGTTCAAGCTGCAATCCAATCATTTTTAATGATTTAATCCAACTTATGCTGAATGATTGCATGTCGCTTCCGGGGCCGATTCCGGCACCAAGCAGTTGTCCTCTGTTGGTGTACCCATGTCCATGAGTGATATCGGGATCAGCATAAAAGTAGACAGCTTGACGTTCGGTATTGGTGCGGTTCTGTTCGAGTTGGGTCACCTCAAGATTAAACTGAATACACTGATCTGGATGTGCAGTAAGCGGAAATAATTTTCGGAAACCGAAAATATAAGCCCTTGCATAATCAGGTTCCAGGATAAAATCCCTCAAATTATAAGAATGGTCCTCGCGTCCGTATTCAAAATAGAGTTCAGCATGTTCTTTTGGTAACACCCATCGTATAAAAGATGACATGAGTTGATCTCCCCCCTGAGAAATTTCGTTTCCTCCATTTTGGTTTTTTTTGTTTTTGGGAGAGATGACAGGAAAATTACCCATATCATCGTGGTAAACCATAAAACTCCGGGTAATTCCAAGAAAAAGTCCGGGAACCCATTTAGGAGTGTAGCTGATGACCATTCCGTTCAGATAGCGCCAGTCTTTTCTTTTAGGTTGATATAATTTCCATCCGTCATATGTTCGGTTCGTATCTGGGGGTGCGAATCCTGAGCCGTCGAGCCGCCCCATAATGATCTGTGCTTCGAATGAACCAACCGGTGTTCGTACCGGTCGAATTGTATTAAGCGTAAAATGAGCAAAACCGCCGGATGTATTGGTCATTAACAATGCGTTACGCATTCCAGGTCCCCACCATATGTTTTCGTTGGAAAAGCCAAGAGAAACAGGTCCTGCTGTAAGACGAATACTGCTTTGTCCCCAGGAAAGCCGTTTATAAGCATTATCTCCAAAGCGTTCAGGGAGGTCAATTCTGTCAAGAAAATTGTAATACCCTGCCCACATCCTGTCTGAGGCCGAAGCGGGAAAACCGTCATATTCCCTGTTCTCGGCATAAACATATTCTGGCCGAAGCTGAATGCTTAAAGGTCCAAGCTTTGCATAAACTCCGGCACTAAACATGGTTTGGTAACCGCGTGCAGGAATCATCTCCCCGTCATTCAAGCTATAAGGGTGGTGCGTATTAAATTGTTGTTGCCAGGTAACCGGTAATAGTTTTATTTCACCCCGCTTTCCCAGAAACCGGAAAGTATTATTGTATTTTTCATCTTTATCATTATCGAGTGTATGATAAGGATCGAATCCATTTTTCAGTTTTAATACTGATTCCGGGAAAAAAGGTCTGGAAGTAAATGAGATCGTGGAATCAAGTTTCCCTAATAATTGAGCCCGGCGATAGGCATCCTCCAAAATGGGAGTCCCAACAGGCAACGATTGTGCGTTGGAGCAGAGAGGAAAGATTAATGCACTAATTAGTAGGATGATATAAATAGCATTACCATGTTTCATATCGAAGAAATTGAGTTTAATGGATTGGCCGCTCAGTCTATTAGGTTGAAATTTAAGACTAAATAAACATGTTATGAATTCAATCTTCATAAAAATTTAGTGTTTCTTTCTATTTGGCCGCAACGATTAATACCTGCCATGAATAATATTTGGAAAACGGAAGCACGGTAAAAAGAAAAGAGTCAAGTTTTCTAAAAGCACTTAATAAATGCTTATTAATTTCATTACCAAATAAAACAGGCAATACTAGTGTAAGCAAATCGAAAAAAATAAAATTTACGGACGAATAAACAGATCGGATTAATCGCAAATCATTTAAATCAAAAGGTTTTTCATCAACAGTTCTTAGCTCCGGAGTTTTTTTTCTAAAAATATTAATCAAAGGATTGATTCCTAATGATTCAATAAAAATAAGTTTACCATTCGGTTTAAGTATTCTCCAAAATTCCGGCAATGCCTTTTCGAGATTCAAATGATGTAGAATACTTTTACCAAAGACCAAATCAAATGTTGCATCTTTAAAATCCAGTTTATGAGCATCCATTACAAAAAAAGTGATATTAATACCGACACTCTTGGCTTTATTTTTTTGTTCTTCTATTGCAACTTCGGAAATATCTATCCCATATCGATTTTGACAGTTATTTAGTGGTAAGAATAGCGTATCATTCAAACCGCAACCAATTTCAATAATAGTTACCCCATTATCGACTAATTTATTGATTTCTTTATGAAATTGTTTAAGGATTGCGTTTTGAAGAATATAAAACTTGCCTACCGAAATATCTCTTTTGGACGTATCTTTGAAAATATCATTATGAAATTTCTTTTCATTTTGGATATCAATATCTCTTGAATGGTTTTTCACAATATTACTTTTATCGTGTTTCTCATTTTGTTGATAAGCTAAAATCAATGCTTTGCAACTAATGGAAATTTATAATTATCTGTAATTCACCGAATAAGTTAGTTGCTTCATAGTTCCTGGTTTTAATTATTTCTTTTCCCCAAACTCGCTCTTGAGTGTCCTATCCAGGCCTTCTGCTAATGTGAACGGAGCCTCAAAACCGGAACGATTTGCCAATGTGGCATTGATTTGAGTGTTAGCGCAAAATTTTTTAATCCGAACGCTACTGATTGGTAATTTTCTGCCTGTAATCCAAGAGATTAGATCAAAGATCAATCCACCAAACATTCCCAGCCAGTATGGGAGGCGCAATGATGGCAGTTTTCTGTTGAGGCTCTCTTCCGCTTGAAGTACGAGCTCATTCATTGTTAAATCGGGCTGGTCAGTGTAATTTAAAACTCTTAATCCGTTTTTCTTTGTTTCGAGACAGAATTTGATAAATGCAGCTACATTCCCGACATAAGCCATCGACTTACGATTTTCTCCTTTTCCTATCATAAGGAATCTTCCGGATGCGATTTGGCGCAGTAAGTTATGGACATTCCCTTGATTTTTCTCCCCAAATGCAACTGTAGGACGTATTATCGTGAGCGACTTGTTTTTTGAATCTTTTTGTTGCCATTCACGCAAGATTTTTTCTGCCTGCCATTTACTTTTGCCATAATGGCTATATGGTTCTGGTGGAAACAGTTCATCTGGATTCTTCTTATTGAGTCCGTATACCGCAGCCGAACTAATGAAAATAATGTTGGTTATCCCAAGTTTATCTATGGCATCAAGTATATGCTGGGTTCCATTTACATTTACATCATAATATAATGAGATTGGGGAGACATCATCGCGGTGTTCAGCTGCCAATAGAATTACATTTTCTGTCGAAACGGAGAAGACGTGCTCAAGATTTTTTTCTCTAATATCCTGTATAGTAGTAATATCATTGTATTTCTCACTTACGTTTTTGTCAATGTTGTAACAGTTTTCTTTGCCTAAAAGGTCTATCAGTCTTGTACCGATAAATCCGCTTGCCCCTACTAAAGCTATATGTCTCATTTATGAAGAAATTTATAAACTAATTTTAACCCCCAGACCGGGAAAAGCCGGGGATATGCTCGCAAGATAATATTTATGACATACTCCCATCGGTTCAGAAAATTCATTTGCAGCAATTCTTTCTGAAGTTTTAACTCTTGTCTGAAAAAACGAATACCGTGTCTCCGCGCGAACATATTATTCCCAACTCTCGCTAAAACAAGGTCTTCCGGTATATTCCGGATCACTGATCCATTTTGCAACATGCGGATCCAAAGATAATAATCTTCGTAACCAAAAAAAGGTTGATAATTCCCTGCTGCAATAACTGCCGATCTTTTAAATAAGACAGTCATGTGGTTTAACGGATTTCTCCTTTTTGCAAATTTTTTTATTTCAGCGAATTGTGTGGGTAAGCGCCTATGCGAACAGGCAGCATCACTTTGGACGTGAAATTCCGCAATATTGGCACCCAGAATATCCAGTTCAGGATGTTCAGTCATTAATCCGATTTGTTTTTCAAATCGTTCTGAACATGAAATATCGTCACTATCCATTCGTGCCACCAGCTCGTTCGAACAGATGTTTAGTCCTACTTCCAAAGCGCGTCCTAAACCTACATTTTGATCTAACTTGCAAATCTTCAAAGGAGCTAATGAACCGAACTGCTCAATAACCTCATCTAGTTCGGGAGTAAGAATGCCATCCTTTATGAGAACAATTTCTGATGGACGCAAAGTCTGATCGTTCCATACGCTCTCTAATGCCACCTTCAGGTGCTCCGGATTTTCCTTGTCATACACTGAAATAAGAACAGAAAAGTTCATGAAGAGTTTAAGTTTAAAATCATTTGCTTCAAGGAAAGTCCGGAAGCGTTTTATCTTCTTTGTGGGCCCAAACTCATAAATGTTTCATAGCTTAATTCTTCTAATTACTTGAATGATTTGATTATGAAACAATTTGCCACATAATTTATAAAGTAACTGATGAAATATCTGCTTAATAATTGTTTTACCCGTCTTTTTGTACCAACTACCATTGAAATGGTGTATCGCCACTGTATGGCCGGTTTTTTGTATTTTTTTGAAATAAATATTCTTTGGGGAAAAATATTCGCATGGATAGATAGCTAATCCTTCATTATTAATGAAACGCATTTTTCCATTTGATTTAAGACGATAACGAACAGCAGCTGTTTCATTAAAAATTGTGGGTAATGGTTTGAGATCAAGTGTTCCGTCATTTTTTATAAAAGATCGATTCTGATAATATGCTAAAAGATCTGTAAGCCAGAGATGACCAGATATTGCGCCAAAAACAGCTGGTTCCAGATCGTTATTGTATTCAACACCAATAAAAAAATCGTGGTTTAGGAATGGATTAAGTGAAGCTACCAACTCAACGTCAGAATCAAGATAGACTCCGCCATAATGAGAGACGGCATAAATCCGGATAAAGTCAGCCGCAAATGCGTATTTTCTCAGAGCGATGGTTTGCTTTAGCCATTCGCTCTCGATAGTTTCAACTTTCATCCGGTCCCAAAGTACGAACTGATAATCGGGCAAATATCTCTTCCATGATTGAATACAATTTCTGATCAGTTCCGGATACGGATCACTACCAAGCCAACAATAATGGATAGTTTTTGGAATCATTAATTATTGTTTAAACAGTTCTTCAAACAGACTCTCCCACTTTGAGTTGATAGCTTCAGGGCGAAATTTCCTGACATCTTCAATAGCCCTTTTGCCGAATTTCACTCTCAGATCATAATCAGAGCAAAGAAGGGCGATTCTTTGTACTATTCTCTCAATATTAAAACATTCTACTAAGAAACCATTTTTATTGTCTATAACAATATCGGAAGGTCCGGTTTCACAATCAAAACTTACAATAGGTAACCCACAAGCTTGTGCTTCGAGTAAAACCATCCCAAGCCCCTCAGTACGGGAAGTCATTAAATAAATAGAAGCTTGAAGGTAATGGTTAATGATTTGATTTGTAGGGGGAAATATCTCTACACGATCTTTTAGATCAGATGTTTCAACACGTGAGATAATCTTTTTTTTCAATGGTCCGTCGCCTACGATTCGCAGACTCCAGTCGGGGTGTAAAAGCGTTAGTTTTTCAAATACATCGAGTAGAAGATCATAACCTTTGTTATAATCCATTCTACCGATGGACAGTATTATTTTATTTTCCAATAATGCGGGTTTTTCAGGAAATAATGAAACTGAATTTGGGATCACATAACTGTTTTTATTAATCTTTTTCAATTTCGGCAGATCTTGTTCGGAGAGAGAAACAAATGCATCTAACCGGTGAAAGAATATTTTTCTTAATAGTGTCCATACATATTTGACTGCGGCATAAGTACTATGCTGACAACCAATAGTTTTAAGCTTTTTGTTTTTGGTTAGCATCGTTAATAGAAAACTGGGATAAGTTCCAATCCCAAGTATTACCGTCTTGTCATCGTATGCGTATTGCCTGAAATATTTTCTCACTTCATAGACAGATGCAATTTTTTGAGGAATATTAAATCCGTTTTCAAAATTAAAATTCAGATATTCCATTGCTACCCGATTATCGATAGAGAATATATTCGATGGTTTGGAACGCGACAGCGAAACGATGGTAACCAGGTAACCTTTCCCAACCAGTTGATTAGCCATATTAACAGTAACACGTTCACCTCCTCCTCCGAAATGAATATCATGAAGCAGAAAAATGATTTGCATAACGGTTGAATGAAGATTTTTGCAAAAAGCGAAGAGTAAATATAAAACCTAAAAATATTATTTGTAGAATCGTTGTATTAAATAATGCGGGATTAAACGAAAATATCATAGCATTTCGTTTTTCGGAATGTGTGAATTAACAATTGAGATATTTTGATTCTCTTCATGTGCGGCATATAAAAGAAACAGAATGAATAGCATTTCAAAACTGGGGACCAATAGAAATCGAACCCAAAGTAGCAGAGTATGGAATAATATCGGTATATAATATTCAATATTGGAGTAGGACGTTATTTTGTTAAAAATCGGCAGCGAAAAGAACGAAAAAAATATTACTGTTATTATTCCGAATTGTACAATCGCATCGAACAATTCGTTATGTGGCATAATCAGAGATCCTTTGGTTGCTTTAATGTAATTTTCAACAGGTCCGAATCCTAATAACACTTTTGAATCTAATGGTGTCGTGTAAATGGTGCCTAATACCAAGGTATTAGCCAGAAAACGAAATCTGTTTGACCCATCGTTTAATGATGCAATCCGACTAATACTGGTATCGTAATCTATTTTGGATTTTATATTGACAACATACCATAACGAAAAGAAAGCGAGGATGACGTAACCGATAATTACGATATGTGTAACATTCAGTTTTTGAATTCGCAATTTGAAATGTTTTTTTAAGTTGCGAACAAGATAAAATAGAATAATACTGAAAATAAGCAATCTGCTAAGAAGAACCAACGAAAGTGCAAAAACAACCAGTTTACCATGCTTGTTTTTTAGAATGTCGGAACAGATAAAAAAAAGGAAGAGATAAGCCCCTGATAAGTTAAGCTGATAGGCGAGTGAAGGTCTGCCATCTTCAGAGGAAAACACCATAAACTGAAAAATAAAAGAAAGAATGCAAAGAACATTTATGTAATTAAGATTACTCTTACGGATCGGAGTTAATTTGAAAAACAGATGTGGAATACAGAGCAGACCAAACAAACAAAGATAAGCGTTGATTAATGAGGTCTGGAATGTTCCTCTAAAGATCATTATAAGAATTAAAACTCCCCCGATAATCACAGACCAGAGTGTTTTTAAGGCGATCTCTTTTTTTATTAACAGGGCAAAATAGATGATTACAAATGATAAACCCAAAAGGATTCTAAAGGGTTTTTGAAGACCTTCAGGATCTGGTAAAACAAAAAACACGATCATCATGCATACAAATATCAGAAATCCTACATATCCGGATTTGACCATTTTATCTCATTTTGTTTTTGCCGAACTTTTTTTTCTACCTTAAAAACTTTTTTACAAAATTACTGAGCTGTAAGAGAAGAATTCTTAATGTTCCTTCTGCTTTAGATATTATATGATGCTTTACCCTAACCTTGTACATCTCTTTTTCTGCGTACGGAGTTGATGAGATACCTCCAAGTCTGAAATTCGCGATTATTTTTTCGACAAAATAAAATTTAACCCCACTGTTTACATATCTTAAAATCAGATCGTAATCGGTTGAATATTTGTATGTTGTATCGTATACTCCATTTGTTTTGTAAAATTTACGCGGAATAAAACAAGTAGGGTGCTGAATCATGTCGTAGCGAAGCCTTCGTATCGAATTACCAACCAGTGAGTAGAATTCCTCGTCCAGAAAATTACGAAGAATTCCATGAATGACCTGATTCGATCCTGTTTCAATGTAATAATGAACGATGGTACTAAAGATATTTTCTTCGTACCAATCGCCGGAATTGATAATTCCAATCAATTCGCCTTTTGCCAGTCCTATTCCTTTGTTCATCGCATCATAAATTCCCTTATCACACTCGCTAACCCAATAGGAGAGATGCGACTCATATTTCTTTATGATATCAACTGTGCCGTCTATACTGCCTCCATCAATAATTATATATTCTTTATTTTGATAAGATTGCTGAATCACACTCTGAATAGTCTGTTCAATCGTTTTTACGCCATTGTAAACTACTGTGATTATACTTAATAAAGGCAGATTTTCAGAATTTATATCTTGCTTCGTATTCGGAATATCTGATATCATTTTAGCAACCTTCTGATTTTTAAAAGGAGAGAAAGTAATTGTGTCATTATTTTCTCAAAAATTGTCTTTTTTAGGTTGTGAACACCAATACAATAATTGATCTTCTGCAAAATCAGTTCTCTTGTCTCTAAGACATAAGAATTACCTGATGAACCTGAAAATCCTGAAATTCGAGGAACAAGTTTAAATGAGTAAAGATCAAATTTTGATAATTGTTCATAAAAAATATGCTCAAGATACCGAGACCTCGATTCATCAACTCGCTCGAAAGCATTGATAAGATGTTTGATATACAAATCTTTACTGACTTTGTATAAAAAAGTTTCAATGTGATTTGCAGGTATTTGATATATTGTCTTTGGGTGATAAATAAAACTGTTTGCAGATTGTGTCGTCTCCACAATTTCATCCATGTTTTTTACAATCAGACGTCCGGTGAGTTTAAAGAATGTGTCACATTTACAAAGTATTTCACTTTTATTTAAGGCATACTTGATGATTTCTCCTTCTCCAAAACCCTTGCCTTTTTGTTGTATAATAGCGTAATTTCCTATAAATGACAGGATTTCGAGTTTTTTCCTATTTCTGAGTGCTTTCTGCTGTAAATTGGTGTAATCGAAGTTATAGTCAGTATTTTCACAAAATACGATTTCCGATATTGTTCTATAATTACAAATAGCGTATTCGATGCTGTGGAGATATTGGGAAAGACGTTCGTCTATGTTAACAATTGTTGTAGACGGGACATCAAAATTCCTGATATCGATAGCTCCGGTCAGCAGTAGTACCATCACATTAGCTTTAATTTAATCTGATGTTTTCTGAAGATATATAGCAACAGAGTGGATATCAGTATCTCTGTTAATGTTGCAACAACTGCTACACCCCTTGCCTGATACAGCAACACTGAGGGAACAATAATTAGCAGACTGAAAATGCCGCCTGCCCCTACGATTCTTACGAGATATCGTTTTAGTCCGAAAGTTATTAACAGGTTCACACCCAGAATCCCGTTCACGATCGAAAAGAATGGAATAAAACTGCTGATTCTTAAGATAAGAATGGTCTCGTTAAACTCTGGAATTCCAAACAGAATTTTAACAATTAAAGGAGCAAGCACTAACAATAAAACACCAGTGACGAATGTTGCAGCTGCTGCATACTTTAGTACTGTGTTGCCAAAAAGGAGAGCACGCTCTTTTGATTCATTATAGTAAGTATTGATACGTGGAAAAGTAACTTGCGAAACGGATGAGAATAAAGAAATGATTGCGCGGATAATTTTTTCGGAAGCTGAGAATATCCCGACAGCGGTATCACCCGATAAAAGTCCCAATACTACAGTGTTTGTAGTAGTGTATAAATTTGTCGCAACACTGGAAGCAAAAATATGCCACCCTTCGACAATTGTCGATTGTATATCGGCAAACCGAGGTGAATAGAATTTAACTATTTTCTGATTGAGTATTAAAATGGTACACGCAATGGCGGAAAGCAATGTCCCGGCAGTTTGAATTGACAAGGCAAGCACATAATCTGACTTCAGCTTCACGAATAGAAAAGTGCAAACGAGTACCAAAATCCTTGGTATTATATTTAACCAGGTAATATATGACATTTTTTCAAGTCCCTGAAACAGCCAAACCGGGAAAAGAACAGTTGAGAGTACTCCGGCAAACGATATTATCAATAATAGATTCATTTGCTGCAATTGGGGAATTGCAATGAGCAGAATTGCAAACACAAGAAAACTGGTAATAGCGAAAAGTAATTTTGTTATTGTTGTCGACCAAAATACTTTACTAAGGGCCTCTCTGTCTTCACGTACCCGAACGATTTCTTGTGTTGATGAGGTGTTAAATCCGAAATCAGTTAGTAATACAAAGTAGGTTACAAATGCCTGAGCAAAGGTAATTTTCCCAAAATTATCAACCCCAAGTATCCGCGTCAGATAGGGCAGAAGCATTAAGGGAATAATATAGTTTACGTTCTGAAGTAAAAATAAATAGGAAAAATTTTTCCTTAAAACATGGTCCATCTTAATGATTTATTTCGGATGAAACGAGCATGGTCTGACAAACACAAAATAGGATGTATAAATTTTTCATGCGAGTTCCATACCGTTGATAATGTCAAAAAACGACACTTCAGATACGAATTGAATATTAAGAACTTACAAAAAATAATCGGGTAGATGACCTATTATCATTCGTAATTTTGTTACTAAAGTTTCAAGTATTTGAAAGCTTACTGAGATTATAGCTTCTCCATTTGTCTCTTGTTTGTATAAGAAAGTCTTTTCCCAGAACGAGTAGAGTCCCAACAATCAGACCAATAAACGCTGAAATTGCCAAAATTAACGGACGATTAGGGGTAGCTTTTTCGATTGGGACAGATACTGGTTTAATAATTGTAAATACTGGAGTCTCTTCCTTTACCTGAATTTTGGCTTGTTCGAGTTTTTTTGCTAATTCGGTATAGACGCCGGTCACTAGTGTATATTCACCTGTAAGACGTTCTTCCTCTGTTTTGGCAATTGCTGTTGACATGTATTTGTTGCGATCGCGGAACGATGCAAGCTGCTGTTGTGCAGCTTGATAATTTTTTTTTGCCTCGTCGTATCTTTGCTGAATGAACTCCTGATCGCTTTGGGCTTTTTCAATCTTAAATTCCGTGATGTAGCGTTGTAGAAGTTCCTGAGCATGGTATGTCAATTGTGCAGCAGCATAAGCCTCTGGCAATGAGCAATTTAATAAAACTACAGCATCTTTGTCGTTTATAGATATCTCAACCTGCTTTTCAATAATTTTTTGTACTTCTATCTGTTTTTCGGTGAGAAAATATAAATGATTAGCTGCTGAAGTGCTGCGATATTTATTTTTCTTCTCGCCTTTAATAGTTTTAATGATCAACGAAGGAAGTCCTAAAGTGTATTTAAAGAATGGATTTCTAAATTTAATCTTAGTATAATAATCATATAAAGTGACTTGACTATCAAGCTTTTCAAAGTTTAGTGGTGTTTTCATGAGTTCCAGTTGAAACGGGACGCTCGAAATAATGCTTGAATAAGTACTGGGTGATAATTCTGAACCGGTTGCTGTATTGAGATTGATTCCCGCCATGGCCGCCAATCCTGAAAGTCCTGATAAGCCTCCTGAAATACTTGACAGTTTGGATTTTGGATCAGTGATTTGAGGCACCATTGTTGAGGAAGCGGTAAATTCATTTGGAATCAGGATGGCAACAAAGAATCCAATAAAAATGCTTATAGCAATTAGTTTACTAACTACAATTCTACCTTCCCAGAATGTTCTGGCAAGATTGATAAAGTCAACCTCCGTTTCGGGTGGTAGTTTACTATTTTGCTCTGCAGTCATATTTCTTGGGTTAGGCAGTTATTTGTTTTCGTATGTGATACTTCAGCTTTTTTCGCTGAGCTTATTTTGCTTTGCGAGAAATTGATGAAGGTGAATGTTAAGATGATTAAAGATTGATAGATTAACTTATGCTCAATAACCAGACAATATTTATTTTTCAGTTTCAATCGTGTTGTTGCTTTAACGGTGATTGCGGTGATTTGGATTTTGAAAGTTGATCCAGAGCATTAATCAAGCAAATGAAGTTATTATCCAGATATTTTTGTTTTTTTGGAGATGGCGTTGGTTGTTTGATGCTGAATATATACTTTCTGGCAATACCTAACAAAGGAAAATCCGAATTCTCTGAGATAATTGCTTAATAAAATTCATTTGTTGTAATGTATTTTGATCATCAACTGGTCAATCGGAATTTGCATCTCCCCAGGCTTTTGCATTTACTATTGCTTAATTCTGAGTCTTTCCGGGTGATCGGAATGTTCTTTGGAATCAGGGTCTAACTCACAGATTATTAGCGAGTGATTGCGATAGATTGAACTTGATAATTGAATTTATTCGGAAACGGATAAAAAGAGTTTATAAAAATTTGTGTGGCATTATTTAATGGCAAACCGGTATAAACAGATGCTTATACCGGTTTGCTTTAGTTGTTCGAAGTTCATCAGTTTGATAAAATAGCATCTCACGGATAATTTATTTCTATGATTTACGATTAAGTTATCACTACCAAAGATTGAGTTTTTGAAAAAATGTTTGAAGCTTTACAACATGTGGTTTTGTCTTTGGTTGAGATACTTTAAACGCATATTTCTTGTTTTTCAAGAATTTGTATGTAGAAGTAGATCCTGGAATAAGAAGTTGCTGATGAGGGTCATTCCTTTTAATCAAATGTCTTTTTTGGATAAAAAAGGCGGGTATCATAAAAAGGATACTGCCAGAGATTGTTATAAATCCCATAAGGCTGATAATCCCCATATGCTGTAAAGCAAAAACAGGAATAATAAAGAGGGTATTAAAACCAATAATCGTATAAGTGGCGCTCTTGTGTGAAAAGCCCAACGCGAGCAATCGATGATGAAGGTGGTTTTTGTCAGCAGTAAACGGCGATTTAAATTGTAGTAGTCTGATTATGAAAACTCTGAGTGTGTCAACTAATGGATAAATCAGAATCCCAAATGAAACAGCAGGCGCCGAAGAGATAGAAAATGGCTGAGTTTGATCGATATTGAATTCATTGAACCGGATCACGATAATCGACATAAGGGTTCCAAGAACAAGCGATCCGGTATCTCCCATGAAAATCTTGTTTTCTTTTCCGTAAAGGTTGTAATAGAAAAAACCGGCAATTGCACCTACAAGAGAGAATGAGAGGATCGCATAATCATGATGTCCGCTGATAAAAAACCAACCTCCGAAAACAGTAGCTGCCAACATACTTAGTCCTGCAGCTAAACCATCGATGCCATCCATTAGATTAAATGCATTAATAATGACTATTATAACAAAAAAAGTCAGAATAACACTGGGAACCATTCCAATGTCTCCGATCCCCAAAAACCCATGAAGATTAGTAAATCGTATTTTCGCAAGGAAAACAATTATTCCGGAGGCAATTAATTGAACTGTAAGTTTTTTCCATGCAGTTAATGTCAAAATGTCATCTTTTAGTCCAACAAAAAACATGAGGATTACAGCAGTTAATATATAGATCATTTCCGGCAGTTCGTCCCCACTTAATCCAATAGTGGATGCAAATACAAAACTAAGGAAAATTGCTATTCCACCTAAAGTGGGAATAGGTCTTTTGGCAGCCGATCGTTCATTGGGATTGTCCATGAGCTTCAATGAATGGACCACTCTAATGACAATTGGAACTGCGTAGAGCGAAATAGCGAGTGCCAAAATAAAACTTGCGGAAATATAAAGAAGATCTTGCATATCGCTTTTGATAATTTGAGTACTCTTTCAGAGTAAAGTTTTTTACTAATTAAGAATCAGGCGGCTATATTTTAATAATGAACTACGAATGGTTTTGAATGTAATACACTCATACAGCTTCGCCCTCTCGGTCACATAACGTGACCTCAGATGGCTATTGTGCTGTAGTTACCATGAACGCCGAATTGTTCGTGGATTTTCATTTATTTACTATTTTACAAAAATACTTAATTTATCGAAATTGTCAATTGTTTGAAACTCCGGGTTAATAATAAATCCAAATAATTTCATGTCGACATAACAAACGGAATCTGTCAAAATGTTCTTCCCTAACTAATTAGTAGGATTTTGTTCGGTATATAAAGTTATGCTTTTAAATAGTTATGCTTAGGTGAAAAAATAGGTGCAAATATCGTTAATTTAGTTAATTCTACGATAGTCAAAGGGCGTGAATTTCTTCGCTATTTGACAGACGTATAAGTTTTTTCAACAGATGTGTGGAATTTTACAATGCATGTAATATTTTTGTAAATACCCTATTAACGAAACAAATCAAAATAAAGGATCTTTTTCATACGCCCTAAGTAATTTGATTGTGAAGAAAAAAAAAAACAGAAGATATTATTCCCAAATAGTTTAAGATTCTTGCCGCTTCTTGAGGCATAGCGTTCTTTTCGTTCTCAATTTAATGTTCAATTTATCTGATTTTTGACAATTGAAAATCTTGTCTTTTTTTTAAAAAAAATCACATCTTTCTCCACACAAATTTTGCAATGTTGGAAAACTTTAACCTTTTCAAAGAACTCACTGGCTCATTTTTTCCCATTCTCGCTTTTCTGATCGATACTCCTTCTTAATTACGAATTATAAGGTATCAGATTCTTTCCGGGAGCTTCAACAAGAACAGTATATCCGAGAGGCGGAATTCTAAGGGCAACTTTGTTCTTCCCTTTAAAATCAATTAGTTCGCCTACAACGCCACATAGCGGTCCTGATATAATTTCAACCATTTGTCCCGGTTTTAAGTTCTCAACTGTAATCTCAAGCTCAACTTCAATCTGGCCCAACATCCTTTTTAACAGATTAATATCTGCGTCCCTTATGATTGCTGCTTTACCTTCGAAAAAGACGTAACTGACAACATTATAGGTTTTAAGTACAATTTCGTACTCTTTTCGGCTAATGTGAACAAATACATAACCTGAAATCAATGGCATTTCAACCCATTTTTTTCGGTCACTCCATTGTCTCAGTTTTTTTTGCAGTGGAACGTATGCTTCAATATGCTGTTCGGTCAAATCGGACTGAACCTTTTTCTCCGACCTTGATTTAACCCTGACAGCATACCAGTTATAGTTGAGTGTGTTATTTTCCATTTTTTTCTAATGACTTGCAAAGATAATGATTTTTGTAATACCTACGACTCGGATTTATTTGGAAGAATCTCTAATTATTAATACAGTAGATAATACAGTTTGTTCAAATGGGATGATGGTTTTAGTGTTTTCAATCCGGTGAATAATTTTTTGTGCTGCCTGAAATCCCATTTGGTATCCAGGTTGTTTTACGGTCGAGAGTGACGGCGTTACTACGGCACTGAAAGGTTCGTCGCTAAATCCGAATAAGGCGACATCTCCCGGAACCTTCAGATTATTTTTCTGACAATATTCAAGCGCACTTAATGCCGTTGTATCATTTCCACAAAATACGCCGTCCGGAGGATTCGGGAGCTTCATCAATCGGGTAAAGGCCTGTATTCCCTCCTCTTTGGTTAAGTCCGTGACTTCCAGGTATTCATCAATAAGGGGCATTTCTGCTTCGGCCAGCGCTTTAATATATCCGTCTTTTCGATCTTTGTAGATGTTAAGCAATTCAGGTCCTGCTATATGGGCAATTCTCTTGCAACCCCGCTCTATCAGGTGGCGGGTAATTTTATATCCTGAATTAAAATCATCGACTACAATTCTGTCACTATCGATAGTTGGGCAAAACCTGTCGAAAAAGAGGATTGGAATATTCTTCTCAGAAAACAGTCGGAGATGCTTATCTTCATTTGTCTGCATCGAAATCGAAATTATTAAACCGTCCACACGATTATTAAATAATGTCTGGACACAGTTAATCTCTTTTATAAGCAGATCATTCGACTGAGAGATAATCACATTAAAACCTTTGGTCCAGGCATAGTCTTCAATGCCGCTTATTGCTGATGAGAAAAAATATCGGTCAATACGCGGTACAACCACGCCAATGGTATTGGTCTTTTTACTGCGAAGATTTGCAGCAAGAATGTTCGGACGATAGCCCATCTCAATCGCTTTTTTCTGAACCAATTGCCGCGTTTTCTCACTAATTCTGCTGTTGTTGTTTAACGCCCTTGATACAGTTGACGCAGATATTTTAAGCTCATATGCGAGATTATGAATCGTAATTTCGGGATGCTTCTTCATTTCATGATATTAAATCGCGGTAACAGTTATTTTGTAAATGATTCTAATTGCAAAAGTGGGAAAATATTATGGACTAACATCAGAATAAGATAATTTGTGCAATCGATTGCAAAATCATTTCAATTGTATTACTTTTACAACTTAAATTTGAATGAAATTGTTCAAACATCGAACGTTTAAGGCCGGTGATTTTTAATTACAGATTTATATAAATGATATGAGTACAGTATTTGATGAGCGTTTTGCAACACATCCTCAGGATGCAAAGAATTATGATACAGATCGTTTGCGGAAGGAATATTTGATCGAAAAAGTAATGATTGAAGATCAGATTCATCTCTCTTATTCGCAGTACGACCGATATATTGTCGGTGGCGCAGTTCCTGTAAACGGGAGTCTGGCACTCGAACCGATTGATCCGCTGAAGGCCGAATACTTTTGCGAGCGCAGGGAATTGGGAATTATTAATGTTGGAGGGAACGGTACCATTACTATTGATGGAACAACTTATGATATTGGGTTTAAAGAGGCATTGTATGTTGGCCGCGGAAGTAAATCAGTTGTGTTCTCCTCCGTGAACGCTGACAAACCTGCCCGTTTTTATATTAATTCTGCCCCTGCGCATAAAGAATATCCTACAAAAAAGGTGACATTGAAAGATGCCGAAGTTGTTGAGACGGGAACGATGGAACAATCGAATGCCCGAAGAATCAATAAGTTATTGGTTAATTCAGTTGTTCAGACCTGTCAGTTGCAGATGGGAATGACTGAACTTAAGCCCGGAAGTGTCTGGAATACAATGCCGGCTCACACGCATAGCCGTCGAATGGAAGCTTATTTCTATTTTGAAGTTCCTGAAGATCAGGCAATCTGTCATTTTATGGGCGACCCTAAAGAAACACGCCATATCTGGATGCAAAACGAACAGGCCGTCTTTTCTCCCACCTGGTCAATTCACTCGGCTGCCGGAACGGGTAACTATACCTTTATCTGGGGTATGGCTGGAGAAAATCTTAATTACGGAGACATGGATGTTGTTAAACCTGATGAACTTAGGTGAAAATAGCTGATCTATTCGAATTTTCAAAACACAATAAATTAATACTTTATATATGAAAATGTTTGACTTGACCGGGAAAGTAGCCCTTGTAACAGGAGGAACTCACGGTATTGGGATGGCGATAGCCAAAGCGCTGGCGTCGGCGGGTGCTAAAATTTGCGTAAACGATATTTTTGAAGAACGTCTTGTCACTTGTAAAAAGGCTTATGCGGAGGATGGAATCGATGTGTTCACAGTTGTCTTTGATGTTACAAAGGAAGAAGATGTAGATAAGGGAATCGGAATTATCGAAACCGAGGTTGGCCCAATCGATATTCTCGTAAATAATGCCGGAATTATCAAACGGGTTCCGATCCTTGATATGCCGGTGGCTGATTTTCGTCAGGTCATTGATATTGATCTTGTTGCGCCGTTTATTGTCTCCAGGCGGGTTGTCCCTTCGATGATCAGTCGCGGTGGCGGAAAAATTATCAATATGTGCTCGATGATGAGTATTTATGGCCGGAATTCTGTATCTGCCTATGCATCAGCCAAAGGCGGGCTTAAACTTCTGACAGCCAATATGTGCTGCGAATGGGCAAAGCATAATATTCAGGCTAACGGCATTGGGCCCGGGTACATTGCAACCGCGCAGACTGAAGCGATCCGCATTAATGGTCACCCTTTTAATAATCTTGTGATGACCCGTACACCTGCAGGACGTTGGGGTGATCCTGAAGATCTTGCCGGTGCAGCAGTCTTCCTTGCTTCGGCTGCAAGTAATTATGTGAATGGTCATATACTTTTTGTCGACGGGGGCATCCTTGCGAACTTCGGCTATGTTGCTGGTGAAAACGAATTGTAATTCTTAGCATTAGGTAACAGGGGAATAAATAAATGTCGTCTTTTGCCGTGACGGGTTGGCGGACTTTCGAAATAGTCATGATTCCACAATCACAAATCGGAATGAATCCGTCAGCCGACGGATGGCCTTAGCTTCGCTGATCTTTGATTCCATCTCTCGCCCATGCGGGATTTAAAAAACAAATTATTTACGCATGAATATTATGAAGCCTTTAAATAGGTCCCGCACGTGTGGGGCTCACGTGGCTTACTTTTGCAATTCTATTTATTTCTACAAAAAGAGGATGCTGCGTAGCAGCTTTATCTTTTGCAACATAGCTGCTATATCTGTGTAGATAAATGAATTATAGAATAAAAAGAGCAATCCCGTAAATACGGGACCACATCTTAGTATGTTAATATTTTAACCGGACAATAGTGTTTCGAAATAAAACTCATACTTATTCCCGATAATTCTGATTAAAATTGCCCCCTGATCAAAATATGCAATCAAGCTAACGCTCCGAAGTATTCAGGAGACAGACCAATGGAAGAATATTTTAAAAGATACAGGAATAACATTATCGGGATAAATCAGACTTTTCATTCCCCCAATGGTGAGAAAAAGATTGTTTATGCCGACTGGATTGCAAGCGGCCGTCTTTACCGACCCATTGAGGAGAAAATCACAAACCAGTTTGGTCCCTTTGTAGGCAACACCCATACCGAAACCTGCGAGACAGGCACCTTAATGACAAAGGCTTACCACCTCGCACAGAGAAAGATAAAAGAGCATGTAAACGCCGGACCGAACGATGTGATAATCACTGCCGGGTCCGGAATGACGACCGTGATCAACAAATTCCAGCGCATTCTCGGGTTCCGCGCGATGCACAAAATCGATAAGCTCGACTGTTTGCCTAAGGAGGATCGCCCTGTCGTTTTCATCACACACATGGAACATCACTCCAATCACACTTCATGGCTGGAGACAATCGCCGATATCGTTCAGCTCTGCCCTGATAAGGAGCTCCTTGTCGACCCCGAGCAATTAAGAATTGAATTAGATAAGTACCGTGACAGGAAGATGAAGATAGGCTCATTTACAGCATGTTCCAATGTTACAGGCATCGCAACCCCCTACCACGAAATGGCCCGGATCATGCACGAAAACGGGGGCTTGTGCTTCATCGACTTTGCCGCATCCGCCCCATATGTTACGATCGATATGCACCCCGAAGATCCGCTTCAGGCGCTCGACGCAATTTTCTTTTCCCCTCATAAGTTTCTGGGCGGACCGGGAAGTTCGGGTGTACTGGTCTTTAATGCTGCTATTTACAACAATTCAGTTCCCGACAATCCGGGTGGCGGCACGGTCGACTGGACAAATCCCTGGGGCGAGTTCAAATATGTAGATGATATCGAAGTACGTGAAGACGGTGGAACACCCGGTTTTCTGCAGGCCATCCGCACGGCGCTATGTATCGAACTAAAGAACCGCATGGGGGTTGATAATATCGAAAAGCGTGAAAAGGAACTGGTCAGGATTGCATTCACAGAACTTGAAAAGATCGAAGGTCTTCATATTCTCGCGAATAATATCCGCGATAGGCTGGGCATCATCTCATTTTACATCGACACACTTCACTTTAACCTTGCAGTTAAACTGCTGAATGACAGGTTCGGAATTCAGGTCCGGGGCGGATGTGCCTGTGCAGGAACATATGGCCACTTCCTCTTGGATGTGAGTCACGACCAGTCAAATCAGATCACTCAGCAGATTAATTTCGGTGATCTTTCGCACAAACCAGGCTGGATAAGGCTCTCCCTCCATCCTACAATGACAAATGACGAACTCTATTTCGTAACCGATGCCATACGTCAGGTTCAGAAAAATCATACTATCTGGGGAAAAGATTACACCTACAACCATAAGACAAATGAATTCAGGCACTTCAAGGAACCCGAAGATAAAACGGTGCTGATCCGCGACTGGTTTAAATTGTAACAGGATTAATCTAATCACCCGCACCTAAGGAAATGACATTCTGGCTTGTAAGCGTAAATGTTCTACCAGGCTATCCCAATAAAATACACCTTCAACATAAGGCAACCAAAATTATTTTGAATATGGAATATGTATAAAAAGCAATTTGAAAAAACGGCACCAAAGAGGATTTATAAAACTCATAAAACCCGACACTATATTTTATCCTACCTCCTCCCGCACATGCACGAGCCACTCTCCCCCTTTGAAAAAGCATAGCCGTCAGGCTAACCATATTTAATTTGCACTATATCAATGATATATGACACAATTTCTTTTTTTACCCCTTTTCTTTTGGAATTAGGGTTTGATTTTGTAATCTTTGCCATTTCAAATAACTTTTTGTTAAT